>CAVDKC010000074.1:0-13157 GCA_963609615.1 Oribacterium sp.
TCCGTTTCGAGAAGGGTATCAAGAGCATTGAGACCTCCGTGCCCAACCAGACGGTAACCGTGAAGTATGATGCCGACAAGACCACTCCAGAGAAGCTCCAGCAGGGCTTCGGGAAGTTCGGCTATAAGGCCCGCATCCTGAAGGATGGCGAGAAAGTAGAAAAGAACACCGCCGAGAAGTGCAACCTGATGTAATCGCAGAGGCGAGATGGCAATAGCTGTCTGCAGGCGACCCGAATAGTGCCGATACTGATGCCTGAAAGTAACTGGAATGTGACTTTTGGCACCGGTATCGGCACTTGAAATGTTAGGCTCTTACAGTCCTCTTGCCTTCAGCAGTCCGGAGGCATCGGGACTCTTCATACCCGTGAAGTCGGTAAACATCTCCAACTGGTCCTTGGTGTTGCCACGGCTCAGAATCTTGTCGCGGAAGCTCTGGCCTACCGCTGGGTCTAAGGCTCCATGCTTGGCGAAGTAGTCGGCGATGTTCACAGCCAGCACCTCGGTCCAGAGATAGCTGTAGTAACCTGCTGCATATCCGCCACCCCATACGTGGTTGAAGTAGGAAGTGGAATAGCGGGGCGGTATCTGGTTGTCGAGCAAACCGATGTTGTGGAGGGCTTCCTTCTCGAAGGCTCCTGCCATGTAGGCAGATGGAATCTGCTCAGGGGTAAGTTCATGCCAGGCCAAATCGAGGCAAGTGGCGGCTAGGTTCTCGCCCAAGGCATACGCCGTCTGGAAGTTGATACTCTTCAGCATGCGCTCTTTCAGGTCGGCAGGCATCGGCTTGCCGGTCTCTGTGTGGCGGGCGAAATGGTCGAATATCTCGGGGATGGAGGCAAACGACTCGTTGAACTGCGACGGCATCTCCACGAAGTCGCGGGCCACGGCTGTGCCCGAGAGCGTGTTGTACTGGCAGCTAGAGAGGATGCCGTGCAGGGCGTGCCCGAACTCATGGAAGAGGGTGCACGCCTCGTCCCAGGTGATGAGCGAGGGCTGTCCGTCTGGAGCCTTAGCATAGTTGCACACATTATATATAATAGGCAACTGCCCTCTCTGCTTGCTCTGCTTGGCGAAACTGCTCATCCAGGCACCGCCACGCTTGGTGGGGCGACGGAAGTAGTCGCTGTAGAAGAGAGCGATGGGTTTGCCGTTCTTGTCGCTCACCTCAAACACCTTCATGTCGGGGTGATAAGTAGGGATGTCCTTGCGCTCCTTGAAGTTCAAGCCATAGACGCGGTGGGCGGCATAGAACACACCGTTTACCTGTACGCTGTCGATGTTGAAGTAGGGCTTTATCTCGTCGTCGGTGATGTTGAGCATCTCCTTCTTCATCTTGGCAGAATAGTAGAAGCGGTCGTAGGGCTGCAGCTGGAAGTCCTTACCCTCGGTCTTCCGTGCGTAATCCTCTATGCTCTTGGTCTCGGCTTCGGCCTTGGGGGCATACTCCTTGATGAGCTGCTGTAGGAAGTCGTTCACGTTCTTCGAGTTCTTTGCCATCGTCTTTTCGAGCGAATAGTCGGCATAGTTGTCGTATCCCATCAGCTGACCCTTCTCGGCGCGGAGCTTGGCTATCTCGGTCACAATGGGGAAGGTGTTGTATTCGGGATTGGTGGCATCGGCGCGATGGATGCTTGCCTCATACACCCTGCGGCGCAAGTCGCGGTTGTTGAGGCTGGTTAGGATGGCCTGCTGGGTGGTGTTTACGATGACGATGCAGTAGGGAGCCTTGCCGCCCCGGCTCTCGGCGTCCTTCTTGCACTGGGCGATGTCTGCATCACTCAGTCCGTCTAGCTCAGCCAGGCTATTTACCCATACCACGGCCGCATTGGTGGCGGCAGGCAAGAGGTTGCCCCATTGCTGCTGGAGTTCGGAGATGCGGGAGTTGATTTGCTTCATGCGCTCCATCTTCTCTTCGGAGAGGAGGGCCCCCGAGCGTACGAAGTCCTTGTAGATGACTTCGGTGAGCCGCTGGTCTTCGCCCTTCAGCTTCTTGTACTCGTTGTCGTAAACGTACTTGATGCGCTCGAAGAGCTGCTTGTTGAAGGAAATTTCGTTGCTCAACTGGGTGAGCATCGGGGAAACCTTCTTCTGGGTCTCGGCGATGGCGGGTGTCTTGTGGGCACTGGTGAGTCCGAAGAACACGCTGGTTACCCTGTCGAGCAGCACGCCGCTCTCCTCGTAGGCGAGGATGGTGTTCTTGAAGGTGGGCTTCTGCTTGTTGCTTACTATCTTCTGGATGTTCTCCCGCTGGTTCTTGATGGCAGCTTCGATGGCAGGCAGATAGTCGCTCTCCTGTATCTTGCTGAAGTCGGGAGCACCGAATGGTAGGGTGCTCTTCTGCAAGAGGGGGTTCTTACTGCCAGTGCCTTGTGCCGTCTGGGCGAGGGAAGGGATGGGGGCTTGCATCAAGCTCACGGCCAATCCGATGCTAAAGAATGTCTTGTTGAATCTCATTGTTTCTTGTATTGTTAGCAAGTGATATTTTTCGATGAATACCGTTGACTTCTACAAAGGTAATGATAATAATACTATAAAGCAAAGATTATCATGGGAATATAATAAAGATTAACAGATGGAAAGGAATAGACCTTTCTTAGCACAAAATTTCATTTTAATTTTGTGCTTTCTGTGATTTTGTTTAACTTTGCACCCATTAAACTAGATGAACTAGATATAGATGGACAGAATCAGTTTCGAAATATTATTTCGGGAAAATTATACCAAGGCATATTATCTTGCATTGCGCATCCTGCATGATGAGGAGGCAAGCAAGGATGTTGTCTCTGATTCCTTCGAGCTGGTCTGGCGAAAACTACAGGGGTGTGAGGTAGACAATATGTCTTCTTATTTGCTGGCGACCGTGAGAAACGTGTGTTTAGACTATATCCGTAAACAAGACATTCGTAACCGTTATGTGCAGGCTAGTATGCAGATGGCGGAATTGATGAGCAACAATCTCGACCGAATGAATGTCCGGGAAGAAAAAATTCAAGCCATCATGCAAGCATTGGAGGAACTAACGCCCAGGACTCAGCAAATTGTCCGGCTTTGCTATGTGGAGCACAAGAAATACAGGGAGGTAGCAGCGGAACTGGATATCAGTGAGAGTGCTGTGAAAAAGCATATCATGCAGGCATTAAGCTATATGCGGCAGAAGTTCAAGAATGTGGATTTTTACTAAACTTAACGAATTCTAACTAATTATTTGAATTATTGAGGTGCCCCTTGGGGATGGTTATTCGTTTTATAAGCAAAGAAAAACAAAGATGGATAAGGAAGTTTTTACCCGACAAATCTTGGATGCCATTGATGGTGATGATATGCAGAATGGCATCGACAAAATGGATTCCCTGCTTGCTTCGAAGGAGGGAAGGGAGATTTTGTGTGCTATAAACGACCTTGATGAGGCTGCCAACAGAAAGGCTGGTGTTGTGCCGAATGTAGAGCTGGCATGGCGAGAGTTTGCAGAGAAAAACATAGACTCAGAACAAAAACTCTCAGGGCGTTCTACTTCTCTTTGGCGATATATGATGATAGCTGGCGTTGCTGCTGCCTGTTGCTTGATAGCATGGTTGCTTTGGCCTCAGTCTGCCCCGTCAGCCTCATCATCGGTTCAGGTGTCGCAGTCTGTTTCTGTAGATAAAGGAAGGGTTATCATGGAGGCAGAGAAGAATGCTAGTAGTTCGGTGGCTTCTGATGGGAGTCATCAAGTCATCACGATAGCTGCAGGCGAGCAGAAGACCATCACCTTGCCTGATGGCACAGAGGTTTGCCTCAACTCTAAGAGTACCTTAAAGTATCCTGAGGATTTTGGTAAGAAAGAGCGCAAGGTGGAATTTTGTGGAGAAGGATATTTTAAGGTGGCTCATGATGCGTCTAAACCTTTTGTCATCAAGACGAAAACGTTATCTACCAAGGTGTTGGGCACTGAGTTTAACTTGCGTTGTTATAATGAGGACGATGTACACGTCACATTGGTGAAAGGTGCTGTAGAAGTTACCTCGCATCATGACAAGGTGAGAATGTCTCCCGACCAAGATGTTTATTTGGAGAACGACAGGTTGCAGGTGCAAGAGGTAAATACTCAGGATTTTACCAGTTGGAAAGATGGAGTCTTGTATTTTGACAATGCCTCTTTGTTAACCATCTTGCAGCAATTGGGTAGAGTCTATAATGTAAGTGTAGTTTGTGGTAACGAGGAATTGCTTGGTCGGCACTTTCATTATATGTGTAACATGAAAGATAGTCTGGATGAGGCATTAAAGTTGCTCAATGAAACCTCCGACATCAATATCAAGTTAAAAGATCATGTGATAGTTGTGGAGTGATGCATGCAAAAAATATTCATTTTTACAGTTTTCTCTTGGGAAAACTATCATAAAGTAAGTTTTTTGGTGGAAAAAGTTGCAATTAGGGGTGCCCTGTTGTCATAGGACTTCGTCTTAAAGGCATATTTGTAATAAATAAGACGGAACTTTAATGTTCTATAGTATTAACTATCAAAATATGCTGATATGAGAGAGAAGAGGATTCTTTTTTTGTCATGCTTTGCATTGATGATGCCAAACCTTTTTGGGGGCAATTTTATAATTGCTCAAAAGCACCAGACGAAGTATGAGCAAGTAATCAATTCCAAGCCATTGACCGCTGTGTTGAAACAGTTGGAAAAGAAGTTTGGTACCAAAATTGTCTTTTCATACGAAAGCCTTGACCGGTATAAGGTCAATGCTAAGGTCAATGCAGATAATGTGACCGATGCATTGATGCAGGTACTCAATGGACTTCCTGTGACCTTTGTCGAACATGATGGTTTTATCTCGGTCAAAGAGACCAGTACCAAGCCGAAGTCTGTACCTATGACCAAGATAGAAAAGGTTAAGGTTCGTGGTAAGGTGGTAGATGGCAAAGGTGAGAGTATTCCGTCAGCAACGATCCAGGTAGCAGGCAAGAAAGGAGTTGGTATCATAACAGATGAGAATGGCTATTTTACCTTAGATCTTGATCAGGGCCAGGGTGAAACCTTGATGGTTTCTTTCCTGGGTATGAAGACTGTTCCTTATTTTGTGAACTGCAGGAAAAATGTGGATAATGTGGTTATCAAACTGGAGGAGGACAAGCAGATGCTCAACGAGGTAGTCGTTACCGGTTTGTTCAATTATCGCCAGTCCAGTTTTACCGGTGCTTCTTCATCCTATACCCAAGAAGACCTCAAGTCGGTAGGAAATCAGAATGTGTTGAAGAGTCTTGCCAATCTTGACCCTGCATTTTTTGTGGATGATAGTTTTTTGAATGGTTCCAATCCTAATGCCTTGAATGACATTTCCATTCGTGGTAACTCTTCTTTCTCGGGGTTGCAGGGGGAGTACAGTGGCAACCCCAATGCCCCTTTGTTTGTTTTGGATGGGTTTGAGTCGACTCAGCAACAGATATTCGACCTTGACATGAATCGTGTAAAGTCGGTTACTGTATTGAAAGATGCTGCCGCCAAGTCTCTCTATGGTTCAAAGGCTGCCAATGGTGTAGTGGTCGTTGAGACGATAGAGCCAGAGACAGGCAGGCTTCGCCTTACTTACAATGGAGATTTGAATATACAGGCTCCCGACTTGACTTCTTACGACCTGTGTAATGCTGCGGAGAAATTGCAAGTGGAATACAATGCCGGGCGTTACACCTCTTCTGACCCTAATTATAATCAAATGCTCCGTGAACAGTATAATGCCATCCAGCAGAATATTGCTCGTGGGGTAGATACCTATTGGTTGTCGCAACCGCTTCGTACAGGAGTGGGCCAGAAGCATACCGTCTATATGGAAGGTGGAGACCAGCGGATGAGATACAGTGCCAATGTGAGCTACAATGGCATCAAGGGTGTGATGAAAGGTTCCGACCGCAATACGATGTCGGGTAACGTGAAGTTGTCTTATCGTTACAAAGACTTCTTGTTCCGCAATTCTTTGTCCATCACATCCAATAAGGCTATAGATTCTCCATATGGTTCATTCTCAGACTATGTGTCGGTCAATCCATATTTCTCTCCATACGATGAGAACGGCAACCTGGTGAAAGTGCTGGGTACATTCACACCGGCAGGTTATGGAGCAACCACCTTGGTGTATTACAATCCTCAGTATAACGCTTCCATTGGTACGAAAAACCAGTCTAAGTATACCGAATACACAGAGAACTTTTACATAGAATGGCGCCCCATTGAGGCTCTTCGCTTTACAGGGCGCATAGGATATACCTATCAGGCCAATAAGCGGGAGGATTTCTACCCCGGTGACCACACCAACTTTGTGGAGTGGACAGGCGACAACTATTACAAGAGGGGTTCCTATAGCATCACGGACGGGGAAAGCCATACCTTGTCATCGGATATTACTGCCAACTATAATGCCCGGTTTGGCAAGAGCCTCTTGTTGGCAAATGCGGCATGGAGTCTGAGCGAGACTTCTACAGACACTCACGGAATGACTGCGTGGGGATTCCTCAACAATCATGTAGACCATATATCCTTTGCCAAGCAGTATGCTGACAATGGGCGACCTTCGGGAAGTGAGGGAACTACTCGGCAGGTAGGTGTGACGGGAGCCGTCAACTATTCATACGACGAGCGTTACCTGGCAGACCTTTCTCTTCGTTTTGACGGTTCTTCAGTATATGGATCAGACAACCGTTGGGGTACGTTCTGGTCTGGCGGATTGGGTTGGAATGTACATAATGAGAAGTTGGTTAAGGAAAACCTGAAGTTCATCAACTTGTTGAAGATTCGCGGCTCTTATGGTTTGACAGGTAGTCAGAACTTCAATCCTTACCAGGCAAAGGCCACTTACAAGTTCTACGATAACATCAGTTACGACAATATCACGGGAGCTTATCTGATGGCGATGTCTAACCACCAGTTGAAATGGCAGCAGACGGGCGACTTGAACTTCGGTGTAGATTTGCAGATGTTCAGGCAACTCAACATTCGCTTTGATGCTTACAAGAGTACCACAAAGGATGCCCTACTAGCTATGACCTTGCCTACGTCCACAGGTTTCAGTAGCTATTACGAGAACTTGGGAAATGTAGAGAACAAGGGTTTTGAGGCAACGGTCAACTGGCGTTTCTATCAGAAGGGCACAGATTACTTCTCTGTCAATGCATCCATAGGGCACAACACCAACAAGGTGACCAAAATCAATGATGCCCTAAAGTCGTTCAACGACAAGACACAGGAAGAAGCAGACGAAAACAATACCACATCGCCTATCATCAGATACGAGGAAGGCCAGTCGATGTCGGCCATTTGGGCAGTTCGTTCCTTGGGCATAGACCCTGTTACGGGACGTGAATTGTTCTTGAAGAAGGATGGTGTTTCTACCACTTATACTTACGATACCAATGATAAAGTGGTGGTGGGTGACAGTAACCCCAAATATCATGGCAACTTCGGTTTTAGTGGAGAATACCAAGGTATTGGTATGACTTGCTCGTTCAGTTATCGCTTCGGTGGGGATTACTATAACCAGACGCTTGTAGATAGAGTGGAGAATGTTAACGTGGCATACAATGTAGACCGTCGTGTACTCAATGATACTTGGCAGAACCCTGGTGATGTAGCTATTTATAAGCACATTTCCTCTTCGCCTTCCACGACTTATCCTACCTCTCGATTTGTGGAGAAAAACAATGAGATTCAGCTGGCTTCTTTCTCTTGTTACTATGATTTCAAGTACATGAGCTGGTTGAAGCGCATCAAGATGGAGCGTCTCAAGTTGTCTTTCAATATGAGTGATGTTTTCCGCATCTCGACGGTAAAGACAGAGCGTGGACTAAACTATCCGTATGCTCGCTCATTCTCATTCTCCTTGGCAGCAACATTCTAATAATATCCAAACGACATGACAACAATGAAAATGAAAAATATAATCTATAAGGTCTTGGTGGTGCTGGGGCTGGGTGTTACCCAAAGTTCTTGCAACGATTGGCTGGATGTTCAGCCTAAATCGCAAGTGGAAGACTCTGAATTGTTCAGTTCACAGCAAGGTTACAAAGAGGCATTGGCTGGAGTTTATTCTTCAATGGTGAGCGATAATACTTATGCCAAAAATCTGATGTTTGGCGCAATGGCAGTATTGGGACAGGAATGGACCGATTACCCGTCTACCACTTATGGAGACCTGGCTCAGTTTGACTATACTGCCACTTATTCCAAGTCGCTGATAGAAGGTATATGGACTACCAATTATAATGGCATTGTCAATGCCAACAATTTGCTTTCGCACATAGACGGCAGTCAGAAACTTTTCTCCGGCAACAATTACTCTATCATCAAGGGAGAGGCCTTGGCTTTGAGAGCCTTCCTGCATTTCGACTTGCTCAGATGTTTTGGAGTCAGCTATGCGCAGTCGCCCGAGATGCCTTCCATCCCTTATTGCACGACGATGTCGTATAGGGTATCTCCCCAGTTGAAGGTAAGAGAGGTAGCGGGCAAGGTGCTGGATGACTTGAAGGAAGCCGCCAGTTTGCTCCAAAACACAGATCCCGTCGTGACTGGTGAGGAAATCACGGAGCTTGACGACAATGGGTATCTCATGAATCGTCAAAGACACATGAACTACTATGCGGTACGTGGCTTGATGGCGAGAGTGTATATGTGGATGGGCGATTATGAAGAGGCTGAGAAGGCTGCCAATGAAGTTATCCAGTCTGAGTTCTTCTCTTGGGCAACTGTGGATAAGTTGAGTAAAGGGGAGGATAATAGCTTTGCTACCGAACAACTCTTCGGTCTTCATGATGACTTGATGTCCAATATCTCAGACACCTATTTCAATCCAGACTTGAGCACCAATAGTTTCTCTATCGACCAGCAGACATTGCTGGATTATTATGATCAGGAAACTACAGATTATCGCTATCTCTATCTCTTCCAGTCGGGTGTAGGTGAGTTGGCAGACTATCGTTTCTCCACCAAGTTTACGGAGGGCAGTGGTGATGATTCTTTTTATACCAACAAACTTCCGATGATTCGGTTGAGCGAGATGTACCTGATTCTTGCGGAGTGTCAATATCGCAACAACAATCCAGAAGGTGCTCTCTCTACCATCAATGAGTTGAGGACAGCTCGTAATATCGTGACACCGCTTACGGCCTTGCCAGACGATTTCTATGGTTGGCTGACCAAGGAGTACAGAAGGGAATTTCTGGGTGAGGGACAGTTGTTCTTCCTCTATAAGCGACTGAACATGCAGTCTGTATTGGGTTCTGATGCGGACATGGTGGCACAGAAGGCTTACACCTTTCCTCTTCCTATGTCAGAGACAGACGCCGCTCAGCGTGAAGACAATAGATAAGTATGTTTCATAATAACGAAAGCTATGATGATAAAGAATAGAGTGATAAAGGCATTGGCAGTCGCAGGCATTTTGACAGCTACACTAGCCAGTTGCAGCAAGAACGAATATCCAGAGTTTGATGCCAGCTATTCTGCACTAAACATATGGTTTGGCACAGAGAGTGTTCCACAAGACAGCATCACCTACAATTATTCATATACCCTGGGTGAGAAGACACTTCATTTCTATGCTCGCCCTGCCGGTGTATTGTCTGGTCAAGACCGTACATTCCAGTTGGAGGCTTACGATGGAGACCTAGAGGAGGCTGAAGGCAGTTACTCCTTGGGAGAATATACCGTCAAGGCTGGTGCGACGACCAGTGAGTTTGATATAACTTTTGACACGTCCAAGTTGAAGAACGCACAGTCTTTTACCGACAAGGACGGGCATCTGAAGTTGCGGCTGAAATCAAACGATGTGTTCCAGCCTGGTGCCAAGGAGTTGCAAACCTTGACAGTCGTACTGAAAAACTATCTTGACAAGCCCGCCAACTGGGAAGCAGCCACCTATCCGATGATGGCATTGAGCCGTTATTTCGGCGATTACAGCAAGGTGAAGTACCAGTTTATGATCCAGGAACTGGATATGGTGGATTTCAAGGTAAATTATAATACCAGCGTGCGTTATGACGAGGATACCAATACCATCTCCAGCAATTATGCCAGTTACTTGGCATCCAAGATGAAGTTGGCATTGGAAGAGTATAACAATACCCATGATACTCCTCTCACGGATGAAACGGGTAAAATCGTCACATTCTAAAACGAAAGTCTATGAAAAGGTTATTCAATATATTTACAGGTCTGGCGTTGTTTTCTGCGCTGACATTTATCTCGTGTTACGATGACAAGGGCAACTATGACTATCATGACTTGGCTGAGGTGAAGATTGATACGGCAGGTCTTGGCATTCAGTCTGCTTATGTCATCTCACGATATGACAAGTTGGAAATAGAACCTAAGGTTTATTACAATGGCAAGTTGGCTAATGATGATAGTTCAGCACCGCTTGATTATGTCTGGACTATCTATTCGGCTTCTTCGGGAGCTAATGTCGACAAGACGATAGATACCATTGGCCATCAGGCAAAGCTGGAGGCCGAGATAAGTCGTGTGGCATCTTCTTATAATGTATTGCTTACCGTCACGAACTGTGAGGATGGCACTCAGCAATATTTCCAGGTAAAGTGCCAGGTGGAGGAGTCTATTACAGCAGGCTGGATGTTGCTTTATGAACCAACCGACCAGCCTGGTACATCCGACATAGGATTGGTGGTCAATTCCTTGGTCAAGAAAAATATTATTCAGGACAAGGAGTTCTGGAACCTGTATCGTACTTCCAATGGCGGACAGTCGATGGAAGGACTCCCGGTGAAGATTATGCGCCCCGTCGTGGCAATGGCTACTCCAGAAGCCGACCCTGTGTTTGTGGTAACAGACAAGGACTTCTGTGGTTTGAACAATGATACCTTTGAGCGTAGTTTGGAATTTGACCAAATGTTTTATGAGGCACCTGGCGACAAGGCGTTGACCTATTATGGAACAAAAGGTGTAGGCATGCGCGGTGAGGTGGCGATTAATGACAATAAGGTTTATACCGTCTCTTTCAATGCGGTGGCCCGTAATGATTATTATGGGGCGGCAAAGACGGGCGACTATGGAACCTTGGCCCCATACGCAAGTGAAGTGTTGGGTACCTCGTTTGATGCCATCGTCTATGACGATACCAACGAGCGGTTCTTGTGTGTAAACCGTGGAGGAATCAATCTCACTTCTTTCGCTACTCAGGATGCAACCTGTCCTGTAGATGTAAACCATGTAGGCATGAAGTATGTCATGAGCGACTGGGGCCGCAACTACTTGGAGTATTTCATCATGGACAAGGATGACGAACGCTATCTCATGACTGCCAATTTCTCTACGGCAACCTCTGCTACCGACAATATCGCAAGTGGACTTTATGACATTACGAACTCGCCTCATGCCAAGGAGATGACTTCTATAGCAGCCCCGTTTATGGGAGAATTCCTGCTCTATGGCGCAGCCAACAGCGTATACTGTCTGCGTTATACTGCATCGACCGAAGCGACTCCGCTCTGGACAGCTCCAGATGCTGACGAGCAGGTAACTTGTGTGAGATTGCAGAAGTATTATTTCCGTACTATATTTCTGGCTATGATGCCCAACCCCAATACAGTCATGCACGTGGCTACATGGAACGAGAAGACACAGGAAGGCAAACTGTATGAGTTTACGGTCAATCCTGCCAGTGGTGTCACTATAGGCGACCCTAGAGTATATACAGTTCCAGGCAAGGTAAAGGACATGGCTTGGAAATATGTAATGGAGCGATAAAATCCAATATTCATAATCAACCAATTAAGACAATGAGAAAAATTTCATTAATGCTCTTGATGGCATTGCTCGGCTTTGCCATCCAGATGAATGCCCAAACAGCAGAGGGCATGAATTTCTGTAAGGAGGGAACCAAGTTTGCAGAAGCAGTATCACAGGCCAAGGCCGAGAACAAGATGGTATTCCTGGATTGCTATACTTCCTGGTGTGGCCCTTGTAAGATGATGGCGCGCGACATCTTCCCCCAAAAGAAGGTAGGCGACTTTATGAACCCTAAGTTCGTGTGCATCAAGATAGACATGGAGAAGGGCGAAGGGCCGGCACTTGTGCAGAAGTTGCAAGTGAGTGCATTCCCTACATTTATTATCTTCAATTCCGAGGGTCAGGAAATCGGTCGCTTCCTGGGTGGCAGTGACGCTGACGGATTCATTGACAGAGTGAAAAAAGCAAGCGTAGACAGTGGTTCTATGGACATGGACAAACAGTGGGAAGAAGGCAAGCGCGATGAGGCTTTCTTGAAGCAATATCTTACTTCTCTTGGTAATGCCTACAAAAACCAGCGTGCCAATGACGTAGCTGAAGCTTTGCTTGATCCCAAAGCAGAGACTTTTGCTTCTGATTCTGCATCTGCCATGATTTTTATGAAATACATCAACAATCCTTTCAGCAAGGCTTTTGTTTATACTGCCAAGTATCCTGGAATTTTGAAGAAAACCTTGGGCGACATGCCTGTGGATATGAAATTGCAAAGTGTATGGCGTGGTTTTGTAAGGCAGGTATTGAAAACCGATGGTGATAAGCAAGTGCTCGATACAGAGGCACTCGATAAGTGGGTGGCTTTGATGGAGGAATGCAAGGTGTCAAACCGTGAGGAGCTTCGCCTTGATGTACTGATTACTGCTCATCAGAAGGCTAAGAACTGGAGCGACTATTTCAAGTATTGCAAGGAATATTGGGACAACAAGAGTCTGGATGTTACCGATTTGCAATTATGCCGTTGGTGCAGTCCTCTTGTCAAGGAGTGCCAGGACGAGAAGATACGCAAGGAGGCAAAGAAGATGGTTCAGCAGCGTTTGAAAGATTTGCAGTCAGGCAAGCGTCAGCCTCAGAAAAAGCAAGGCAACATGGTGCTCTCCGGCAATTTGGAGCGTGCAATGCAAATGCTGATAGATGGTTTTGACGGCAAGGAAATGCCTAAATAACAAGATAAACTCTCTCTAAAAAACAATGAGGCACGACTGTCTGAGAAGATGGTCGTGCCTTTTTCGTGCTTCATTCTTGCAAAATAACGGGGTCACCTGCAAAAGCCTCCTACTTTACGCCACAGATGGTGGATGCGATTTTTTATTACATGGGCGAGCCCGATACATTGCCTGTATTCAAGCGGCATACCCCACTTTGAAAATTACTACGGCAGAAAA
>CAVDKC010000075.1:0-13020 GCA_963609615.1 Oribacterium sp.
CTTGTATCAGCGCTCTTCGAGAATGATCAAGAAGAACAGTGCCGAGGCTCTCAATACCCTGCGTGATGCCGCATTTGAGGACTTCCGTCGCTTAGGCTTCCCTTCTCGCAAGGTAGAAAGATACAAGTATACAGATATGAGTGCGATATTCGAGCCAGACTACGGCTTGAACCTCAATCGCCTTGAAATCCCTGTTGATCCCTACGAGGCTTTCCGCTGTGACGTGCCAAATCTAAGCACTTCGCTCTACTTCGTGGTAAACGACAGTTTCTATAGCAAGGCTTTGCCAAAAGTAGAGTTGCCAGAGGGAGTTATCGTAGATTCTTTGAGCAAGGTTGCTGTAGAGAAGCCTGAATTCATCGAGAAATATTACGGTAAGATTGCTAAGACAGAGGAAGATGGCATTACCGCCCTCAACACTATGTTGGCGCAGGATGGCTTGCTAGTCTATGTTCCTAAGAATACAAAGGTAGACAGAGCCATCCAGGTCATCAATATCCTTCGTTCGGATGTCGACTTGATGGTGAACCGCCGTGTGCTCATCGTCTTGGAGCAAGGTGCGGAAGTAAAGTTCCTCTTCTGCGATCATGCAGCCGATGACAAGAACTTCCTCGCTACTCAAGTAATCGAGGCTTATGTGGGCGAGAATGCCAGCTTAGATCTCTATTGCTTGGAGGAGACTCATATCAAGAACCGCCGTGTAAGCAATGTTTATATTGAGCAGCAGGCTAATAGTCGGGTGAACCACAACGTGATTACCCTCCACAACGGCATTACCCGCAACCGTCTCGACCTCGTATTCAAGGCTGAGGGGGCAGAGTGCTTCTGTAATGGTTGTGTGATTGCCGACAAGAATCAGGTGGTGGATAACAATACGCTTATCGACCATCAGGTAGGTCACTGTACAAGCACAGAACTTTATAAGTATGTGCTCGATGACGAGGCACGTGGAGCATTCGCAGGTCGTGTGTTGGTGCGCAAGGATGCCCAAAAGACAACATCACAAGAAACCAACCAAAACCTTTGTGCCACTAAGACCGCCCGTATGTTCACCCAGCCCATGCTGGAAATTTATGCAGACGACGTGAAGTGTGCGCATGGCAGCACGGTAGGGCAGCTCAATGATGCCGCCCTGTTCTATATGCAGCAGCGTGGCGTGAGCCGTGAAGAGGCAAAGTTGCTTCTCCAGTTTGCTTTTATCAACGAAGTCATCGATAAAATGGAGCTGGAGCCATTGCGTGACCGTCTCCATCATCTCGTGGAGAAACGCTTCCGCGGAGAGTTGAATAAGTGTGAGGGTTGCAAATTGTGTAAATAAAAGGTGCGTAATTATGTATGATATCAATCAAGTAAGAGCAGATTTTCCGATTCTGTCGAGAACAGTATACGATAAACCATTAGTATATTTGGACAATGCTGCGACCACGCAGAAGCCCCTGTCTGTATTGGATGCTATGCGCGACGAGTATCTCAACGTAAACGCCAATGTACATCGTGGCGTGCATTATCTGTCTCAGCAAGCCACCGACCTGCATGAAGCGGCCCGTGAGACGGTACGCCAGTTTATCAATGCACCAAAGACCGAGGAAATCATCTTTACCCGTGGTACTACAGAGAGCTTGAATCTCGTGGTTTCATCGTTCTGTGATGAATTTATGAGCGAGGGCGATGAAGTTATCATCTCTACGATGGAACATCACTCCAATATCGTACCTTGGCAGTTGCAAGCTGCCAAGAAAGGCATTGCCATTCGTGTTATTCCTATCAATGACAAGGGAGAGGTCGACCTCGAAGAATATGCCAGTTTATTTACCGATCGTACCAAGATTGTCAGCATAACTCAAGTAAGCAATGTGCTTGGTACGGTAAACCCGGTGAAGGAGATGATTAAGATGGCCCATGAGCATGATATGCCTGTGATGGTGGATGGAGCACAAAGCACTCCTCACTTCAAGGTGGATGTACAAGACCTGGATTGTGATTTCTTCGCTTTCAGTGGTCATAAGATTTATGGACCTACTGGCATCGGAGTGCTTTATGGCAAGGAGGAATGGCTAGATAAGTTGCCACCCTATCAAGGTGGTGGTGAGATGATAGAAAGCGTAAGCTTCGAGAAGACCACCTTCGAGAAGCTGCCATTCAAGTTTGAGGCAGGTACGCCAGACTATGTGGCTACCCATGGTCTTGCCAAGGCTATCGACTATGTTTCTGCTCTTGGCATGGACAATATCGCCTTGCATGAACAGGAGCTTACTAAGTACTGTATGGAGCAGATGCGAACCATCGATGGTATCAGACTTTTTGGCGAACAAGACGGAAAAGATGCCGTTGTTAGTTTCCTTGTAGGTGACATTCATCACATGGATATGGGAACTTTGCTCGACCGCCTCGGCATTGCCGTTCGCACGGGTCACCATTGCGCGCAACCATTGATGGACCGTTATGGCATTCTTGGAACAGTGCGTGCTAGCTTCGCTCTTTATAATACCAAAGAAGAGGTAGATGCACTTGTGGCAGGCGTGAAGCGTGTGGCGCAGATGTTCGGATAAACTTATCCGAACACCTGCTGCCATAATGTTTTGTCGCTGACGAAGATTCAGACATTGGTAGTTTTAGAAGCTTGATGAAGAAATCGCTCACCAATGAGATATTGATACGCAAGGATATATGTAGCAACAACCACCTGCGGATAAAGTCGATAGCCGTACGGCTGATGGTAAGCATCAACTGTCCCAACAGGATAATCCAGACAAAGCCGATCAGAAATAAAATAAAGATAAGAAAAACTATGTTAGAATCGCATTATTATAAGGACATGGTGGAGGCTGGTTGTGATGAGGCTGGCAGAGGATGCTTGGCAGGCAGCGTCTATGCTGCTGCCGTCATCCTGCCCCCCGATTATCAGAACGCTGACCTCAACGACAGTAAGAAACTGACCGACAAGAAGCGCAAGGCTTTGCGGGAGCAGATAGAACGTGATGCTGTGGCATGGGCTGTGGGCATCGTGACGCCAGAGGAAATCGACCAGATAAACATTCTGAATGCGAGCATCCTCGCCATGCACCGTGCCCTTGACCAGTTGAAAGTTCGTCCAGAGGCAGTCATCGTGGATGGCAATCGCTTCAAGCCTTACAGGAATTTGCCTCATACTACCATCGTAAAGGGCGACGGCAAGTACTTGGCTATCGCAGCGGCAAGCATCCTCGCCAAGACTTATCGTGACGACTATATGGACGCTCTTGCCGAAGAATACCCACAGTATGACTGGAAGAGCAACAAGGGCTATCCTACGAAGAAGCATCGTGCAGCTATCAAGGAGTACGGCACTACGCCTTACCATCGCATGAGCTACAACTTGCTAGGTACAGGCGAACTCTCGTTGGAGTTTAAGGATTGACAAAGACATGAGCGTATTTTAAAACGCAAAAAAAACGGCAACCTGGGTTCTTCCAGGCTGCCGTTTTTGCATTTATAATGTGGCTTTAGAAATCGAGGGTAATCCCCTTCTCGTCAATCTTCTTGTAGGTCTTGTCGTTGACCACTACGTTCTTGGAGTTCTTGGCATCGAAGGTGTGGGTCTTGGCAGAGACCTTGATGTTTTCGAGCTTCACGCCGTCGGTGCGGTTGATGACGATGCCTTGCTTGGCATTGTTCACCTCCAGGTCCTTGATGTGGATGTTGCTTACAGGCATCTCTGGCAAACCGTTGAAGTAGGCTGCACGGCGAGCTGTGCGACAGATGACGTGGTTGATGTCGATGTTGCGGAAGCAAGGGGTGGTTTCGTCTACCTTGTACTTCTCTACCTTCTGCTGCTTAGCCTCGTCGCCGTCGGCTAGCACTTCTACTGCCGACTTGCCACCGTAGTAGAGGTCGAAGGTGATGACGTCGGTCTGGATGTCGAACATAGACATGTTGTCGATATAGATGTTCTCTACGACTCCACCTCTGCCACGGGTACTCTTGAAACGGAGACCTACATCGGTGCCGAGGAACTGGCAGTCGCTCACCTTTATGTTCTTCACGCCGCCGCTCATTTCGCTACCTACCACAAAGCCGCCATGGCCCTTGAATACGGTGCAGCCGTTCACGATGACATTCTCGCATGGAATGCCGCGCTTTCTGCCGTCGGCATCCTTGCCGCTCTTGATGCAGATGCCGTCATCGCCCACATCGAAGGTAGAGTTGACGATGAGTGCATTCTTGCAAGACTCCAGGTCGAGTCCGTCGCCATTCTGTGCATAGGAAGGGTTGCGAACCAAGACGTCTTCGATGAGTACGTTCTCGCACATCAGGGGGTGGATGTTCCAGGCTGGAGAGTTCTGGAAGATGACGCCATTGAGCCAAACGTTCTTGCAGCTTACCAGACTAATCATCACTGGGCGGAGGAAACGCTTGATTTCGTTCCACTCTTCCTCTGTGGCTGGAGTCTTAGGTATATTCATGTTGGCACTGTTGTCTGCCTTGAGTGCACCCTCTGACGGGAACCAGTAGTCGGCACGCTTGTAGGCACCGCCACGAGAGGTGATGGTCTTCCACTGACTCTCGGTTACCTTTTGCTTCTTCAGAGGTCGCCAGTATTCACCATTGCCGTCGATGCAGCCCTGGCCGGTAATTGCCACGTTGGTAAGTCCGTTGCCCGAGATAGGCGACTGGCAGCGGCGGGTGTCTAGTCCCTCAAACGAAGTGTGAACGAAAGGGTAGAGGGCATCGTCTGGCGAGAAGAGGATGACTGCGCCTTTCTGCAGGTGCAGGTTGATGTTGCTCTTCAGTACGATAGGGCCTGTAAACCATACGCCCTGTGGTACTACGAGTTTGCCGCCGCCTTTCTGGCTGAGAGCGTCGATAGCCTTCTGGAAGGCATCGGTGCAGAGGGTGGAACCGTCGCCTATGGCTCCGAAATCCTTGAGGTTCAACTCGTTGGCAGGAAACTGCGGGCGGGTTACCTTCTCCATCTGGAAAGGAAGGTTTTCATAGAGAGCATCATACTGGTCTGTATCAGCTGCTTGTGCTCCGAGAGCCAGCAAGCAAGCACATACGAAACTAAAGAATTTCTTCATGTAATGTTTCTGTTTTATAGAGTTATTAAATAGTTGTTGGGTTGTTTCTGCTGCAAATTTATGAATATTATTTTGTTTCTCCAAATAATTCGGCAAGTTAATTCCCCAAAACGCTGTAAACGTTTCCGATGGTGGAGTGGTAATACAAAAAAAGAGCTGTAAATCTTTCGATTTGCAGCTCCTGGTACCCAGACCCGGGATCGAACCGGGATGGATTGCTCCACTGGTGTTTGAGACCAGCGCGTCTACCGATTCCGCCATCTGGGCGATTAGCTCTCGGCTTATTTGCGGGTGCAAAGGTACTAATATTTTTTGAACTGACAAACTTTTCTGGTGTTTTTTTTCGAAAAACTTCAATTTATGTACCAAAACACTAAATAATTGTTGTTTTTCAGCTTTCCTATCTTAAATTAAGAGAAAAACTTTGGTGCTTTCATGGATATTTCCTAACTTTACACTTGATTTAGAAACTAACGTAACAAAACCGCAAAATATGATGAACAACAGTAATAACAACTATTGCGTGATATTGGCTGGCGGAAAGGGCAAACGCCTTTGGCCTTGCAGCCGTAGCCATACTCCTAAGCAATTTGTCGATTTCTTCGGGGTGGGGCGCACGCAACTCCAGCAAACATACGATCGGATGGCGAAGATAGTGCCTGCCGACCATATATATGTAAGTACCAATGAGGAGTACGTAGGTCTGGTGAAGGAGCAACTTCCCGAGCTTACCGCCGAGCAGATTATAGCCGAGCCTATCCATCGCAATACGGCTCCCAGCATGGCCTGGGCCAACCACCGCATCATGATGCGTAATCCTGATGCCTGTGTAATAGCCACGCCTTCCGACCAGGCGATATTCAATGAGGACGCTTTCCGGCAGAATGTACTGGAGGGCTTGGCCTTTGTAGATGAGCATGACCGCTTCCTCACCATGGGCGTGAAGCCTACCCGCCCCGAACCAGGATATGGTTATATACAGATGGGCGATGGAATAGGCGACGACATTTATACAGTGAAGTCTTTTACCGAGAAACCGGAGCGCGAATTTGCCAAGATGTTTGTGGAGAGTGGGGAGTTCTTCTGGAACACGGGTCTCTTCTTGAGTAATTGCAAGTATCTGCGTGAGTGTTTCGGCAACTTGTTGCCTGCCGTGCTCCGTGAGTATGACAAGCAATATCCTGACAATGCTACCGTGGCTACCGAGGAGGCCTTTATGAAAGAGAACTTCTCGTCTTATCCCAATGTCTCTGTAGACTTTGGTATCCTCGACAAGCCTTCTAATGTGTACATGATGAAGTGCGACTTCGGATGGGCTGACCTCGGCACTTGGCACAGTATCTATGAGGCGATGCAGAAGGGCGCTGACGACAATGTGGTGATTGACAGCGACGTGCTGATGGAGAATTGCTACAATAATGTGGTCAAGTTGCCGAAAGGCAAACTTGCCGTGCTGAATGGGCTGGATGGCTACATCGTGGCGGAGAAGGACAATGTCTTGCTCGTCTGCAAGAAAGAAGACTCCTCTGCGCTGGTTCGCAAGTATGTGAACGAGGTGCAGATGAAGAAAGGGGAGGAGTATATTTGATCAAGGGAAATGTAAAATCAGAAAAATAAGGAAAAGATTATGGCAAGTATTTTTAGTAAGATTGCGGCAGGAGAGATTCCTAGCTACAAGTGTGCAGAGAGCGATAAGTTTTATGCGTTCCTCGACATCAGTCCTGTCGGCAAAGGTCATACGTTGGTAATCCCACGCAAGGAGGTAGACTACATCTTCGATTTGGAGGACGAGGATTTGGCAGAATTTGAGGTCTTTGCCAAGAAGGTGGCCCGTGCCATCAAGGCTGCGTTCCCTTGCAAGAAGGTGGCGCAGGTAGTCTTGGGCCTGGAGGTGCCTCATGCGCACATCCATCTTATCCCAATGAACAGCGAGGCTGACGTTAACTTCCGCAAGGAGCATCTCAAGCTTTCGGAAGAGGAGTTGAAGGAGATTGCCGATAAGATCTATACGGAATTCCAGAAACTCTAGAAGAGTTTTCTTCTAAAGTGGATAAAAATAAAAGGAACTTTCATGAGGGCAGTGTGCCACGATAATGAAAGTTCCTTTTATTTTTATTCAAATGAAATCTTGTCGATGCGGAGGTTGATGGTTCCACGGGGAATCTTGATTTCAGCCACATCGCCTACTTTCTTGTTGAGCAGACCTTGTGCGATAGGAGTCTTGATAGAAATCTTGCCTTCCTTCAGGTTAGCCTCGCTCTCGCTCACGATGGTGTAGGTCATCTTTGCCTTGTTGGCCATGTTGGTCATCTCCACCTTCGACATGATCTGCACGCAGTCGGTGCTGAGCTGCTTGGTGTCGATGATTTTCGCCTCGGCAATGGTGAGCTTCAAGCGGTTGATTTTATCTTCGAGGTGAGCCTGGGCCTCCTTGGCGGCATCATACTCAGAGTTCTCACTTAGGTCACCCTTGTCTCGGGCTTCAGCAATTGCGGCTGATGCCTTAGGGCGCTCTACAGAAACGAGCTGTTTCAGCTCGGCCACGAGCTTGTCGTAGCCTTCTTGTGACATGTAAGCCATAATTCTTTGTTGTTTTGTTTTTGTTAATAATATGTTTATCAAAGGCATAAAAAATAAAGAATTCCAATGCCAGTATAGCACCGGAATCCTAAATATTATTATGTCTTTGTTTTATCCTTTTGTCGTAATTCGATTGCAAAGATAGGACTTTATTTCCATATTGCCAAACTTTTTTGATGAAATCTTTCAAAAAGTTATGTTTTCGATGATTTCTTCACGTTTCCCTCTTTACTCTTCGTTTTTCCCTCTTCTCTCATCACTCCCAGTATCCGCCTTTTTCTTTTACATACGCCATTAATTCGCTAAATATCTGATTGTTGCGCAGTATCTCGGGGTTGCCGGTCATAATCATCTGCTTGCGTGCCCGGGTGATGGCGACGTTGAGCTTGCGGTCGATGACGGCCCCGTCTTCCACGAAACTGTTGCCGGCAAGGAAGTCGAGCTGCCAGATGTTCTGGATGGTGAAGCTGTAGATGATTACGTCGCGCTGACTGCCCTGGTAGCGTTCCACGGTGTCGATGCTGATTTTCTCCAGTTCGGGGATGCCCAACTTCTCGATGCCCTTGCGCACCATGGCTATCTGGTTGCGGTAGGGTACGATGACGCCCACGGTCTTCTTGCTGTCGAACCGTTCGCCGTAGAAGCGGTGGATGCGGCGCAACAGGTCTACCACGATGCTTGCCTCGCAGGCGTTTACCTTGTCTGATACGTTCGGTTCCTTGCAGAATTGCGAGGGGAGGAAGATCATGCGATGCGATTTCAGAAGTTCGTCGAGCGCATCCTGCGAGGGAAGGGTGTAGGCGAGTTCCGTCTCCAACTGGTGAGGACAGGGCACTGGCTCCAGCTTTTCCCGCTGGTAGAACATCCGGTTGGGGAACTCTGCTATCTCGGGATGCATCCTGCCCTGGCGGCGGAGGATGCCGATGAAGTCGGTCCGTTCCTCGTGGTCTTCCCAGTGGATGAGTCGTTCGAAGAGGGAGTTGCGGCAGTTGGTGAGACAGATGTCCTGCAGCAGACTCATGTCAATGACACCGTTCTTCTGACTGTCGTGGATGGTGGGGACGGAGGAGTCTTTCTCGCTCTGTTGCACCACGGCGGGCAACTGCTTGTAGTCGCCGATGAGGATAAACTTGTCTACGGCGGTAAGCAGTCCGATGAGGTTGGGCTCCAGTATCTGGCTCGACTCGTCGATGATGGCGAGCTTGAAGTGCTTCAGCGAGAAGATGAAGGGCTTGGAAGTCATCATCGAGGTGGTGCCCACAATGACGCGTGTACCTATTATGTATTGCCTGATGGCTTCGAGCTTGGGGCACTGGGCGATGGCCTTCTCTATCAGGTAGGGGCGGAACCGCTCATCGCAGGCGTATTCACTGCCCAGACGGAGGAAGGGAATGCCCGAGTCTACCAGCATCTCGCAGATTTCGTCTACGGCGCGGTTAGTGTAGCTCATCAGGAGAATGGAGGAGGCGGGCTGACTGATGCCCGAAGCAGAATGCCTCGATGTCGCTATACGCCCCGAAATGTTGTCGGTGTTTTCGGTTGTCGGTGTTCCCGTTCCGTCATTCAATGCTTCCTCCACCATGAACTTCAAGGCACGGCTGGTCTTCCCCGTTCCCGGAGGACCCACGAGCAGGAAGTAGTCCTGTGCTTGCTTGGCACGGAGGAGGATGTCGTCGAGCACGTCGTCGTAGTGACGGGTGAGGCTGAGCGATGAGTCACGCCGAGGCGCCCGCTGCCCTAACAACAGATTGCGCTTTTCCTTGGGGGCACAGACGAACTGGTGCAGGTTGCGGATGGCTCCTCCTGTGCTTGCGTCGGTGGTGCCGTGTTCGATGGCGTAGGGCAGGTTCATCTCGAAGATGTCGGCGTTCTGCTGCCCGTCGCTCAGGTGTACTACAATCTCGTGGGTGTGGATTTCCTGCAATACACCTTTATATAATATCGCCTTCCTCACGTCGGGTTCTTCCTTCAGCTTGTAGGTGTAGAGGTAAACCATGTCGCCGATGCGGAAGTTGGGCAGGAAGTCCTCGCCTTGGTCGGGTACGCTCAGCGTGAGGGTGTCGTAGCCGCTGCCCTCGCTGCTCTTCTCTTTCTTGACGATGTGCAGGTCGGTGTAGATGTTGCCGGCATCTTTCTTTTCGGCGAGGGGCATGGTCCATAGGTCGCTGCCCGATGTGTTGGTACCTTCCTGTGCGCCCACCTTGCTGATCATCTGCTCTCGCAGCACGAAGGTCATCATGCGGCAGAAGTAGGCTTCCTCCAAGGGGGAAAGCAGGTGCAGCGGGTCGGTGATGGCGGATAGTTGGGGTTTCAGGTACTTGTTGTAGAAGAAATCCTGCGTCCCTGCCACGTTCATTACCTCGGGGGTGAACTCGTTGAGCGTGTGTTCGAATCCTTCTTTGGCTATTTCGAAGGAGGCGGCTACGAGCTGGTTGCGGTATTCTATCGCCTCCTGGAAGAGTTTTTGGTAGTAAGCCACCACCATCAGTCCGTCCTGGGGCTGGTACTTGGAGTAGAGTAGGCGGATGTTTACCCGGTCGTTGCCCAACTTGAAGTTGTGTTGCAGTACGCCGTAGTAGAGCAGGAGCTGTACATAGTGAGGGGTCAACTGGTAACTGTGGTGGCTTGGGTCAGTCTGGTGGGTCTCGATGTTCATGTTGCGTCCAGACTTCTGCTCCACGAGCAGTCTGCAGTCGGTGGTCATCAAGTCCACACGGCCCTGGATGCCCAATGCCTCGCATACGAATGAAGGCTCCAGGATGGCTTTCTTCCGGTCGTAGGGGGCTTCTCCCCTGAGGGCGTTCATCTGTGCCTGTGAGGCGGTGCGGGGAAAGAGAATGTCCACCACCTGTTGCAGATTGTAGGCTTGCTGGTTGGCGTCGGTGTAGAACTTCTTGCCGTCAAACCAAGGACAGGTGCAGAACTCCAATGCCTTCTCCCGGAAGTTGCTCTTCACGGTCTCGTTCACCTGGTACTTGCCGTGCGAGTTGATGATGTCGTCGAGGGCAGCACCGGCGAAGTTACCGAGCAGGGTGGCTTGTGTATTGGCACGGGGCTTCATCTGGTTGAGTAGATAGAGCAGGGGATGGTGTCCGAAGGCGGTGAAGCAGGTGGCGATGCTGCTGATGTCTACCAGATAGTCTGGCTCCACCACGATGAGGCGGGGCGTGATGATGGGCTGGCGCACCTGGCATTCGAGCAGATTGAGCTGCATTCCCTCCTGCAGCAAGTCCCAAAGATAGGTGTGGTCGAGGCGGTTCTCCTCGTCTTTCAGGCACACGAGGTATTCCTCCTCGTCGGCATCCTGGTCGATGTCCACGCGGATGAAGTCGCCGTCCCAGCTTTTCACGATGCAGCGGATGCGGCGGTTGTTGATTTCCAGTCCCTTCTTGTGGGGGCGGTTGGCGTGGGGGATGAGTACGGTAAGCTCGTGGGGCACGTCCACACCGAACACGGCGGAGATGAAGACAGCCAGTGCTCTTGCGTCGTACTTCAGGTCTTCGCCCGACAGGGCTTCCTGCCTGTTGCTGTGCCGGCGCATGGTCTGGATGGCTATCTTGTCGGGTATGCTGATGCCCCGTGCCTTGCAGAGATAGTCCACCTGTGAAAAAAGGTTGCCGAAGGCCTGCTTCGTGTCCTTCACTCCCTCGTGGCAACAGAGGATGAGCGTGTCGTGCATCATCTTGTTGCGTGTCTGCGGCTGCAGGTCGGGGAGCGTCAACAGCTCCCTCACCCGCTGGAAAAGTTCTGTGGCTGAAATGTTGTTCTGAATCATAAGTGCAAAGGTACATTTTTTTGTGGTCAATACCAAAAATAAAGCATGAAAAAGAGGACTACCCGTCGCGGGCAGCCCTCTTTTGAGTTAATTATCAATAATTATAAATGTATTTATAATAAGGGTATTTATAATTTTTGTATCTTTGCGCCAAAACAATGAGGAAACAGCTTATGGACATACCTTTTATTTATGGCAGACTCGCTGAGAAAGAGAGTTTTATAGACCGGGTTGAGGACAGAAGGGAGTTGAAGAACTTTCTTCGCCACGGTATTAATGTCATCTTGGTCTCACCCAGAAGATGGGGCAAATCATCCTTGGTGAGGACTTCCATGGAAGAGTTGTTGAAAGAAGAACCCAACACAAAAGTATGTTTCATGGACGCTTCAAAGATTCATACGGAAGAGGAATTCTACAATAAGTTTGCCTCTGTCGTCATCCAAGGTGTTTCCTCGTCTCTTGAGCAAAAGCTCTCGGATTTGGTGAAATTCATCAATCGTTTCACCCCAAGCATCACCATTGCATCAGACCCGATGAACAGCGTGGAAGTCAACCTCAATATAAATCCTGTAAAGGAAAGTCCTGAAAACATCTTGCAACTGCCCGAAAGAATCGCCGAGGAAAAAGGCATCAAGGTGATTGTTTGTATTGATGAGTTCCAGCAGCTTGCCAACCTTCCCAAGTGGCACAGCTTAGAGGCGATGCTCCGTGCGGAGTGGCAATTGCAACACCATACCACTTATTGCCTTTATGGTAGCAAGATGCAGATGATGAAGGATATCTTCAACAAAGCCAGCAGCCCTTTCTTCAAGTTCGGACAACTGATGAACCTCAAGAGAATAGCCAAGGAATACTGGATTCCTTACATCGTTTCTAATTTTGAGAAGACGGGCAAGTCGATCATGCCCGAATTGGCAGAATGCCTCTGCGAAAGGGTGAAATACAACTCTTGGTATGTGCAGCAATATTGTTTCTTCCTATGGTCGCACACGGAGTCTGCCGTCAACCAAGCACTTCTCGATATGCAACTACAGTTGGTGTTGGATACCAATGAAGACTTGTTCTTGGCGGAAATAGACGAGTTGACTCCCACTCAAATTGGAATGCTGAAGGCGATAGCGTCGGGCGAGAAACATTTCAATGCTAAGGAAGTGGTTGAGAAATATGGCTTGGGACAACCTCAAAGCATCACGAGAAACAAAAAGGTGTTGGTGGAAAAGGACTTGGTGGAAAAAAGCCAGAATGACTTCTCGTTTGTTGACCCGGTCTTCGAACTTTGGCTAAAAAGAGAATATGGAATAGGAGCATGAAAAAGAGGACTACCCGTCGCGGGCAGCCCTCTTTCAAGAGAGAGTACTGATATTTGTCTTCTAATAGTAGGAACATAACTCTTTCAAAAATATAAGCGGTTCTTAGTTTTTATATAGGAACAGTTGTATTTCCGCATGATTGAAAGTTCCGTTCCAAAGTTCGGAACGTGCATTCCGTTCTTTGGAACGGCCGTTCGGTACTTTGGAACGTGCGTTCCATTATACGGAACGGAACTTTCTCTTTTATCGCTGCAGAGGGTAAGGGATGGCGGGAGCCTTCTCGGTTCGTGGAGTCTTG
>CAVDKC010000076.1:0-12942 GCA_963609615.1 Oribacterium sp.
AGGCTGCGTTCATGACTGGTTTGGAGCGCAATGCCGATGTGGTTTACCAGGCTACTTATGCTCCTCTCTTCGCTCACGTAGAGGGATGGCAGTGGCGCCCAGACCTCATCTGGTTCGACAACCTCTCTTCTGTTCGCTCTGCCAACTACTATGTGCAGCAGCTCTATGGCTTGAACAAGGGTACCAACGTACTCTCGCTCACAGAGAATGGCAAGGCAGTGAAGGGTGACAATGGTCTCTATGCCACCGCTTGCTACGACAAGAACACGAAGAGCTATATCGTGAAGATAGCCAATACCTCGAATGAGGAGCAGGAAATCAATGTGACATTCAATGGTTTGAAGAAGTTGAATCCAGGCAAGGTGACCGTTCTCCATGCTGATGATATCCAGGCAGAGAACAAGATTGACAACAAGAACGTCGTTGTTCCTGTTACATCGGATGCACAGGCCAATGGCAATGTCTTGAACGTGAAGATGAAGGCCAATAGCTTCGTGGTTTATAGGTTCTAAGAAAAATATACTCTAAATATAAAGAGGGTTCAGTACAATTTGTGCTGGACCTTTTTTTGTCGAATAAACCTTAAAAAACAACGTTCAAATACCTTGTGGTGACAAATAGGTACAATGCTAGAGTGAGGGTGATTGTGAATATACATTTTTTTATATATCTTTGCAATCAGTAAGGTATGCTTTTTATTAACTGATAAACATAAATAAGGCTTATGAGACGAAATTTTAACAGCTTAACCTTGGTGTTAATGACTTTGTTGATGATGTTGTTGTCGTTTGCATCGTGCAGTGAATTGCAGAAATTCCTGAATGAAGAAGAGGATGATGACGATGATATTGGAGGAGATAACCAGCCAGAACTCGTAGAAGGAAGAATGGAAGAGATCGCTCTTTCGGGTATCGTGAGAGATGCCAGCGGCACTCCAATCGAGGGTGTGAGCATCGTGAGCGGCTCTTCTGCTGCTACTACCAATACCGACGGATTCTTTGAGTTTGATCAGGTTCAGGTAGTAAGTGTTCTGAACGATCGCTCGGTAGTGAGATTCAGCAAGGCGGGCTATTTTGATGTGGTGCGCTCTATGGACGCTGATGATGCCGAGGGTGCAAGCTGGGAGGTAGTGATGTGCAAGAAGGAGAACAATGATTTCACCAGCATCAAGACCTATTCTTCTTCATCCGACCAGACCCTGCAGGCTGGCGATATGAAGATTGATATGCCGCAGGATGGATACAAGGTGGATGGCACCGGACTCAGCTATACTGGAAAGGTGAAGTCGGAGATGGTATATCTGGATCCTAACAATGAGCGCTTCTCTGAGATGATGCCGGGTGGCGATCTCGCCGCTGTGCGCTCCGACAACTCCAGCGCCCAACTGGTTTCCTACGGAATGACCGACCTGAATATGTATGCCGAAAACGGCGACAAGCTGCAGCTCAAGGATGGCAGCAAGGCAAAGCTTACCTTCCCGATACCAGCCGGAATGGGCGAGAATCCGCCTGCCAGCATCCCTTTGTGGAGCTTCAATGAGAAAACTGGTCTCTGGGAGGAAGAAGGAAGTGCTGCATTGCAGGGTAATGTCTACGTAGGAGAAGTGTCTCACTTCTCTTGGGTTAACCTGGATTATCCTGAAGAGCAAGGCACCGTTTATGGATATGTAAAGGATGATACCGGCAAGGTTCTGCCAGGTGTAAGATTGAGCATCGGACAGTTGCTGTCTCCTACTGTAACAAATTCGGATGGATTTTATAAGCAGAAAGTTCCTGCCAATACAGCTTTCTGCATCACAGTGAAAGCCCAGTACTATGGTGGCAGCAGCCAGATGGCATTCGTGAATGTTTCAGCCCTCTCTCCAGGAGAAAGACGCCAGGTGGATATCACTCTTTCTCACATGGTTCGTGTATATGGTAGGGTGATGAATGAAAAGGAAGAAGGCATCCGCTCTACTGTATGGGTACAGACGGATAAGAATAAGTCCGAGCTATGCCAGACCGATAAGGAGGGTAACTTCAATGTGTATGTACCGAAGGATATGACGGGTAATGCCACTGTGTGTGCACGTACATTCAGAGGTGAAGAGGTTTCCAAAGAGATAACCATCCACAATGAGGATGTACCTGTATATTTGATTATTGGAAATGCAGGAGGAGGCTCTAGTGCCAATATGATTTATATCTTCTCCGATATACTGGGCGATGCTGTATGGCCTATACCTACCTATACAAGTATAGAGAGTGGTGTCATTGTGGTAGATGATACCTTGTCGCTGATGCCTGATGATGATGCTGCTATCGGCCTGAATGTAGCTATACCTCATTATGATAAGGAGAAGACTACCTATACGGATGGCGTATTGGTATATGCGGAAAATTCGGATACAAAACATGGGTTCCTTACTACACAGGGGAAGAAAATGAAGTGTACCGTACAGAGAAATGGCGGCAATTTCGTGTTCTCTTTAGAGGGCTATGGTATTTATGTCAATAATCCTACTGGAGAAGGTGATGAAAATGCCAAGTTGATAGGTAAGGATATGAGCTATCCGCTTCTGGCTGTTTTTAAGTCACTTCGCAACATCAAGCCTGTAGATGCCGGATTCCCTTCTTTCACTCCACAGCTGGAGGCGAAGGCTCCTTTTGCTGTGTTGATTACAGAAAGCGGTAAAGTCGGCAAGGGTGGCTTCGTTTATTATAACGGTGGAAGCAGCGACTATCAGACGCTGAAGAATGCGGCAGCCAAGCAGGGCTTCACCAATCTGGGTGAGGACAATGACGAAAAAGAAGGAGCTATGGCTGTTTTCTTCTATTCTGCAAAGAAGAAAGCCCTGATTTCGCTGGAATATAACCCAAATGCTCCTGGTATTACAGGCAACACCTACTGGGACATTGCAGAAGAACAAGCCCCTATCTATATGATGGTATTGGATGGCGTTACCGAGGATATGCTCGAAAAGATGTTTGAGGATGATGACGATGATACTCGCAGCACCCGTGTGGCAGCCCGCAAGCATTTCAATCCGATATCAAAATGTAAGTTTGACAGCTTTAAGAAGAGGAAAATGTTCCAAAAGCTTGCTTATTTGCGTTAATTTGCCTATATTTGCAGGGTAAATTCGTGGAAACTTAACTTTCGCAGTCCTGAACTGCGAAAGTTCTGTAGAAAATAATAGAAATGATGAAAAATGATAAGTTTTGCCTCTGGCAGGTGCTCCTGCCTCTCTTGCCTCTGCTGATGCTCCTGGCTTCCTGCCGGAAATCTGCAGAGGAAACTGCTGATAACCTGCGCCTCAAAAAACTGCATCAGTTGGATGAACTCCTCAATGCGCAGTCGCCGCAGGCTAAGGCGGAAATAGAAAAAGGGATGCAGCAGGCGAAAGACAGCCTGACGTTTTATGAGTATTATGCGAGGAAGGGAAGATGGTTCTGCCAGTCGGCAACGCCCGATTCTACGGTAGGCTATGTGGACCGCACCCTGCGTTTCGCCCTTCGACAGCCCGATTCTCCGCGCCGCAACGGACTTCTTGCCTATACCTACAACTGCCAGGGCATCAACTATCATAATTTTCATCGCAAGGCAGACAAGGTGCTTTCGCTCTACCAGTCTGCCTATGCCTATTCCATGCGTAGCGATGTGCAGTATCAGGCGCCAAGCATCTGTGCCAACCTGGGTGATGCCTATCTCTTCAAGAATCAGTTGTCGCAGGCTGCCTCTTGGTATCGCCGTGCGCTCTTTCTGGTAGATTCCCTCCAACTGCCCAAGGAGGAGAATGTCTCCCTCTATGTGGGTCTGGCTAGCATCTATCTGAAACTCAATGATTTTGATGCATCGCTCAAGTGCTATCAGCAGACGGAAGACCAGCTTCCGCAGATGCCGCTGGCTATGCAGGCTTATTACCTGAACAATTATGGTAACTACTACTATTACAAGAAAGACTATGCCCAGTCGCTCCGCAAATTCCTGCAGCTGAAGCATTTGTTGGATAAAAACAACAAGGCAGACTGCTTTGATATGTATCTCTGCAAGCTGAATATGGCGGATGTGTATCTCAATCTGGACAGCATTGCCCAGTCGGAGAAATATCTCGCCGAGAGCGAGCCTTTCATGGTGGCTAACCACGATGTAGAGGCGGTATATTACTGTAATACGATTCATATCGGTCAGGACGTGAAGAAGGGGGATATGGCGGCTGTTACCCGCATCCTGAACAGCGAAAGACAGCAGTTCGGAGAGGATATCAGCAACCTCGTAGCCTTCAATCTCCGCCAGATCCGCAATCAGTATCTTCAGAAGTATTATCTTGCCAAGGGTGATTACCGGATGGCATTCGAGAATCTGCGCAAGGATATGCAGAAGAATGATTCCCTGGAGCACAACAGGGTCAAGATGAGAGCTTCTGAAATTATGGATCGCTTTACGCAGGATACGCTGAAACTGCATCACGACCTGGTGCTTGAGCACAAGACGGCGCAGTTGAACCAGACCCGCTTCATAGCCCTGGCGGTGGTGATGCTGATTCTGTCGGTCTGCATGTTTTTCGTCATCAAGAGTATGCGTTCTGGCAAACGCCTGGAAGAAAGCAGGCATCGCGTGCTGCAACTGAAACTGGAAGGTGCCAGAAACCGAATTTCTCCACATTTTGTGTTCAATGTCCTCAACAACAAGATTCTGCATGCAGGTACAGCAGAAGCCAACGAACTGATGGGGCTTGCCCGGTTGATACGCTGCAATCTGGATTTGTCTTGTCAGCAGAAAGTATCGCTTGCCGCAGAGATGGATTTCGTAAAACAGTATCTGGCGGTAGAAGGTCCCCTGGTGGGCGATGATTTCGATTTCTCGCTGCAGATAGACCCGGAGGTGGATATGGAGAATACATTTATTCCGTCGATGTTTGTCCAGATACTTGTAGAAAATGCCCTGGTTCATGGTTTGAGAGGCTGGGAAGGCAAGAAGACATTGCAGGTAAAGGTGGATAGAAAGCAGCCCGTCTATACTGTGGTTTCCGTACTGGATAACGGCAAGGGATTCGATATCCGCAGGAAGGGAAAGAAACGCACCGGACTGGCTATCATTACCCAGACCCTGGCTGTAGTGAATGAGCATAATCGCCATAAGATGACCTTCTCCCTACAGAACAGAAAAGCTGAAGACGGCAGCGTGGCAGGCTGTCTGGCGCAAGTCTGCATACCAGATGGCTTCGTGATGTAAACTAAGGGGAGTATTGAACTGTATAATATAATAAAAAGTGTATGAAAGTTGTTATCATAGATGATGACCCATCTGCAGGAAAGGCCTTGACCGATCTGCTGGAGACCCGATACGATATGGAGGTATTGGGATGTGCTCTCTGCGGATTGGACGGTCTGGCGATGGTGAGCAAATTGCAGCCAGATGTGCTGTTTCTGGATATCCAACTGCCTGATGTGAATGGCTTGGATTTTCTGGATAAGTTGTCTGGATTCGTGCAGTATCGTTGCCAGGTAGTAATATATACGGCATATGATGAATATGTCCTGACTGCTTTCCGCAAGCAGGCGTTTGATGTGCTGCTCAAGCCTATCAACCCTCAAGAGTTGGATATCATTGTGAAACGTCTGGAGAAAGAGGAAGAAAAAATGGTGGAGGCAGCAGATAAGCCAGTGCTGGATCCGCTGAACGGTAAACTGCTGTTCTATACCAACTCTGTGGATTTCAAACTGGTGGACAAGGATGATGTCTGTCTCTTCCAGTATAATCATGAAGTGAGATGCTGGGAGGTAGTGGTGGCAGATGTCAGTAAGCCTCTGAGGCTGAAGCGAAATGTGAAAAGCACCGATTTGCTTATGCTCGCCCCTCATTTCCTGCAGGTTAACCAGAAGTTTATCGTCAACATCAATTATCTCATAGAAGTAGTAGACAATGTCTGTCGTTTCTATCCTCCTTTCGAGGAAATCGACTATGTAAAGGTGGGTAGACTTTATAGAAAGAAGCTGATAGATAGATTTTTAAGTATTTAAAACATAATAGGTATGATGAGAAACAAGTATTCTGTCATCTTGACGATGATAGCCCTCTTCGGAGGACAGGTTGCCCTGGCCCAGAACGTGGAACGCGTGAAGAAACCGAAAACGCAGTCGGAAGAGGTGAAGACTGTCGTAGTAGAAGAACAGCCTGTAGTAGTGCAGGATGAGGGCGTCCCGGAAACTCCCCCAGTGCCTCAAGACAGGGTAGATACCCTCTATTACAATAAAAGTTGGAAGGTTACCTCTAACAAGGCTTTTGCCAACTATTATCGTCTGGCACTCTATCCTGCTGATTCTACGGCGGCCAAGGAGTTCCGCACTTACTATATGAGCGGCGAACTGCAGGGGGAAGGTGGCTTCGTGCTCCTCGATGAGAAGGATGATGCCAGAAGCCAGTTTGTCGGCACGTTTACCACCTATTTCAAGGATGGACAGGTAGAGCAGAAGAAGACCTATCAGGCTGGCTTGCTCTCGGGCGAATATACCTCTTATTATAATAATGGCAATGTAAAGGAGCATTTCTTCATGACGGAAGGCAAGAAGATGGGCGTGGGAGCCTCTTTCACGGAGAACGGCAGGGTATGCACCCTTACTCCTTACAAGAATGACATCCCTGAGGGCTTTTATGTGGTGGTGGATGCTGACGGCAACTATTCCAAGTATTCTCTCACCGACCATCAGCCTATCCTGGAAACGCCTTCGCTTGATGAAATCCTCACAGAGTATAAGAACGGTGTGGCATGGCCTTATTACAACAAGAACGGACTCATCGTGGGCGTCAGCAATTCGCTGGTAGATGAGAACATCGGCGATTATCGCGAAATCGGCGTCTTTATCGTCAACAAGAGCATGGTCAATGTGGATATCGACCCTTCTCAGATTGAAATCTATGACATGAAGGGCGGCAAGCGCAAGGATTTCGAACTGGTGGGTGCTGATGAGTATGACGAGAAAATCAGGAAGTTCAAGAAAAAGGTGGCCAAGCGCTCGGTGAAGAACAAGGCGATAGTGCAGACCGAACGTGAAAACAATGTGAATGCCAACCTGGGTGCACAGGTGTTTGATGCCGGAACCTCCAATACCCTGAAGGATTTCCAGGCTCGTGTCTGCCGGATGCAGCAGCTCGAAGAAGGCAACCGTATGAAATATTCCGATAAGATGCCTGAGGACTTGGGCTATCTGGAGCGTACCACCATCCATCCGGGCGAAGTGGTATCGGGCTATCTCTATACTTCCGACCGCAAGGCTGCCGATCTCTTTGTCAAGGTAAAGGTCAAGGGTATCGACTATCTCTTCGAATGGAAGACTAGCAAGAAGAAATAGCGTTTTGAGAGAATGGAATACTAACTATTAAAAAATAATAGAAATGAAGAAAAAGTTTTTGATGATGGCCATCTTGAGCCTCGTATGTACAACAAGTGGTTTTGCACAGTTCAAGAGAACAGTATTCAATCATGTGGGGCTGAATGCAGGTGTGGGTACCGAAGGTATCAGCATAGGTATTGCGACTCCTGTTTCCAATTTCTTGGAGGTGGAGGCTGGAGTGGATGTTCTGCCTAAGGTTCTCAAAATATCGGATAAAATGGACATGACGGCAGATGCCTCTTTTATGGTTCAGGGACAGTCTGTAAGGATTCCTGATTCAGAGGTGGATGTAGATGCAGATTTTTCGCGCACAGCCTTTCATGTCAAGGCGAATGTCTATCCTTTCGGAGGCAACAGCAAATTCTTTGTGGCTGGCGGCTTCGCTTTCGGCGGTGCCAAGCTTGCCAAGTTGAGCGGTAAAAGTGACGGGCTTAAGCAGGTGCTCCAGCAATATCCTGGATATGAGGAGGAGATACTGAATCACGTCGGTGTAAATATCTCAGATTATAATATAAACTTCGATAAGAATGGTGAAATCAAAGCCGACCTGCGCGCCAACTCCATCCGTCCTTATCTGGGGGTGGGATTCGGTAGACTAGTTCCTAAGAACCGTCTCGCTTTTCGCTGGGAGCTCGGTTGCCAGTATATGGGCAAGCTGAGGATTTACCAAAATGGTGAGGAGGTAGAGATCAGGAATATTCTAAATGATACGCTGGGAAAAAGTGGCAGCGACATTGCCGATGTCATTGATAAAATAAAGTTTTATCCTGTGCTGAAGCTACATATTGTGGGTAGAATCCTGTAGTCAAAATAAGAAAAGATTGAATTATACATAAAAAAATGGCGATTTGGTAGTCAATCGCCATTTTTTTTGTACCTTTGCACCCGCAAACTTATAACAAAATAATAAAAGAATGGCTAATTTGAGATTTGAGGTCGTGGCTGAGGCCTTCCGAAAGCGACCTGTGGAGGTGGAAACACCCAAGGTGCGCCCATCCGAGTATTTCGCCAAGTATGTGTTCAACCGCCAGAAGATGTACAAGTATCTTCCGTCTGATGTGTATGCGAAACTCATCGACGTGATAGACAACGGTACCCGTCTGGACCGTTCTATCGCCGATGCCGTGGCGGCCGGCATGAAGCTGTGGGCTGAGGAGAACGGCGTGACCCACTACACTCACTGGTTTCAGCCTCTTACGGAGGGTACGGCAGAAAAGCACGATGCCTTCGTGGAACATGACGGCAAGGGCGGCATGATAGAGGAATTCTCCGGCAAACTCCTTGTGCAGCAGGAACCAGACGCCAGCTCGTTCCCTAACGGCGGTATCCGCAATACCTTCGAGGCTCGTGGCTATTCTGCCTGGGATCCCACATCGCCCGTCTTCATTATCGACGACACCCTTTGTATCCCTACCGTATTTATTTCTTATACTGGAGAGGCTTTGGACTACAAGGCTCCTTTGCTCCGTTCGCTCCATACCTTGAGCGAGGCGGCTACCGAGGTGTGCCACTACTTCTATCCGAATGTGAAGAAAGTGCAGACCAATCTGGGATGGGAGCAAGAGTACTTCCTTGTGGACGAAAGCCTCTATTCGGCTCGTCCCGACCTGATGCTGACGGGTAGAACCCTCATGGGGCACGACTCGGCAAAGAATCAGCAGATGGACGACCACTACTTCGGTACTATCCCCGAGCGTGTGCAAGCCTTCATGAAGGACTTGGAAATCCAGGCTCTTGAACTTGGCATTCCTTGCAAAACCCGCCATAATGAGGTGGCCCCCAACCAGTTTGAGCTGGCTCCCATCTATGAGGAGTGCAATCTCGCCGTAGACCACAATATGCTCCTCATGAGCCTGATGAAGCGTGTGGCCCACAAGCATGGCTTCCGGGTGTTGCTTCACGAAAAACCATTTGCTGGCGTGAATGGATCAGGCAAGCACAACAACTGGAGCTTGACCACCGATACAGGCGTACTTCTCCATGCGGCAGGCAAGACCCCAGAAGACAACCTCCGCTTCGTGGTCTTCATTGTGGAGACTTTGATGGGCGTCTACAAGCACAACGGACTACTAAAGGCGAGTATCATGAGTGCTACCAATGCACATCGACTTGGAGCCAACGAGGCACCTCCTGCCATCATCTCTTCATTCTTGGGAAAGCAGCTCACCGACCTCCTCGACCATATCGAGAAGGCAGACAAGGATGAGCTCTTCGCCCTTGCCGGAAAGAAGGGTATGGAACTGGACATCCCTGAGATTCCTACGCTGATGATCGACAATACCGACCGCAACCGTACCTCTCCATTCGCTTTTACCGGCAACCGTTTCGAGTTCCGTGCCGTAGGTTCTGAGGCTAACTGTGCGGCTTCGCTCATCGTGCTGAACGCTGCTGTGGCTGAGGCTCTCGAAGACTTCAAGGCTCGTGTGGATGCCTTGATAGCCAAGGGTGAGGACCAGACTTCCGCTATTATAGATGTGGTACGCGAGGACATCAAGACCTGCAAGCCCATCCGCTTTGACGGCAATGGCTACTCTGACGAGTGGAAGGAAGAGGCACAGAAGCGTGGCTTAGACTGCGAGGCTTCTTGTCCTGTAGTCTTCGACCGCTACCTCGACCAGGAGAGCATTGAGATGTTCGCCAAGACCAACGTGATGAACGAGAGCGAGTTGAGGGCGCGCAACGAGGTGAAATGGGAGACCTACACCAAGAAAATCCAGATAGAGGCTCGCGTGATGGGCGACCTCTCGATGAACCATATCATCCCCGTGGCTACCCACTACCAGAGCCGCTTGGCAAAGAACGTGGAGGGCATGATCAATATCTTCGGTGGCGAGGAAGGCAAGCAGTTGACTGCCCGCAACGTAAAGATTATCAAGGAGATTGCCGAGCGCACAGAGGCTATCGAGCGTGGCGTAGAGGCACTAGTCAATGCCCGTAAGGTGGCCAACAAGATAGAGAACGAGCGAGAGAAGGCCGTGGCTTATCATGATACGGTAGCTCCCAAGATGGAGGAAATCCGTTATCAGATAGACAAGCTCGAATTGCTTGTGGCTGACGAGCTTTGGACTTTGCCAAAGTATCGCGAGCTGCTCTTCATCCGATAAAGTAGCTTTTCATCCGATAAGAATCAAAAAGGCAGGAAATCCTCCCATGAGGAAGTTCCTGCCTTTCTGATTCTTGTATGATTTCTTGGTCCTTATTCAGCGAGTAAAGCCTCTGCCACTTTGATGTCGAAAGGTGTGGTAATCTTGATGTTCTCGCGATTGCCCTCCACCATTGCCACCTGGCAACCTAGGCTTTCCACTACACTTGCGTCGTCGGTAAACTGTTCCTTATAGCTTTGGCTGAAGGCTTGCTTGGCCAGTCCGATGTCGAAGGTCTGTGGAGTCTGCACGATGCGATAGTCGCTGCGCAACACATTCTTGCCACCGCCACGCTTGTCGATGTAACGCAAGGTGTCGGTCACGGCATACACGGGGATGGCAGCGTACTCCTCGCGAGCCGTCTCATAGCATTCCTCGATGACTTCCTTTGATACAAAAGGGCGAACGCCATCGTGGATGCCCACTACGCCGTCCTCATTGTCCGGTATCAATGCCAATCCATTCTTCGACGACTGAAAACGAGTGTCTCCACCATTGGCTATCTGGTGCTTGATGTCGAAATGATGTTCTTTGCAGAGCTTGTGCCAATATTCTTGTTGGCTCTCAGGCAATACGAGGATGATGTTCAGTGCAGGGTCGTATGCGTGAAATCGCTCGATGGTGCACATCAAGATGGGCTTGCCTGCTATGGGGAGGAATTGTTTGGGTATTTCGCTGCCCATGCGGAGTCCCTTTCCACCGGCTACTATGATTACGTAATCCATAAATGAAGTGAAGAGTTAAGAACGAAGTATTCTATTGCTTTGCCTCCATGAGGTGAGCATATTGCATTCCCTTCTGTAGCTGGGCTACCTTCTCGTCGCCAACGAAGTAGCTCAAAATCTTGTAGGCGTATGGGAGGGTAGCGGCAGGTCCTTCGCCAGTAATCACGTTACCATCCTCCTGGAAGAGCTCGCCTGTATACTGGGTGCTCTCACCGAAATAGCGTTCGAAACCAGGCGAACAGGTTGCCTTCTTGCCATCTAGTATGCCTGTACTGGCCAGTACCATAGGGGCTGCGCAGATGGCACCCACTCGTTTGCCCGCTTTGTGTTGTGCGGTGAGAGCCTGGCGCACACCCTCGTGCTCATTCAGGTTGGTGCTGCCTGGCAGGCCTCCGGGGAGAAGAAGCATGTCTGCGTCCTCAAAACTCTCGATGTCTTCAAACTTGAGGTCGGCCTTTACGGTGATGCCGTGGGATGTCTCTACCCACTCGCTTCCCGTGATGCTCACTGTCTTAACCTCTACACCACCTCTACGTAGGATGTCTACTGGAGCCAAACCTTCGATTTCCTCGAAGCCGTTGGCAAGAAATTCGTATACCTTAGCCATAATTATTTGCTTTTTGTCGTATTATTTCGAATTATATTATTACTTTTGCAATCGTAATGGGGGATGTTTACCTAATGTCTTTTTCCCTTTTGCAAAAGTAAGAATAATAATTGAAACTACAAAATAAAACAATTGAAACTATCATATTTATGGCAGAGCAACATTTGAAATTCGCTGTTTTCGGCAATGAGTACCAAGCCAAGAAGTCGGCTAGCATCGAAAAAATCCTCGCTTACCTCGATAGGCGAGGGGCTGAGGTGTATGTGGAGAATGCCTATTATGAGTTTCTCACTCGCGATCAACATGTCAAGGTGAATGCTGCTGGTGTATTCGAAGACTACAATTTTGATGTGGACTATGTCATCTCGATGGGTGGTGATGGTACCTTTCTCAAGGCAGCGAGTAGAGTAGGGGCTAAAGGCACGCCTGTCATCGGTGTTAATATGGGTAGACTGGGTTTTCTGGCCGACGTGTTGCCAAGCGAGATAGAGACAGCACTTGATAGTCTCTACGCAGGTGAGTGCCAGATAGAGGAACATGCCGTCATTCAGGTGGAGGCTGAGGGAGGAGTGCTTGCCGGTAATCCGTTTGCCCTCAACGATATTGCCGTGCTAAAGCGTGACGATGCCTCGATGATCAGTATTCGTACACTGGTAGATGGCGAGTTTCTGGTTACTTATCAGGCGGATGGTCTTATAGTCACTACGCCTACAGGTTCCACAGCCTACAATCTTTCCAATGGAGGCCCTATCATCATTCCGCAGAGTGGTAGCCTTTGTCTGACTCCTGTAGCTCCACACAGCTTGAATATTCGTCCTATCGTTATCAATGATACGGCGGAGATTACCCTCGACATAGAGAGCCGTAGCCATAATTATCTCGTAGCCATCGATGGCCGAAGTGAGCGGATGACGGAGGAGACTCGTCTCATCATCCGTCGTGCACCGCATAGTATCAAGATAGTGAAGCAGCGCAACCAACGTTACTTCTCTACACTGAGAGAAAAGCTGATGTGGGGAGTGGACCAAAGGGAAAGATAGGGTCACCTGCAAAAGCGTGTGGCTTAAGCATAGATACGCTTTCACAGGTAAAGC
>CAVDKC010000077.1:0-12892 GCA_963609615.1 Oribacterium sp.
TTTTAGCCCTCCCTTGAATACGTGTATCCCTTTTTCTAGATGACTGAGTAGTTACGCTGTTTTTGTGATACAACTTCGTTTTTACGTGATTTTCAGACAATCCACTATTCTATTTGTGAGTATGATTTCGCAGCAAAACTCTCTCTTTATTCATGGTTTGCCTTCAGCTCGTCGGCGTGCTCATTCAAGAATTCCAACATTCCTTTGAGGGCTGCATTGGTGGCAATGGCAAGATTGATGTCGCGCCCATAGTCTTCGGTGAGCTTGAGTACTCTCACGTCATCCTTGTTTCCATAACCTATATAGATTGTCCCCAGCGGGATGGCTGGCGTACCACCTGTAGGACCTGCGACGCCTGTGGCGGAGATGGCAAAGTCTACATTCAGGGTTTTGATGGCTCCCTGTACCATTTCGCGAGCCACCTCTTCGCACACGGCTGTCTGCTCCTCCAGTACCTCATGACTTACGCCCAGTACGTTTTCTTTCACTTCGTTGGTATAAGAGACGATACCACCCTTGAAGTAGTTGCTAGCTCCTGGCACAGCAATGATAGCCTCTGCGATGCGACCGCCTGTACAGCTTTCGGCTGTGCCTATTGTTTTTTCACTGTTGTATAACATCTCGGAGATGTTCTTGCTTAATATTTTGCTTTCGAATTCCATCTTACTTTTTAAAATTAACAATTAATAATTAAGAATTTTCCGACAAACACATCTAAGTCACTAGCCTCATCATTAATCCTTAATTATCAATTCTTCATTACTTAAACGTTACTTTAGAATATGCTGGCAGGTTGATGGTGGCGAAATCGCCGTCTTTGTACTTAAATGTGCCTACACATCCTATCATTGCCGCATTGTCGGTAGTATAGCTGAACTTTGGAATATAGATAGTCCAACCAAACCGCTGGGCATGATCGCGGAAGGCATTGCGCAAACCATTGTTGGCAGACACGCCACCTGCTACAGCTACATACTTAATACCTGTCTGTTTCACTGCCATGCGCAGCTTTTTCATCAAAATGTCGACAATGGTGTACTCAATGCTCGCAGCCAGGTCGTACTTGTTCTTCTCCACGAAGTCTGGGTCGTCTGCCACCCACTTACGCAAGCTATAGAGAAAACTTGTCTTAAAGCCTGAGAAGCTGTAGTTCATGCCTGGAATGTGAGGCTCAGCAAAGGAAAATGCCTTCGGATTGCCTTGGCGGGCATATTTATCTACTATAGGTCCGCCGGGATACCCCCACTCCAGCACCTTGGCACACTTGTCTATTGCCTCGCCTGCCGCATCGTCTATAGTCTGTCCGAGCACCTCCATGTCATTGTAGGCATTCACCTTCACGATCTGTGAGTTTCCGCCGCTCACGAGTAGGCAGATGAATGGGAATGGAGGGGCACTCTGGTCGTCGGCACTCTCCTTGATGAAGTGTGCCATCACATGCCCTTGTAGGTGGTTTACGTCAATGAGCGGAATATTGAGCGCACGAGCGAAACCTTTGGCAAAACTTACGCCTACCAGCAATGAACCCATCAGACCTGGGCCACGGGTGAAGGCAACAGCAGAGAGATCTTCTTTTCTGATGCCCGCACGAGCTATTGCCTGGTCTACCACGGGCACCACGTTTTGCTGGTGCGCACGTGATGCCAATTCTGGCACTACACCGCCATAAGTTCTGTGCACCTCTTGCGAGGCTGTCACATTGCTCAGCAACACTCCATTCTTGAGTACTGCGGCAGAGGTATCGTCGCAACTGCTCTCTATACCTAATATATATATATCCTTCATAATGAATTAATGAGTCAATATCTCCACACCATGCTCTGTCATTAGGAGAGTGTGTTCCCACTGTGCCGAAGGTTTCTCGTCTCCAGTGATAACCTCCCATCCGTATGGGTCGTCTGCATCGATGAACACTTTCCAAGTGCCCATGTTGATCATGGGTTCGATGGTGAATACCATGCCTGGCACGAGCAGCATGCCTGTACCCTTATGGCCATAATGCACCACTTCCGGCTCCTCATGGAACTGAATCCCCACACCATGTCCACAGAGGTCGCGCACCACACCGTAACCATATTTCTTGCAGTGCTTCTCGATGGCATGACCAATATCGCCCACAAAGCTGTAAGGCTTAGCTGCCTCCATGCCTATCTCCAAGCACTCCTTTGCCACACGCACGAGCTGTTCTTTTTCGGGTGTGGTCTTGCCGCCCACAATAAACATACGACTGGCATCGGCAAAATATCCTTCTACGATGGTCGTCATGTCTACATTCACGATATCACCTTCCTGTAGCACATCCTCCTCCTTTGGTATTCCATGGCATACCACCTCGTTAATGCTGGTACACACACTCTTAGGATAACCTTGGTAGTTGAGACAGGCAGGTGTGGCGTTGTGATCCTTGCAATAGGCCATGCAGATATCATCTATCTCCTGTGTGTTCATACCAGGATGAATGGCCTCGGCTACAGCATCGAGGCAGCCTGTGTTGACGACGCCACTTTTGCGGATGCCTTCTATCTGTTCGGGGGTCTTTATCAAATCACGTGTCGGCACTAGTTTGCCCTTGTTTTCCCAATACATCACCTGCTTGTCCAACTCTGTGAGAGGCTGGCCTGGCAGACAATGCCATCTTTTCTTCTTTGCCATTTTCTTCTTTTTTAAAAAACTTTGCGGCTACAAAAGTACATTATTTATTGCAGAGCGCAAAATATTTCATCGATTATTTACCTTAATTTATATAAAAGCGTCCCCCCAAACTACTTCAGATAATTGTATATCTTATCACACCAGTCCTCTCCATTCTGCGGACAATAGGTGTAGATACCCAATTCTGAGGCTGCACAACAGTTGCGAGCACCATCATCGACAAAGAGACACTCGTCAGGGCAAGCCTGTTCTTGCCCCAACACGTAGCGGAAAAAGTTTTCGTCGGGCTTCATGTACTTCACTTCGTAGCTGCGATACATTGCATCGAAATACTCACCAATAGGCAAGCCTTCGTCAGAGAACTTCTCGCTGTCGGTCCATGCCGTCATGTAAGGATTTGTATTGCTGAGCAGTACCACTCGATAGCCTTGCTTTCGCAAGTTTCTGATAGTCATAAGTTTGCGAGCTGGCACTTCCTTAACATAACCTAACCAACAGCGTTGTATTTCCTCGAATGAAGCCTCCCTACCTATCAGTCTACTCACTTCTGCGCGATACTCTTCCTCGCTCATGCCCCCTTCTTCCAAGGCTCCATTAATACCTTTTTGGGTATAGGCATTCATTTGGTTACTAAAACCTTTTAGCCCCAGTTCCTCGAAGCGTCTGCCCGCTTCCCCCTCATCTATAGTGATAATCACACCACCCATATCGAATATTACCGTCTTTATCATATTTTCCTTATTTATCTATAATTCCCGAATGTTGCTTGCAACAATCTTGCAATTAATTTGTTTTGTATTTTTTTATTCATTCTTATCTGTAGCCTCAACACTGTAGTTTTCTAAGCCTTTTTTTAAATCAAGCTTCGTATCTAATCCATGACTCAGAACAGGAGTTACATTACCATGGCGACGAACATAAACAATGTAAATGCTTCCATACTGTTAATTCTTACAATCCTCGAAGCCATTTCCTGCCGGACTTCGTACCTAACCAAAGATTCAGGAGAAGAGCTATTGCCCCTGTTCCTGCCAAAGTTATTATTAATGCTTCCATATTTTTATCTTTTAGAAATTCTATAACCAAACAATGCAAGAAGGGCTTATCATATTTCCTGTTTTGCTGCCTCCGTCTATTTGCACAGCATCAGCCTCAACATTACAAACTATCTATCCACTTCTGCCCCGACTTTGTGTTGAACCAAACAGCCATACTGCCACCTATCACGAGGGCTATAGTAAATATAAACGTCATCAAATCCATAATCTTTATATTTTAGAGTTATATTTCATTATTCTATTGGCGCAGTACGCAATTCTATTGGCGCAGTACGCAATTCTATTGGCACAGCATCAGCCTCAACATTATAAACTATCTATCCACTTCTGTCCTGATTTGGTGTTGAGCCAAACAGCCATGCTCACGCTTATCACCATGGCGACGAACATAAACAATGTAAATGCTTCCATATTGTTATTTTCATTTATTATACTTCATTACTCTATTAGCGCAATAAGCAAAGGCGAAAGATGCACTTATCCCAAATGCAAGGCAGAGATAATTAAACATCCCTATCTCGTCTCCTGTTACCAATGGGGAAAGGCCACCTATACCCGTACCACTTATGAAGAGATTGGACACTCCGTAAAGATAGTCGCTAAGTTTTGAACGCCTATCATGCTCCTTTACAAGATTACTTACCATACTCTTCTGTTTTTACAACATGTTATTCTGGCGAAGCCAACGCTTGCCGCTGCTCGTCAAACAGAACAGCAGAAATGCCACACAGGGCACTCCAACAAACAAAAATGCTAAATATACTCCCATATTATTGTCTCATTCTTAATTTTTGCCATATTCTCCATATCTTAGCCTCCTATTTTGGTATTATATCATGTTGTTCTGGCGAAGCCAACGTTTGCCGTTGGATGTTGCGCAGAACATGAGAAACGCAATGCACGGAATCCCAACCATTGCCAAAATAATCAATGTACCCATAACCTTATCTCCTATTTGTTTTTTGTTTATTGCTTATGTTATTCATCCTCTTCTTGTTTCTTCTTTTTTCGATACATCAAGTGTATATTTGCCAAGTTCTTTTGCCCACATGCAAATTTACAACTTTTATTTTTATTTCCCTAGTTGGAGAAAAATATTTTCCTAACTGGAAAGTTTTATTTGCCCTCCTTCCATTTTCCGCCGTATATAACTCCTAGACGGCCGCCTTTTTGACATTGATGCCCTGGATCTCTCTCAGAAGCTTATTCTCCGCCCTAAGGGCGATTAGCTCCTCATACATGCGAGAGTCTTTTATAGATGGAGCCTCAGCAGAAGAGGATGCACCATTAATAAGTTCCGCAGGTTGTACGCCAAGAATATTGGCCATCTTCTCAACCATACTAAGTGAGAGGTCGCCGCCATTAAAGATATTTGCAAGCTCAGAACAAGTAATTCCGAGTTTCGAGGCAAACTCTGTATTACCTAGACCTTGTTCATTTATAAAAGATTGCAACTTTACTGAATCAATCAATGATGTTTTCCTTATCGAGTTGGCATATAGCTCGAAGAAATTATAATCAAGAGCTTTACTTATCTCCATCAACTTGGCAGTATCTAGCGATTCTTTACTAAATACCACCTTATTTACATTCTGCTGAGCGATACCCAACCTACGAGCTAGCTCCGATTTTGAGATACCTAGCTCATTTACTCTTTGTTCGATAGCTAGGCCGATGTTTACATTAAGTTCGTTCATAAATCCTATTTTATTTACTATTTGTGTGAACAAACATAAAATAGTATTTAACTAACTTAATAATTAAATACAATCGTATGTAGTTACATTTATTTATATTACCTTTGCACCGTAAAGTTAGTAAATTAGTTAGTAACTTCCAAATAAATTAAGAGAAAAAATGAAAAGACAACAGAAAAATTCTGAGACGGACTATCAAGAGGTAGACCCTCTCAAACTCGCTGGGCGTTTCTGGCTGCGCATGAAGCTGTACGAATACTATGGCGCATCATACATCGAAGAACTGGAAAAAGCATTCCTATGGATATACAATGCGCCAATGGAGGATTGGGATAATATGCTATGGTGCATCTACTTCCCGGACAACCAAACTTTCCCTAAGCCATTGGAGGACGCAAAAAAACTATTCTGCCTTCTCCGTTAACAAGGTCACGGAAATGTAAGGGTAGACATTTAAGATGCCGGCTAGGGCTGGTGATGGATAGAAGATAAAGAAGGGGCAGCTGGAATGCAGGGCGCGCGGCGGAACGAGCCAGGAATAGATCATAAAAAAGCGTAGGTTAGGCTCAATCCAGTGTGTCGGGTGTAGGGTATTAAAAGCATTGGCACCCGATGACTGATAACTGCATAGTAACTTAGGGAGAAGGGCGGTTCGACTCCGTTTGCCCCTACATAGCCCGTCATGGGCGAAAGGATAAAGCTAATAATAACCAAATAAAATAGGAGAAAGGAAATATATTATGAAGATATCAAGATACGTCACCACAGAAGTAGATGTGGATGTGGATATTGATGCCGAAGATGTTCTCGATGAACTCGAAATTGGAGAGATAGAGAAATATCTGGAAGGCAGATTAAAGCGTGAAGCTATGTATTCAAAGTCTACAAGTAACTCTAAAGCTATACTCATAAACCTCTGCGTGGGCAGATGCCGTAGAAACCTGCAGACCGACAAGGAAGAGGTGAAGCGCACTATCCTCGCCCTCATAGATGAAGTGTTCGACTAAAAGAAACTAAAGAAAACATATATGAAAGAACAAAAAGCACCAATATGGCCTCAACTGCGAGACATGGCCGTGGGAGAAGATGTGATCTTTCCCATTCGAAGAATGAACTCGGTCAAGAATGCCTGTTCCAGCTATGGAGTCATTTACAACCGTCAGTTCCGTACCAAGATAGATAAGGAGAGGCAGATCATTCTCGTTACTCGCATTAAATAGCATTGTCGTACTTTAACAAGATATACTTATGAACCAAACCGTACAAATTCAGTTCGCAGACAAGATGTTGTCTTTCGACACATTTATCTCCGCCATCCGAAACGTGGTAAAGGAAGAAGTCTGCAAGGCCGTCGGCAAGAAGCCGTTCGTTAGTCAGGCTCAAGCCTACTCCACTTATGGCCGTCGCAAAGTAGAACATTGGGTAGCCAAGGGGTACGTCGAGAAGAAGTGCCGATACAACGAGAAAGGAGAGGTGACCCGCATCGACCTGCCTGTTGCCGAACTGGAGGCTTGCGCCTACAATGTACAGGATTTGGTTCGCCCGCACTGATTTTATATTCCCGCTTTTAGAAAAGGTTTTAAAATTGTTTTGTAGTTCATCTCACTGTGAAGCGAGATACTATTGTTTTTCATGATTTAAATAGGTCATCAAATGTCTGAGGAAATATCACTGCGAAAACTAGCGTTCTAGGTGGCAATGTTGATTTCATTATAAGCCACCACCCTCAGACCCTTTTTATCTTTTACATGAACACGGTCGGTATTGCTCAGCGTAGCATGCAGCCAGGCCCATCGGGGGCGATGTCCATATTTTTGATTGAATCGCTTATTGACTACATATTCTGCGAAAAAGGACTAAGCAGACAGGCTCAGGGGTTCGACTCCCCTACCGACCACCGAATAATAAAATACAAACTATTAAACTTCTTGAGATTATGAAGAAAGTTAAGACCGCCATTTGCATTGCCGTCTGGATATTCCTCCTATGGCTCTGCATCCACAAGCTCTCACAGGGCATCCACGATGAGAATCTGATTTCACAGATGCCTCAGGCTACCTATGACGAGATAGTAGACACGCTCACTAGCCGGAACAATGGTATCGAGCCAAGTGAACATCAGATAGTCGTCTACTACTATGAGCGATACTCCAAGTAAATGCAGACATGAGGAGTGCATCCGGTGCGAGCATGGGCGCAACTGTATCAACGGCAGATACTGCCTGTTGCATAAAGCATACGTCCAGCACATCGTGCAGCTCCCTTGTCAAAAATCCGTTAGCCATGATGTCAGAACAAGCAAAACAGCATAGAAGGGATTACGAGCGGGAATACTATCGTAAGAACCGTGAGCATATCCTTGCCCGAAACCGGGCTTACCGTAAGGCTCATCCCGAAAAGCAGAAGCAGTATCGGGAGAATGCCGCCTTGAAACGTCACACTGGGTTAGGTTACTACCAGCGGTACTACCAGGAAAACAAAGACCGCATGAGCGAGTATGCCAAGCAGTGGCGCAAGCAGAACCCCGACAAGGTAAAGCAGTATCAGCGCACGTACAACGAGAAACGTGCCGAGGAGAGAAGACGGCAAAAGCTGTGGGCATCCACCGATGTCTCCAAAGCTAAGTCCCTCTTTCGAGACCCTACGAAGGCTGCTCACCTGCAGTGGCTCGTAGACCACGCTAAAGAGAAAGAGAAATGTATATGAAAGCAATATGATTGCAAGTGTTAACCTTCGGCAAGAAGCGATTGTGGCAGACTGAATATAATGTATAATTTTAGAAAAGTAATAGTTAGCTTAATTGTTATCTGACCCCACGGAAAGACGTGAGTCACATTCTCTCTGCGCCGAACCAACAGAAAGGAAGGTGTTAGGAATAAAACATCTATATATTGTTCATCTACTATTTGTATAACTTTGGCCACCGTGCGACTGTATCAATCGGTGGCTTTATAAAAACAACAGACAATAACATGAATCACGCTAGTTTGTTCAGCGGAATCGGTGGTGCAGAGGTCGCTGCCTGTATGATGGGATGGCGAAACCTATTCCATTGCGAGATACAGCCTTTCCCCCGAAAAGTACTAGATTATTGGTTCCCAAATTCAGAAAGTTATGAAGACATTACTAAGACCGACTTTACAAAGTGGGGGGGTAAGGTCGATGTTCTCACAGGAGGCTTCCCCTGCCAGCCATTCTCCCTCGCTGGTCGAAGAAAGGGAGCGGACGATGACCGCTATCTCTGGCCACAGATGCTTCGAGCGATACGGCAGATACACCCCACTTGGGTCGTTGGTGAAAACGTTGCTGGCATCAAGACGATGGTGGAGCCCTGCCAAGTCACTCGTATGGGACGCGCAGACGATATTTTCGAAGAGAATTACCTATACCGAGAGGAAAGCCGGTTCACCCTCGACAAAATCTGTACAGACCTCGAAGCCGAAGGATATTCCGTCCAACCGATTGTTATTCCGGCTTGTGCCGTCGGAGCGCCACACAGAAGAGATAGAGTCTGGATTGTTGCCCACCGTACAGACTCAAGGGCTGGAACAGTGCAACAAGAAGGGCAAGACGGAGACGGAATTTATTCCGCTAGACCTTCTCCCCACACCCACGGCACTCGACAAAGGAGGAGGAAGAATAAACCGAAGCCTCTCACCAGGAGCAGCCGAGCGTCCGACCTTGGCTCTCGCCGCTCGAAAAGGACTCTTGCCGACTCCATCAGCGAGAGACCGGAAAGAATGCACCAATCCAGGGGTGAAGAAAACCAACGGCAATGTTTATGGCGAGACCTTGCCCGATACAGTGAAGAGGGCTATTGGAGGCAGTTCCCAACTCAATCCCCTGTTTGTAGAGGAAATGATGGGATTCCCTTTGATGTGGACAGCCTTGCCATTTCTTTCCCCAAGTGGCGACAAGAATCCATAAAGGCATACGGCAACGCATGGGTGCCACAAGTCGCCTATGAGATATTTCGGGCTATCGAGGAGATTACCTGCTAAGTTTTGTAAATCATATATTCCAAGTAAAGAAACATCTATGAAAACAGATGGCTACATCATCACTCCCGAGCTGTTGCAGTGGCGGTACTTTCATCGTCCCGTGGTCGTGCAGGTGCTTATCCACGTGCTCCTCTCTGCCACACACAATGAGGCATCCTCTGCTACTCTCTCTTACCGTGACATGGCCCTACAGCTGCATACCACGGTCAAGACCATCCGCATCGCCATCGACGTACTCATTGCCGAGAAAATCATCACCAAATGCGCCTCGCCCAGAGCCTCAACCAAACTGTATATTAACAGTTCTCACCCACTCTCCCACTGCATCCAGCCATGGCAAAGAGACCTAGGGGCACAGGTTACGGCACAGATAGGGGCACAGATAGGGGCACAATCTAGGGCACAGATTTCACACTCGCAAGTTACTGACATTCAAGGATGTGCGGTATATTTTCAAGACGATAGGGGCACAGATAGGGGCACAGATAAGGGCACGAAAAGGGCACAAGGTAGGGCACAGCCGAAACAAGGGGCACAGCCTAGGGCACAGTCTAGGGCACAGATTTCACACTCCGAAACCCCTCTAAATAAAGGAGGTTTGCAAGGTTTGAAGGAAAACAAGGGCACAGATAAGGGCAAAGCAAAGGGCACAGAAGTAAGAGGAAAGAAACAAATAAAAGAAAACATTCCCCCTGAAACCCCTATAAAAGAAAACAAACAAAGAAAGCAGAAAACCCCCACCCCCACACAAAAAAAAGAAAAAGAAAAAAAGTCGATGGATGCAGACACGCAGTTCTCGGAAGTGCTCAGGCTTTTCAACCGCCTCTTCCTTGGTACGCAGGTCAAGCCTATCTCGAAGATGACTCCCGACCGCAAGAAGATGGTTGCCAAGTTTATCTCAGACTACTCCTTCGAGGACATAGAACCGATGTTGCGCAAAGCTCTCGATTCAGATTTCTTGTCCGGACGCAAGGATGGCGGGTGCTACATCTCGTTCAACTGGCTCTTCAACCCCGAGAACTACGAGCCGTTGATAGAAGGCACTTACGACAACCCCAAGGCTATAGCCTCAGCAGGCAATAAGCTCAAGGTTCCAGTATCACCACAGCCCTCTGCTCCACCTCAGCCTCAGCGAGAGGAGACTAGCGAGGAGATAGAGGCGCGGTTAAAGCAAACCGAAGAACGCAAGAAGGCTCTGGAGAAACAGCAGGACGAGGATATGCGGCAGAAATATCTAGGATGGATAGAAGCTGCCAAGCAGAATCCTGGCGGTTCTATTGCCAAGATGCTACGCAATGCCTACAAGGAAGGGAAACTGGCAGAGTACGGCATCGTTTGGAACCCGTCGGTAGAGGAAGAGAACCAATCACTCCTCGACCTCGACGACCAGACACAGAGCTATCTGCAGTCGCTCCTCAGAGACTAATAGACAGACAAGAATTATTAAACTATTAAATTCACGTAATTATGGACAGACAAGAATTAATAGACCGCCTCAACGGCAACTGGCCTGAGTATACCCAAAAGCCTCGTCAGCACAAGGTGCAGCGAGAGGGCGGCTTACAGATGGCGTGTGTACGCTGGTTTCGCTTACAGTATCCAGCTTTCGCCAAGCTTCTCTTTCACCCCAAGAATGAGGCAGACGGTGCTCAGGGTAAGAAGATAGCTATCAATGCGGCGGCAGGTGTAGTACCGGGCGTACCAGACCTCATACTGGCTCTCCCGTCGTATAAAGACAGGACGGACGGTGCTATTATGGAACATTCCGAGATGTATCATGGACTGGGTATCGAACTGAAGTTCGGCAAAACCAACAATCAGACCTTCCAACAGAGACAGTTCCAGGGCTATTGGCAGTCTGCTGGCTATCGCTATGAGCTATGTCGTTCCTTGGAGGATTTTATCCGTGTGGTCAAGGAATATATGATGGCTGTAGAGAGTACCGTATGGGAGAAGGTCTGCTCTTATCATACCATCGATGATGACACTGAGACCAACAAGAAAATATTAAACAGAATAACTAAATCGAAGAAGTAAGCTATGGAATTAGGATTTCTCATTATTATGCTTGGCATCTGCTTCTTGGTCGTGACGTTCCTCTATCTGACACATACCAATGAGCATCGCAAGTGTGAAAACTGCAAGTTCTTTCACGCGTATCCTTCCAGCTCCACCTTTGGCACCTGCAAAGGTTCCGCTCACCGCTTCAAGTGGGATACTGGATGTAGAGAATGGAAACGTAAACCCATTAAATATTTGGAGGAAGAGTAACTATGAACAACATCCTTAATGAACTCGCTAAGATGTGCGCAGACAAACTTACTCAGCAAGTACTGGAAATAGTAAGGGCGCAGCAGTTCGATAGAGAAAATGACGGTCTGCACAAGTATGTTCGTATCGGCAATGGTGACAATAAGCTTTGGCTCCTCTGCCAAACAGACAAGAATGGCGAACTGCTCCCCAAAGAGCTGGCCCGCATCCGTAAAGTCAAGAAGACGCTAAACATCAAAGAGTAGAGATATGAGTGAAGAATCAGTATTGGCATTCCGCAAGCTCGTCTCAGCTATGCGAACCACAGAAAAGGAGTATTGGGAACATAGAGACAGAAAGGTTCTCAGGCAATCCATCGAACTGGAGAAGCGGGTGGACGGCATCATCATGAGGGCAGACGGAAAGGATGTTCCTCAGAACGAAAACGGAACTTTCTTCCTGGAGGTGGCCCAACTTCGAGCCGACACTATCACCTACTTCCAGGAGAAGAAGAAGCCTCAGCCCGACAAAGGTAAGGTAAGAGACCTCTACGATGCCGTCAAGAAGGCGGAAGCCAAGATAGACAAGATGCTCGTCCGCTTTCAAGACGAACGGTTGCGAGAGGATGGCTACAGGATTATATATCACGTCATGGAGCGCAGAAAGGGTGCTTCCCGTTCCGTTTACTCCAACCATGATGAACAGATGGCCAAGATACAGCTCAATGACTACTATCGTCACCCTGACACTTCTGATGCCTTGTATTTCATCTGTAAGGAGTATATCGGAAAAGACGGCAAACCTCTGCCGCAAGAAGAGGTAGACAAAATAATAAGTAACATTCCAAATCCATTAAGATTATGATAGACGAAAAGAAAAAAGTAAAAAGCATGAAACAGAAAATAAAAAATATCAAGAATAAATTAGCCGCAATATGGTGGCTTATTACACGTAAGAATTATTATCTGTTAGCTTACAATAGCAGAACAAGCCCGTTTCTTGAAAGCGGGAATGTAGACATTCCAGAATTTATCGAATGGTTGAGACAGAGACATGACGTGCCTACCAACCATGAGATAACCACGGAACTTAAGAATATTGGTACTTTATATAAAGGTTCGGATATTCTTGCCTACAATGAGATTAAAGGTTTGATTGAGAAACTTGAAAAGTAAAGACTATGAAAGCAATATTATACCTTGATGAGGGCAGTTCTTTTGTAGCAGATTTCCTC
>CAVDKC010000078.1:0-12331 GCA_963609615.1 Oribacterium sp.
ACGCACATAGAGGTTGATGCCCTGGTCCATGCCCGACTCGTAGAGGAACATCATTGTCTCCTCCTTGTTCACCCCTACGCTGTAGAAGCGCAGAGGGTTGGCGGGATTTTGGTAGAAGAGCTGGTCCTGGCTCTGCGGGGTGCCCATCTTGTGGTAATATACCTTCTGCACCTCGTTCTTCGCCGAGGTCTCCTTGCCCTTCTCGGGGGCATCGTAGGCACTATAATAAAAACCGTCGCCACACCAGGTGGCGCCCGTGAACTTCGCCCAGACGATGTGGTCATCAAGCAAGCGGCGGGTCTTTACGTCCATCACATAGATTTCCTCCCAGTCACTTCCGCTGCGTGAGATGGTGTAGGCAAAGTACTTGCCGTCATGGCTGAAGGAGATGCCCTTCAATGCCACCGTACCATCATCGCTCAACTTGTTGGGGTCGAGGAATACGTGAGGTTCGCTGCCCAGCTGGTCCATCTCGTAGAGCACCTCCTGGTTCTGCAGTCCGTTGTTCTTGTAGATGTACCACTTGCCGTTCTTCTCGAAGGGTGTATATACCTTCTCGTAGTTCGCCACCTCCTTGAGGCGTTTTAGGTACTTGGCGCGCTGGGGAATCTTGGCGAGGTAGGCATTGGTAATGTCATTCTCGGCGTTTATCCAGGCAGCGGTAACGGCACTGGTGTCGTTCTCCAACGGTCGGAAGGGGTCTGCCACCTTCACACCGAAGTATTCGTCCACGGTGTTGTCCTTGGGGGCAGTGGGGTATTTCAGTCCCTGTCCCATCATCGTCATGGCGGTCATCGCCAGGACGGAAGTCAAAAAGAGTTTGTTCATTTGTCTAGAAACTATTTGGTCTGCGTTGCAAAAGTACGCATTTATTATGGGATTGGCAAACATAATGGTAATAAAAAACAGAATATTATGAAATATGTAAGAAATATACTCTTTTGTTATGGTTGAATGAAATATTTGTTGTACTTTTGCACCCATATTGCGGCAGGGCAATATCAGATATGTATAATCAAAAGTATGAACAGATAAAATGACAACAGAATTACAGAAACGCCCCCTTTTCAAGGAGGTGCAGGACTATGCGTTCATTGCCATCGGCATGATTTCCTATGCCATCGGCTGGAATGTGTTCCTTCTTCCTACCAATGTTACGGCAAGCGGGTTGCCGGGCATCTCTTCCATCATCTATTGGGCCACCGGGCTGCCTGTGCAGGTGCCTTACTTCGTGGTGAACGCTTGTTTGCTGATTGCTGCGCTCAAGATACTTGGACGCAAGTTTTGTGTGAAGACGGTATATGCTGTCATCGTGGTGACGATGCTCACCTCGTTTTTCTCACACGTGATGAATGGTGTCCATTTACTGCAAGACCAGCCTTTGTGGGCAGCCATCCTCGGAGCGGTCTTCTGCGGTTGTGGCATTGGCTTGGGGTTTTCGGCAGGGGGTAGCACGGGAGGAACGGATATTGTTGCAGCCATCGTCAACAAGTATCGCGACATCTCACTGGGCCGTGTCATCATGATCTGCGACATCTTCATCATTTCCTCCAGCTATTTCGTGGTACACGACTGGGAGAAGGTACTCTATGGCTATGTGGTGCTCTATGTGCAGGCGTTCTGCATTGACCAGGTGGTGAACAGCCGCCGCCGCTCTGTGCAGTTCTTCATCATCTCGAAGAAATATGAGGAGATAGGCAAGCGCATCAATACCGATGCCGACCGTGGCGTGACGGTGGTTGATGCCTCGGGCTTCTACTCAGGACAGGAGGTGAAAATGCTTTTCGTGCTTGCCAAGCAACGCCAGTCGCAGACCATCTTCCGCTTGATAGAGGAAATCGACCCACAGGCGTTCGTGTCGCAGAGTGCAGTCATCGGAGTCTATGGCAATGGCTTCGACAAAATCAAATACAAGCATAAGGAGAAAAAATGACAATACTGTCGCCACTGAAGTTGGTGTACCCCTCACTTCTATCCTTCTAGCGTACTATTTTATAGCTTTTCTCTCCTTCTCTGACAATCAGCACACCCTTAGCTTGTATGTCTTTGAGACGGAACTTTGCGGCAGGGGAACTATATATCAGTTTGCCTGTGGTGTTGTAGATGCGTACTGAATTTTCCATATCTTGGTGGAGGGAAGTGATAAGTGGCGAAGTGATGCTGTTGGTAAGGGCATTGTCGATGTTTCCTGCATCAGGATGGTGTATCACTACCATTTCGTTGTACCATAGGAAGTCTTCATCGACGATGGTATTTCCTGTCTTATAGTTGAGTGTGAGTATGTCGGGGTCGAAATAGCCGTTTCCGTCTCCACTGTAGCCCCAGTTTACGCCCACATAGCCATCTTTGTCATATCCGTCCAATACGAACGCATGTGTAAAGGTGTTTTCGTTGCCCTGCTTGTTCGATGTGCCCGCATAGAGCAATGGGTGTTTTTCGCTTAACTCTGTGTATATTACAGCTTTCCACTTGTCTGCATCATAATGTTCCTTGTACCCATAATATCGTGTGATATAACCAAAATGCTCTTGCATTCCGCCGGCTGCATCTTCCATGTAGGCACCGCTTCCGTTAGGGTCGTACGCCATTCCGGCTGCCACACCGCAATGGTACATGAGCGTGGCTACGGCCGTCTTCTGTGCAATGTTGTATGTGCCTGTGTATGATGACAACATATTGCTCCAGTCGTAGTGGGCACTGCCAAAGTTTACGACATAGGGTTGGTTGGCGAAATATATCGTGTCCTTGCCGGAACCTGTGCTTGGATATTGGTAATAGTGCATGATTTGTGCCATGGCTGTAGCCACACATCCTGTATAGCATCTTTTGCCATGCTTGTCGGTAGGGCATTTTGCCCAGTATGGGTCGCCCTGCCCCCATTGGGTTGACAACAGATGTTCCACTTCGGGTTGACACTCGTCGGGAATGATTCTGCTGTTGTTGTCTTTAGGCATCTTTGTTCTGGAGTTTCTGGCTTCATTCAGATATTTAGTTGCCATCGACAGATACCAATTGAGTGATGGTATCTGTTCCGAATAAGCAGCCTCATAAGAATAGCCTATGATGGGCTTGCAGCCTTCGTCGTTAGAAACGATGGCAAATCCACCTTTTTCCCAGCCTAGAATTGTATAGGCGTCTTCTGTCTTTAGTGATATTATGTTGGCATCAGAATTCGCGCGACTAGCGGCTTTCCCCTTGGCTTTGGCGAGAATTTCCAATGCCAATCTTTCTTTCTCTTGACTGGTTCTTTCCCTGGCTACAGCTTGGAGTGTAGCCAAGGAAAGGAGGAAGATGCATATCTTTGTTGATTTCTCCATCTTGCCAGTGTTTTTATTCCTATTTCTTCGTCATCACGCAGCGCATGTCGCTGTCGATGTAATAATAGGATCCATACCATGCAGTGAAATTCTGGAAGGTGATGGTAAGGTCTTCGTTGATGGTTCCCACTACAGGTGTTGTGGCAGAGGTGATGTCGGCAAACGTGTAGTAGCCGCCCCAGTCGGTTTTAGGCTCGATGGTGATGGTTCGGGCATCCAAGTCGGCAGTGGCAGTGAAGTTCTCCTCCCATCCGTAGAAGTTGTAGATGTTGAGTGTTCCGTCGTCGTTCTTGCTGACGGTTACCTCATTGGTCTTGTTGACTTCCTGCTGCGACCCGTCGCTGCTGAAATAGTCGGAGCCGGTGCTTACGGCGCTATAGGTGCCGCAGATGTCGTCGATGGTGAGTGCTGCATCGCCGCTGCCCCAGATAAAGTCATCGTAGCCGCCGCCCAGGTTGTTGCCGTCCTTGTCGTACAAGTATGAGTAGAACCAAACCTCGCCACTGGTCTTGTTGCCATCAAACTGAGAGTAACCGCCTCCAGGATAGATGTATACATATTTGTCGCTGCCTACCCAGAACGGATAATAACCGCCGTCTGCGGTGGCAAGTGGAGAAATTTCCGTGCCGCCCTCTGGTACGGTGAAACTGATGCTGTAATCTTCTACACCGTAAGGTGCCTCGATGGTGTAGCTGCCATCGTCGTATGCCACGATGTCGGCGGTGAAGCTCTCGCCCAGGGCTGCCGAGGTATAGGTACCGGTCTTGCGCCATACTTCTGCCTTGGTACGCTGGAACGTGAGTGATATGGGGGCAGAACTGCTGTAGGCTTCGTCTGAACTGGTGGCTGTGATGTGGATGGTGTAGGTGCCGATGGCGAGGTTGGTGAGTGTTATGCTGTTAGTCTCGGTCTCACCTTCTACGGTGGTGCCCTCAGCATCCTCGTAGCTGTAGAGATAGCTTGTGGCATGCTCTACGGCTGGCCATGAGATGGTGACACCGCCATTGGCGCTGCTGGCCTCGGGTACGGGGGCATCCAGTGGTATCACTGCATTGGTGGTAGCAGTGATGGTGGCGATAGGAGAGGTGCTCTTGTCGCCGGTTACGGCAGCGTAGGCCCATACCTTGAGTGTGTAGGAGGTATTGGGAGTAAGACCTGTGGCGATAACCGATGTGGTAGAGGTTACGTCGCCAAGAATCAGGTTGTCGCTGGCATCATACAACTCGTATGCATATTGGGTGGCACCGCTCACGGCATTCCAACTGAATGCGAGCGAGCTTACCTTGGTCTCGCCTTGTGTGATGGAAGGGGTGTCCAAAGGTGTCTTTACTACGTCATCGCTGCTGCATGAGCCGAAACTCATGCAAGCCAGGATGGCAAGTACAATCATGTAATATATCTTTTTCATTGTCTTCTTGCTTTATGCTAATGTTCTTGTTGTGAAGGAGTAGGTCGCTTATTCTGCCACTGGGGTGAAGTTCATCTCGATGTAGTTGTATGAATCGGAAGAACCGTCTGTGTACTCAGTGTAATAGGTACCGAACATACCGTATCCCTTGTCGAAGGAGATGTATGAATAATCGCCGTATCCGCTATAACTGCGCATGATGTAAATCTCGCTGACAGTTTTGCCGCCCACTGTCCAGTGTGGGTATTCGCCCTTGGCTGTGTCGTAGAGCAGGAAGCAGTCTACGCCGCTGTCTGCCCAGTCCTGGTAGTTGGTGTATGGCTCCATCTTGTAGTAGCCTGTCTGTCCGGAAGCTGCACCGCCTACGGTGAATATCATGTCGAGCCCAGAGTCTACGAAGTTCTTGATGCGGTAGCGGTTGGTGGTGCCGAGTCGTTCAATCTCTTGAGTCCACTTCTGCTCATTTCCGCCTACAGTCCATGTCATGTCTACATTGCTAACGTAGGTGTTCCACGATGCTTCCATCACATAGCCGCTGTAGGTGGTGGCACCGTCCAGTTTGCTGTAATGGTCGGCGTACTCGTCGGCAACGGCCAGGCTGAACGCATACTTCTTGTTCTCTTCCAATGTGCCCAAGGCAATGGTCAGGGTTGTGCTTTTTTCTCCTGCCTCAAACTTGACAGACGATGGAACCGTGAGTCCTTCGCTTGCTGATTTGCAGATGATGGGCACTTCTGCCGCCTCCGTAGTTTGGGCACGCGAAACGGTGATGTCTATCGATGTCTTTTCGCCGGGTGAGTTGATAAAGTCGCTTGCATTGCTTGCATCGAAATACACCTGCATGCAGTTGGCCGGTGTCTGTACGCCCGGTACGTAGTCGCTGTCTGCCTTGTCGTCGCAGGCTGTGAAGCCGAGCGTGGCGGCGAGTAGCATGGATATGTTGAATATGATTCTTTTCATACGAGTCTTCTTTTATGTATTACTTACAGTATTTGGAAATGTACGACACGGGGTCTGGGTTCATAGCCACGCCCTTGTTGAAGCTGCGCTCTACCTCGGGGATGTAGAAGTTCATCCAAGGTGCTGTGTAGCCAGCCTTCGACTTGAGCTGGTAAACCTTCAGGTAATTGGTGTCGTCTTGGGTACGGTCTACCTGCAGGCCGAGACGCTTGTAGTCGGCAAAGAGCACGTCCTCTCCCCAGAACTCAATATATTTCTGGGTAATCATCTCCTTGATGAAGTCGTCTTCGGTAGTTGCGCTGCATGTGTACGAACCGTCGGTGTAGCGATAGGTATTGAGGAATGATTCCAGTTGTGCCTTTGCTGCTGCCAGTCCGTCAGTATGCATGGCAGCTTCCATCTTGATGAAGTACATTTCTTCTACGCGCATCAATGGAATGGCTGCGAGCATGCCCACTTCCTGCGACTCCATATCGCCGCTCGCCGGACGGAACTTCAGGTTGGCGTAAGCGGGCAGACGGCTCCAGTTGGTATTGGCCTTGATGGATGCTGTGGTTTCGTCGGCCAGCTTGGTCTGGTATTTCTCGGGAACAGTGGCAGAGCCTGCATCTGCAGGAGCTACCCATGTGGTCTTGCGCCAGTCGCTGTCGCCAATCTTGTCGTAGAGCGATTTGCTGATGCATCTGTATTCGCCACCGTATGCAGCGATACCCCAGGTGGGTTCTGAAGCGAAGATACCTGTGATGCTGCACCAGTAGTTGGGTGCCTGCTCTGTAGAGCTGAACTTATAGTCCCAAACCCAGGCTTGGTTGGCTGTATTGAAGCCCGTTGTAACATCATGCCACTGTGACTCTGTTACAGGAGAGTAGCCGGCGTTGATAACTTTCTGTGCATATTCGCCTGCTTTCTTGAAGCAGTCGTCGGCTGTGCTGATGCCTAATGCCGTGAAGCCGTCTTCGTCACCTTCGTGCTGCAGTTGTTCTGCCAGGTCGCTCGGGTTACGTTCGAAACGGCTGCCTAGATAGAGCCAGAAACGGGCTGCCAAACCATTGATGACATCCTTGTTGATGTCGTTTTTCTCGCTTCGTGAGTAGCTGCCGATGTATTTTTCAGCCAAAGTGAGGTCTTTGTTGATGAAACGGTACATCTTGTAGTATGGGGCACGTGGGTTGTTCTTGCTCTCTTCTGCCGTTGTTTTTTCCGTAACGATAGGTGTGGTAAGTCCCATCACGCCGTTGCTTTCTGCCTTTGCGTCGAGTTCGTCGATGCCCGTCTTGTAGTATTCGAACATGGTAGACAGTTGCATGTAGCACAGGGCGCGGTAGGTGTGCACGATGGCCAAAGACTGTTGGGTCTCTGTGGTAGCACTTTCTTCGTCCATACCCTGGAGGATGCGGTTGGTATTGTTGATGAAACTGTAATAGTAATAATATGGATAGCATGAGTAGCCAGCCAGAGAGGTAGCTGCCTCCAGGACGTACTGGTAGTTCCAGGACGAACCTGTGGTAGGCATACCGTCCAGCATGACGTCGCGCCACAACATGAAGCAAGGATAGCCCCAGTCGCCTATGGCCTCATAGAAGCTGCCGGAGGTGGAACCATAGGTGTCGGTCTCGATCATCTTGGCTTTCAGACCGTTGACGAGCATGCTGAAAGACTGGCTATTGCTGTTGACCTGTTCTTTGGAGGCCACACTGGATGGCTCTACCGTTTCTATACAGCTGCCCAAAGTCAAGGTAGCAGCTGCCAGTGGTATCATATATATGTTTTTTACAAATGTATTCATAACATGTATTTTTTAGAATTGTACGGAAATACCTGCTGTTACAGTGCGGGCTGGTGCATAGGTTACATCGCTGCTTACAGAGCCTGCATAGCTGATGCGTGGGTCGAAGCCCTTGCGGTGGCTCCAGTAAGTGAGGTTCTCGCCGGAAACATACAGACGGAGGTTGGAAAGTCCTAATGGACGAATCAACTTTTTAGGGAATGTATATCCCAATGATACGTTCTGCAGAGCCAACCAGCTGGCATTGGTCAGGAATCGGTCTGATGTGCTTGCCGTATACTCGTCGCCGTACTGGAAGCGTGGAATGTTGGAGCTAGTATTGCTTTCAGTCCATGCATTCAACAGGTCCTTGTGCAGGGCTTGTCCGGTGAAGCCTGCTGTAGGAGTCGTCATCAGCGACTGGTAGCTCCAGTCCATAGCCTTTCCGCCTACAGAGTATGCGAAAGCGATGTTGAAGTCGAAACCGTAAGCAGAGACGCTCGTGTTGAAACCGCCATAGAAGTCGGGCAGAGCTGTACCGCAGTTGAAGTAGTCCTTATCGTCAGAGATGTCGGTAGGATTGGTCGTGGTGGTCAGGTTGCCTTGGGCATCATGGATGTACCACATAGACTCGCCCGCCTCGTTGACTCCGGCATACTTTCTGAGTCGCCAGGTGTACATGGAGAGACCTTCGCCATAGAAGTAGCTGCCGCTGGTGTAGCCGGCATGTCCGTCCAGGTCGTTGTACTTGTTGTCATCGTTCAGGCGTACAATCTTGTTCTTGTAGGCTGTGAGGTTGGCTCCGATAGTCCATCTGATATCCTTGGTAGAAATTGGGTCTCCCTCCAACTCGATTTCCACACCTTTGTTTACCATATCGCCGATGTTGGAAGAGTAACCGGCATAGCCTTGTGACAGAGGTACCCTGACGGTGCAGAGCATATCGGTGGTCTTGCGGTAGAAATAGTCCAGACCACCTCTCAAGCGACTTTTCAGAACTTCAAACTCGAAACCTGCATTCACGTTGGTAACTGTCTCCCAGGTGATGTTTTCGTTTCCGATATTGCTGAGGGTCAAGCCTATCTCGTTGCCTTCGCCTTTGCTGATGTTGTAGGTGTCGGTATAGAGGAAGTCAGAAATGTTGTCGTTTCCGTTCTGTCCGAAGGAGGCCTTCAACTTCAATGAATTCAGCCACGATACATTCTTCATCCAGTCTTCCTTGGTGATAATCCAGGCACCGCCGAAAGAGTAGAAGTTACCCCAACGGTGCTTGGGATGGAAGCGGGATGAGGCATCACGGCGATAGGATACCTGGCCGAAATACTTTCCGTCGTAGTCGTAGAGACCGCGGAATATCCATCCCTCGGTGTTGTATTCGCTCTTGTAGGAAGAGTTGGATATGTAGGTGGTGGCACCGTTCAGTTCCTGGTTGCCGAAGTAGGAGAACATGTTCTTACGGTCGCCCGTCATGTAGTCGTAGGAATGCTTATAGTTCTCATGACCTGCGAGGAGCGACATGTTGTGCTTGCCGAAACTGTGGGCATACTTCAAGAGTTCCTGGAAGTTGACTGAGTTGTAGTTATAGTCATACTTGTAAACATATCCGTTAGGATAACTCATGTAGCCGAAACCATAGTAAGGGTTGATGGTCTGGGTCATGCGGTTGGAACTGTTGTAGATGTTGCCGCTGAGCGTAGCAGTGAGTCCCTCTACGATGCTGATGTCGGCAAAGCCGTTCAGCGTGAATGTGTTGGAAATGGTATTGTTGGTGTTGAGTGCAGCATCGGTAATGCCGTTAGACTGCGAAATGTACGGGCGTACATAGCTGGATCCCAGGTACATACCATCGCCATAGTCGCCGACTACTCCATACTCGTTCTTGAGGATGTTGCCGTCGCCGTCACGTAGGTAGACAGGATAGATAGGTGCCATCATGGCAGCCTGATAGAAGATATTGTTGCTGCCAGTGGAGTTTTCGTCTGCATTGTTGGTATTGGAGTGGGCATAGTTGATATTGCCGCCTACGTTGAGCCATTTGTTGGCTTTGTAGCTGGCTTTCATGCGGGCGGTGTAACGCTCGTAGTCTGACCCCACCACGATACCTTCGTTGTTGAGATAGCCCAACGATGCATAGAACTGACCTTGGTCGTTTCCGCCGTTGATGCTCAGGTTGTATTCCTGGCGCAAGGCGTTGCGGTAAGTCTCGTCTATCCAGTCGTCTGGCATGATGGTGTATACCTGCCCGTTGTTGTAGATACGGTTGCCCAGTGTGGCATTGGGGTTGAGCTTCCCGTTGTCGCCAATCAGGTATTGGCCGTCAGGAACGCTGTATGGGAGATAACCCAGACCGCCTTCTCCTGAAGACTTGTACAAGGTGGCGTTGGCATTGCTGTGTGCCTGATATGGGGTTTGACCTTTGGCGATATAGTTGCGGTAAAGGCCGCCATAGTATGTTTCCAGATACTCTGCCGGGTCGTCAATGGTATCGTAACGCTTAGAGCTTCTGCTGCTCCAGCCCAACTTGGCATCCAAGGAAACGGTAGCTTTGCCTTGGCTGCCTTTCTTGGTGGTTACAATGATTACACCATTGGCACCTCTGGCTCCATAAAGGGCGTTGCTGGCGGCATCCTTCAATACGGTGATGCTCGCCACATCGGCAGGGTTGATGCTGCTCCATAAACCATCGTATGGTACGCCGTCCAATACGATGAGCGGGTCGTTGCCTGCATTGAGAGAACTGAAACCGCGGATGCGGAATTCTGGTGTGGCATCAGGGGAACCTGATGACTGGAACGACTGCAAACCAGCCACATTACCCTGCAAGGCATCCATCACATTGTTTACTTGTCGCTTTTCCAACGACTTGCTGTCTACTACGCCCGCAGAACCAGTGAACGAAGACTTCTTCTGCTCGCCGTAGGCTACGACGATGACCTCGTCGAGCTGGCGGTCTTGCGAGTGCAGGCTTACCTTCATGCCAGGGGCAGCTTTTGCTGTCTGTGTGTCCATGCCGAGGTAGTTGATGACGATGATGTCGCCACGCTTTGCCGTAGGCAAGGTGAATTTACCGTCCACGTCGGTAACGGTGCCCGTTTTCGAGCCTTTCAACTGTACTTGGGCGCCGATGACAGGTTCACCATTCTCGTCGATGACCTGGCCGCCTACAACTGTAGGTGACTGTGCCATCATCTGTCCTGATGCTGCAAGCAGCATAGATGCCATTAAAACCTTTACTTTCATATCTCTCTTGTTTAGTCTTTGTATTATTCTTTCTTTTATGTGGATGCTATGTTATCCGTACATGAGCTCTAACACCTTTCCTTTACCGGCTGCAAAGTTATGCTTTTTTTGCGATATAGCCAAACATTTAACACGAAAAATTGAATAATGGTGTCATTTTGTTTCTTTTCGGTTTTGATATAAGTCGAAATGCAACGTATTGCCTTAAAACATCAAGAGCGACAGCCCAAATGTCAGGCTGCCGCTCTCTTCCGGTTCTTTCTATTCTCTTTTATGGTTGTGTTTTCTTTTTGTATGGTTAGGACTTGGTTTTCCCCAAGACCTTATACTTCCTTTAATACTGTCTCCAGACGCTGGATGAAGTCGTCTACGTTTTCCTTGGTGAGTACCAATGGGGGCAGGATGCGGAGGATATTGGTGCCGGCGCAACCAGTGAAGCAGTGCTGCTCGTGGATGAGCTTGCTGCGCACCTCCTTGTGGGGAATGTCGAGCACGGCTCCCACCATCAGGCCGCGGCCTCTCACCTCGGTGATGTGATTGTTGCGCTTCTGCAGTTCCTTCAACTGATAGATGAGGTATTCTCCCACCTCATGCACGTTCTCTACGATGTGCTCCTGCTCGAACACGTCGAGTACGGCGAGGGCTGCGGTGCAAGCCAAGTGGTTGCCGCCGAAGGTGGTGCCGAGCTGACCGTATACGGGCTTGAATTCCGGGGAAATCAATACGCCACCCATAGGGAAGCCGTTGCCGATGCCCTTGGCCACAGTGATGATGTCGGGCTGGATGCCGAGCCACTGGTGGGCGAAGAACTTACCGCTACGGCCATAGCCGCACTGTATCTCATCGCAGATAAGGTAGGTGCCGTACTTCTTGCAGGCAGCCTGCAGGCCCTGTGCGAACTCGGGAGTTACCATATTGCAACCGCCTACACCCTGGATTGCCTCGATGATGCAAGCGCAGACATCGCCCTTGGCGAGTTCCTGCTCCCAAGCCTCCAAGTCGTTGATGGGGAGGTAGGTAACATGCCCGTTGTCATTGATGGGGGCGATGATCTTCGGGTTGTTGGTAGCCTCTACAGCGAGGGATGTTCTGCCATGGAAGGACTTAGACAGGGCGAGGATGCGGGTTCTGCCGTTGGTGAAGGAAGCCAACTTCATGGCGTTCTCGTTCGCCTCGGCACCCGAGTTGATGAGGAAGAACTGGTAGTCCTCATAACCGCTTGCCTTGCCCAGTCGCTCAGCGAGCTTTACCTGGAGCTTGTTGATTACGGAGTTGGAGTAGAAGCCCAACTCGTTGAGCTGCTTGGTGAGCATCTCCACATAGTGGGGATGGCAGTGGCCGATGCTGATGACAGCATGGCCGCCATAGAGGTCAAGATATTCCTGACCGTTCTCGTCCCATACCTTGCAGCCTTGTCCTTTTACTATATTAATATCGAAAAGGGGATATACGTCGAATAGTTTCATATTTTTAAGTGAAGAGTGAAGAACGAAGAGTGAAGAATTCTCTTGTTCTCAAAGGTTTATATTTAAGTGAAGAGTGAAGAACGAAGAGTGAAGAATTCTCTTGTTTTGTGAGTGGAGAGTGAAGACCCCAAAATGGCATTTGAATTCTTCACTCTTCACTCTTCGTTCTTCACTT
>CAVDKC010000079.1:0-12324 GCA_963609615.1 Oribacterium sp.
GGTTAACTAAGAAATTCAAGATTTCACTAGTGTCTGCAAATAACTTATATTGTTACATTTTATACGCTTTTTTTTACCCGAGTTCGGGATAAGAATCTACATCCCCAACGTTAAGCATTTTTCCTCACTATGGCGCAGTATTGCCCCTTCGACAGCAAAATTTTGCCGTCGAAGGGGCAATACTGCGCCATCACAATGCAAAAAGCTGAGAGAGATTTCCTGAGTGAAGGGTGGTGAGGGATGGTGAAGGGTAAAAGGAAACCCTTCACCCCTCCAAACGCCGATAAACACTAGGGATTTCGGCTATTTGGTGAAGGGTGAAAGGTTTTTCAAAAAATTCTATTATACTAAGACAACCTACTAAGTTCTCATCTTATTCAGCCTCCAAATAGAGCACACGTGAAGACCAACAGTTCTTCTTACCCCAGTCTACATCGTGGGTGTAAGGCATCTCCAAGCCATGCTCCATCAAGAACTTGCCTGAATAAGACTTGCCCTCGCAGTCGAGAGGCTTGTTGTCGATGACATCCAGCTCGCGCACCTTATACATCTTACCCACATCAAGACCGGCCATCTTTACCCTTGGCAAATGACAGTTGTAGAAGTTGGCCAGCTTCCACCAGTAGAATACCGCCTTGTCCTTCGTCTCGCTCACATACATGATGGACGAAAGCCCCTGGTTATCAAATGGAGAAACCAGCCGGTAGAGATCGCCAAGTTGCACCACGGGGCGAATTTCCTTATACTCGGAGATAGCCTTCTTGCAGAGTGCCTTCTCCTCATCAGTCATGTTCTTAGGCTGAATCTCCATACCGAGACGACCGCTCATTGCTACATCGATGCGATACTTCAAGCTAGTAGTACGGAATACCGTATGGTTAGGAACCGCAGAGATATGGCTGGCCATGGCGATGGCAGGGAAGAAGTAGCTGGTGCCATACTGCATGTAGATGCGCTGCATGGCATCGGTATTGTCGCTCACCCAAAACTCATCGAATCCACGGAGGGCTCCCCAGTTGGCACGACCGCCGCCACTGGCACAGCACTGAATGACAACATCCTTGTACTTGGCACGGATACGGTCGATGACCTTGGCAAACCCCGCATGGTAGGCGATGTAGAGATGACTCTGATCTGAAGCAGGCAGATACTGGCTACCATGGTTCATGATTGCCATGTTGGCATCCCACTTGATGTAAGCTATATCTGGATATTTAGTAAGTAAATTGTCTACCACGCTATATACGAAGTCCTGCACCTTAGGATTGGAGAGGTCGAGCACAAGCTGTGTGCCCCCCCTCCCGAGCACAGCGTTACGCTCTGGTGCCTTGATTATCCAGTCTGGATGCTTTTCATACAGTTCGCTCACCGTATTGGTCATCTCTGGCTCAATCCAGATACCAAACTTCACCTGGTTTTTCTTAGCATCACGCAACAAGCCCTCGATGCCATCGGGCAACTTGTTCTTATCTACCACCCAGTCGCCGAGCGAACTGTTGTCGCTCTTACGAGGATACTTGTTGCCAAACCATCCGTCGTCCATCACGAAGAGTTCGCCCCCCATGCTGTGGATGTCGGCCATCATCTGGTCCATCCCCTGCTGGTTAATGTCGAAGTAAACACCCTCCCAAGAGTTGAGGAGGATGTCTCGCTCCTTGTCACCATGGGCGAGAATATACTTGCGCCCCCACTTGTGGAAGTTGCGGCTTGCCCCACCCAGTCCCTCGGTAGAATAAGTAAGGGCGAGGGCTGGAGTCTTGAAAGTCTCTCCCTTCTTGAGGTGATACTCAGAGTTTTGCTCATTGATGCCTGCGAAGAAGTAGTGATACTCCGTATCGTCAGTCACAGTCTTGAGCTTATAGTTTCCACTATACACGAGGGCTGCCCCAATGACATCGCCCACGTTCTCCTGCGCCTTGCCATCGAGCGAGAACATCACCTCAGCATGGTCGGTATGCGAATTACGGACACCATCATTGTTACAAATCACGAATTGCCCAGGAGCCAACTTTTCATTGCTCACCTGAGCCTCGTTGGCCCACGTGCCAGAGAGATGACTCATCCAAACGTTGCCACGGCGAATAGGAAGCATCGCCGAAGCAAAGGTGGTCAGCGTAACCGTTCCCTTCTCGCCATTCAGAATCTCCGTCCAAGCCTCTATCATATCGACATCATTGTATGCGCGATACTTGAGGTCTACCTTTATATTATATACAACATCCTTGAGATGAATGGTAGTGACGGCGGCATTGCCCTCAGTCTTCACATCGCTACCCGTGGCAACGAGAGCGGTACTAAGATTGCCGTCACTATGACGCATGGCGAGTGCAGCCTCAGCAGGTGTATTGAGCCCATACGCTGGATAAACATCCATTCTGCCATCTGCCGAAACCTTAAGGTTGGGTAAATCACCAGGATTCAACTTGGTACCGAAATAGAGATACTGGGCAGGCTTGCCGTTCTCCACATCGAGGACGAGCGAAATGCTCTTGGTATTGACTGATACCTTTTCTGCCATCGCAGGCATGGCGATGGTAATGAGTAAGAATGCGATTGATTTTAGTTTCATGCTTATCGTTCAGTTATTAGTAATTATACATTCTTTTGTTTTCGAACGCCATCAGCGAGGCATTCGACTGCAAAATTATAAAAAAGAGAAATATACACCAATATTTTCTTGATTTATTTTCAAGGGAAAGCAGAAAAGGGAAAATAATAGATAAAAAAAGCAAAGCCGACAGACTCTCGTCCATCGGCTTCACCATATAGAGGGTTAATTTCCTATATCCAGCTGTTGCCTTACCAAATTATAGTAGTATCCTTTCAATTTGACAAGACTTTCATGGTTACCCACTTCAACCACTCTTCCTCTGTTCATCACAATAATTTGATGAGCATTCTTCACCGTACTCAATCGGTGAGCCACCACAACAACGGTTCGATGCTCATAGAGCCAGTTTAGATTATCTACTATCATGCGCTCATTAAATGTATCAAGCGAATTGGTAGCCTCATCCAAGAAAATATAACCAGGGTCTTTATACACAGCCCTTGCTATCAGGATGCGCTGTTTCTGTCCTTGGCTCAGTCCGACTCCGTCCCTACCAATCTTGGTATCATAGCCAAGCGGAAGGGTAATCACATAATCATGGATGCATGCTACACGTGCAGCCACCATCACCCTATCCATATCCACTTCACCATCGCCCACAGCAATGTTTCTTGTAATGGTATCGGAGAAGATGACCCCATCCTGCATGACCACTCCACACTGGCGTCGCCACCACTTCTTGTTAATCTTGTTGATATTGGTATTGCCGACAGAAAGTTCTCCCTTCGATACAGGATAGTATCCCAAAAGCAACTTCAAGAGCGTAGTCTTACCACTCCCCGACTCCCCTACGATAGCAGTCGTATGCCCATAAGGAATGAAGAAACTTACATCATCAAGCGTCTTACGAGTAGAGTGAGGATCATACTTGAAATCCACATGGTAAAGGGCAAGCCCATCCGTCTTGTCCTCGACAGAAGTAAGTAGTCCAGGCTCTTCGTCCTCCCCTTTTTTACGATGTATCTCGTTGATTCGTTCCAAGCTTATCTTCACATCCTGAAGAGAATAGAAGAAATTCATCAACTGCTCAATAGGCGAGTTGAGTTGACCTATGATATACTGCACGGCAAGCATCATACCCAGCGTCATCTCCCCATGAATGACAGAAGTGGCTGCCACCACGGTGATGAGAATATTCTTCACCTCATTGATAAAAATGCTTCCAGCTTGTTGGGTCTGCTGAAGTTTCAAAGATTTGGCTTGCACACCAAACATTGCTACTTGCACATCCTTCCATTCCTGACATTTACGCTGCTCACAATCCTGCAACTTGATTTCTTGCATGGAAGTGATAAACTCGTAGGTCTTGTTATTATTGTGAGACTGTTGCTCGAAGAGTTCGTAATCCAGCAACTTTCTTCGATGCAAGAATCTTTGCATCCACAATCCATACACGATACTTCCTAAAAGGAACACCCCAAACACCACCTTGTCGTAAAGGAAAAGCACCACACCGAACACAACAAAGGTGATGAGCGAGAAAGCCACATTGAGCGTTTTTTGGGTCAAGAAACTATTGACACGATCATGGTCACCCATGCGCTGCATTAAGTCGCCCAGTAGCTTGGTATCGAAGAACGACATCGGCAGCTTCAGCAGTTTCTTGAAGAAATCACTGAGGAGCGATATATTGATCTTCATATTGATGCGCAACAACACCCAACTACGTATGAAGTCGATGACCGTACGGCTGACTGTGAGCATCAACTGTCCCAGCAAGATAAGCCAAATCAAGTCGAGACTCTTGTTCTTGATGCCATTATCTACAATAGCCTGAGTAAGGAATGGCAATGCCAACTGAATCAAGCTACCAACGACCAAACTCAAGAAAATCAAGGCAAACGACTTTCGGTACTTTTTAAAATAGCCCAAGAGAAAGCGAAAGGAGCGTTGCTCTCCCTCATCGCCCCACTCCTCAGGCATCTGATAGGCCAGGAACTCAGGAGCTGGCTCCACAAACATGGCTATGCCCTTAGGAGAATCATCGGTTTGCATACTCACCCAATGACGCTCGAAGTCAGCACGAGAGTAAGTTACCAACCCCTTACCAGGGTCGGCAACATAAAACTTTCGTCCCTTCCTCACCTTGTAAAGTACTACAAAATGGTTTTGATTCCAATGCAAGATACAAGGCATATCAGCCGTAGCTAAACTGTCAATCGTAGCTTTCACACAAATAGTCTTGATCCCAAGTTTCTTAGCCGACTCACTTATGCCAAGCATTGAAACTCCCTCCGTGGTGGCAAAGCATACATGAGAAAGAGCATCCAATGAATACTTTCTCCCGAAATGCTCGCACACCATCTTGAGACACGCCACGCCGCACTGCATACCATCATGCTGATAGGCTATGGGAAACGACTGAAATAATCTCATAAACTAGAACTTTAAGATTCCAGAATCTCCATCACGATTAGAGAATGAGTTTTCTTCCGTCTCGTGAGTCTTACCCTTCGAGAAATTCCAAGCCAAATTTATCATCACCATGTTGCCCATTGAAGGAACACGCAATGTCAAAGACTTCTTCAAGTTCTTATTAATCAAATCCTCAGGCTGGCAGAGTCCCTTTGATTGAAAAAGATTGTTTGCTATCAATCCTATGCGAAATTGCCCTAAGCGATAGTTGACATAAACATTGCTTGATGGGGAGAACTTACTGATTGTCTCGCCGCTCAGCTCCTTGGTAGAAGAATTCCAACTTCCACCCAAACTCCACTTACCCAAATTCGCACTCACCTGCACCATGCCATCTACACTATTCAAGAAATGGCGATAACTCTCAGCTATTGACTGATAGTGATGATACACCATACTACCTCCGATGGTAAAGACATCAGGCACAATCTCATACAGCAAGCTCACATTGTCAGAGAATTCCGAGGAAGACTTTTGGTTAGCTACCGTATGCAAGAACACTTTCTTGCCATCAATCTCCGTCAAGTGAATCTCACTCATAACAGGATGGTGCGAATAATCATACCGTGCCGTGTTTTGAACATAAAGTTTACCCACGCTGGCACTTGCAGTCAACATATTGACGTAATAGGCATTCATCTTCAAGTCTGGGTTGCCCTGAGAGTATTCCAAGGCATTGGCCTGCTGCATCGTACTGCTCAGATTACCCAAAGATGGAGCTATCGGAGACACCTGGAACGTATATCTAAGAGAAACTTTCTTGATAGGCATGCGCAACGTCAACTGAGGGCGAAATATCCAATTCTCCGTTTCCATCTCACCTTGTTTGGAACTTTGGTAAGAAGCACCCAGTCCAACCAAGTAGTTCAACTTCTTCCACACGTTTCCACTTAACTGAGAATAAAGATACACATTATTGCTATACATACGATTCACGTCATCAGAATAACCCTTATACTTATTCTCCACGTCACCATAAGCATAACGCACACCAGAAGTCCAGCTTATATTACCCAACTGGTTCATGTACTTCGACTCCAAAATCAAGGAGTGCTTCAAGCCATCAGTATCATAGCTGTACTCATTTTGCTTATCGTCTAAATTCTCATCTGTATATTCATTGAGATAGTAGCCATAATCTGTATCTATAATGGTATATACTGCATTCGATGTCAAAGTTTGGTGAGAACCCAAATATGCCTTGTGGAAAAGATTGAAGACTGGCTTGAAATAATGCTCTGTATTTTTGGTAAAGCTATAATAAGGAATCTTGCCCGTCTCTTGCACATACTGCTTGTTGCCTCTGTCGGGAGCATCATAGAAAGTTCCAGACACTGTAAAATCAAGAATGTACTTTTGAGGTTTCGTCAAGTTATAGTTCAAATCTACATTCGTATTGGTATATCCCAACTTTGTGTTGATTCCATCACGCTGAACAATATGGGTCTCATCCCCTAAGTTATACTCATTGTATTCACTGGTATTTCTACGATACACTTTAGTATAAGTATTACTTGCAGAAAGGGCAAACTCTGATTGTCCCTTATAATATTTTGCATAGGCAAAATGCTCACCATAAAGGGTAGTCACGGCATTGAGTGACTGCAAGCCCATAACGACACCCTTATCCTGTCGCTTTATATAAAACTTAATAACACTCCCGACATTGTCATCAAACCCATATTCCGCACCAGGAGCATCTACAAATTCCACTTTAGTGACATCCGCAGGGCGCAAAGCCATAATGTCAGACTGGGTAGCTGGCTTGTCATTGATATAAATAAGTACAGTCTGCTTATTCTGCATAGAGACTGTCTTGTTGGCAAGATTAACCACCACACCCGGCAACATCATCTTGCTGATTAGCTCAAATCCATCGTTCGCACTAGCCTTCAGCTTGGTAGATGGGAAATGTATCGTTCTGTCTATCTGTTGTTTCGCTGCAGTTACCGTAACTTCACCCAAATTATAGCTACCTTTTACAAGTTTGATGGTTCCGAGTTGCTGTTCTTCTGCATCTCCATCCAAAGCAATATCCAAAGGTTGGAAACCGACGCAAGACAACCGCAAGACGATATTCTTGCCCTCATTTTTACCACAATCCAAGCTAAAAAATCCCTTGTCATCCGAAGTGGTAACAAGAGTATTATTCTCCACAAGTTGCAAAGAAACATGCTGCAAGGCTTTTCCTTTTTCATCAACCACGATTCCAGTTACCTTTTGGGCAAAAGTTGCTACAGAAGCCATGCACAATATTGTTGAAAACAAAATCTTTCTCATATGAACCTATATTTATTTTGATAATTTACTACTCTTTAATTTTCCTACGAAACTCTGCCATTTCTTAGCGTCTTTTCTCAAATGGATAATTTGAAATAACTTTTCCTCTAAATAGCGGTTGTTTGCCTTACACAACTCCACATGAGGATATACATTATATATATGTTTTTCTTCATCAAAGAACCACAAACGACTACAACCACCACAAATGTTGCTAGACCAACAATTATGACAAACGGAATTATCCTTGAATTTATTGTCTAATCCTGGTTGGTTTTTCACAAATTTTGCTTTATCGTTATATACGTTGCTTCCAGCAATATTACCTAAAGAACATTCTTTCTCCCCTACATTCATGTGACATGGGAAAATTTCCCCCTCTACAGAAATAGCCAGAATGCCACGAGAGAGAGAGCACATCGTCTTTGGCTGTTTTTCGACTATTGCAGAAAGTACACTCCAAAAAATAGCATCATACTCACTACTGGTATATTCTATATTTTTTGCAGTTTGCTTATACATGACATCTTTCTCCAAGCTATGTTCGTTCACAACATCCCCATCCAAGCCAAACTCTGTCTTGAAAAAATCAGAGAGAGATTGATGTGTAAATCCCAACTCGGCATGTTGCTTAGTATATGTAGCCTCATATTTCAAGTTTATATTTGGCAATGCTTTTACTTTTTTAATAAACTCAGAAATGCGCAAATAGGAACCATTTCCAAATCTATCAATACGGTTTAAGTCATTTATCACTTTGGGGCCATCAATACTTATTGTCAAGAACGAGAAATATCTTTCTATCAATTCTAATGTTTTTGGGGATTCCAAAGTTCCGTTGGTTATTGCCCCAAAGTTCGGAAGATAGTTAATTTTTCTTTCTGCATACAATTTAGTAAACTCAGAACATACATATTCTATAATATGAGGATTCAAGAAAGGCTCACCACCGAAAAATACAATATTCTCAATCCGCTCAAATTCTTCTACACAAAAATCCATAAATTGCTTAGCCGTTTGTTCCGTCATCAAGCCACGCTTCTGTTTATAATTTCCTCCAGATGCGTAGCAATACTTACAACGCAAGTTACAATCATTAGATATGTGCAAAGTTATTCTATTGACAACTGGTTTCTTGTTTTCTTTTTCCTTTGCGTTAGACAAAGGAACTTGCGCGTCTAGTGTGCTTACCAAGTTTTTAATCTCGCTTACAGCCACCCCAGTCTTTAAAGAAACTTCTAAAACGCTCATACCACTTTGAAGAAAGCCTATTACCTGATATGTCAATTCATTCAACGACAACAAAGAATATGTTTCCTTATCAAAAGAAGCATATTCACCATTTCTTGAGATTAAATGTATATTTTCTAATTGTTGAGTCATCTCATCTTTCTTTTAAAAACGTGGGGGCTTGCCCCACGCTTGTTATTACCTAAGAGTTATCGTGTTTCTGGCTTCTTAATGGACTCTAAGCCACATTTTCCATTAAAGAGACCACAACCACCTTCTGCACACTTACCATTGGTTAAACCGCAGCCGCTATTGCCGTCTGCAGAACCACCCAAAACACCTTCCAACTCATCAAGTTTGATAGGCTCAAAATCTAACTGTTTGTCCATAATTTTTAAATTAATTATTAATAATGTTAATTCACACTCTTATATAAAGATGATATCATCATCATTATCTTCATCGTCTCCATCAGGAACATAATACCAATCATTCCCGACTTTTACCCACCCCCCTCCGAAGATTTTCTCCATTTCTTCATTTGATAACTTTTCCATTTTCTAATATTTTATATTACCATTTGATTTCGTGTGCAAAAGTAATGACTTTTTTTCAAACCATTTCTAACAAAAATCTAATGTTTTTCTAATATTTTTACGCATTTTTCGTTAGTTTTTACATCTAAATCCCCAAAAATCAACTTTTTATCTTTCAAAATCATATATTTTTATTACCTTTGCACACAGATTATAAAAGAAAAATATACAATGAAGAAAGCTATATATATATCATTATTAGCAATCATTATGATTAGTAGTTTGCAAGCATACAATGTATACTTGCAATACATTAATTATGTAGAAAGCAAAGTAACCAAAATAAATGACATTTTATATCAATCCATTGATGAAGAACTCAATCTTAGAAATCGACGGACATTTAAGCCTGACAAAATTGGCAATCAACATAGTTTTATAAAAGCTTACAAACCAGGAGAAAAAAGACCTTCTCCTAAAAAGGGAGAATCTGTTATAATTTTAGATTCATTTGATGTGAAAAAGCTAAAATCCGAAGGAATTGTAAACTCTGCATCAGAATTAATAACCCTAATTACACAAGACAATAACGAGGCAAAAAAAAATCCAATTAACTTTGCCATTCTTGATACAATCTTCTGCAACAATTTAAAAGAAGACTACGAACATTGTTTTCTCTTGCTAGACAAAGACAAGAATATCATCAAAGCATATGGCAGAAAGAATATCCCATCTAGTTGGGCTCATTCTAAAGATATTGCTGTAAGCCTTGCTCATCCAAAGTTTGTCAGAGTAGCCATTAGCATTCCACCTTCTGACTTTATTTGGAATTCCATCAGCACGCTGGTATTTTCTCTACTCTTCGTTGCAATAGCAACCCTATGCATCAGATACCAACTAAGAAAAATAAAAGAGAAGGATAAGCTACTAAAAAGTAGAGAGGTAAGCATTAATGGAATCATCCATGACCTTAAGGCACCAATAAACAGCGTTATTGCTCTCTTGGGAGTTGCCAAGCTGAAGGAAAATGACCCAGATGTATTGCAACTTTTCCAACTCGTTTCAGAAAAAGCAAAATTGCTTATCACAGACATAGAGAACATTCTGATTGCTGCTAGTGAAGGTAAACGTCAAATTATCCTCTCCCTAGAAGACACAAACTTTGTGGATTTGGCTGAAACTGCCAAATCGGATGTAGATATCATCTATAAGGATAAAGAACATGCCATTTGTATCTATGACCAAACAAACGGAACAGCCATCATAAAAGCAGATCGGATGTATATACTCCATGTCATTAGAAATCTCATAGAGAATGCGGTAAAATATGCAGACAATGGAGTAAAAGTAGAAGTATATATATATAGAAAATCCTTCCCAAAGTCGCTTATGGTTAGCATAGCTGACAATGGTTGGGGAATCGACAAAAAAGACAAAAAGAAAATATTCCGACAATTTTACCGAGTTCCACATGAGCATGGACCAAAGGGACATGGCATCGGACTGGCACTGGTGAAATATGTGGTGGAAGCCCATGGAGGAAATATTACCGTAGATAGCGAACTAGGAAAAGGAAGCACATTCACATTTCATATTCCTATCAAATAAAAGAAAAAACAATATGGTTGATACAAAAAACAAAATAAAGGCTTTAATCGTAGATGATGACGTAACACTAGGAGCTATACTAGCTACAGGCTTACAGCTCCTGGATATCGAGACTATCTATCAGACCTCTTTGACTGGATTACAGTCTGTGGTAAAAACTTCACATCCAAACATCATCATACTAGACGTAGAAGTAGGGGATAACAATAGTCTCGACTTGATAGAGCAACTCAAACTATACGCCACAGGCATCCCTGTCATCTTTATGTCATCACACATCGATGCTGGCTATCAATCAAAAGCCATCAACGAAGGAGCTATCGCCTTTCTCAAGAAGCCTGTAGACGTAGAAGAAATAGCCGCTTACATCAAGAGATTCGGAAAGCCAGAAGAACTGCAACAAGACGCAATTTCCACTATAACCATAAGCAGCTACACGTTTAATCTTCAAAGCAGGGAACTCTTCAAAAAAGGAAAAAACATAGGTCATCTTACTACCAAACAAAGTCTAGTAATCAAGCAACTGCTAGAGCGTAGAGGAGAAATTGTAACTCGACAAGAGCTCAAACATGTTCTTTGGGCAGACGGCAACGATTCCGATGCCAGTCTTGACAACTATATCTCGCAACTCCGCAAGATATTAGCCCAAGATGAGAGCATCCATATCATAACAATTCCTAAAATCGGATTCAAACTCGATATTTCTTAGTATCTTTGCCCACGGATAAGCCTGTTCGCATTTCCCGCAAGGGCTTAGAAGTGTAACTGTTAAGATATTAAGCAATATGAAACTCAAAATTCATTTCAGCCATAAAGAGGAGCTTTGGAACTCCTGGTCGCACGCAGGCGGCATCCTGCTGGGCGGAATCTTCGGTATCATTTTTCTATACTGGTGCTTTACGGAGCACAACGGATGGGCCACTGCTGGCATCATCCTCTACCTCTTCGGCATGCTGATGTCGTACATCGCCTCCACCACCTACCATGCACTATCAGCATGGAGCAAATGGAAGGAACGACTGCGCAAGTGGGACCATGCTGCCATCTACTGGCACATCGCCGGATCCTATTCCCCTATCACTTTGATTGCTTTAAGAGACCAAGGCTACTGGGGATGGAGCCTTTTCATCTTCATCTGGACCTGTGCCATCGCAGGCACAGTGATGAGTTTCGCCAGGCTCAAAGACCATAGCAATCTGGAGACACTTTGCTTCGTGGGCATGGGACTCTCGGTGCTCGTTGCATTCAAGCCTCTCATCGATTCGGTTTCGACAGCCACCGTATGGTGGATTATCGCCGAGGGCATCTGCTACATCACAGGAGCCATATTCTACAGCATCAACAAGAAACGGTACATGCACTCCGTATTCCACTTCTTCGTTTTGGCGGGTAGCATCTGCCACATCATCGCAGTATGGGATATTCTTATGAAATACATCTAAACAGCAAAGGCATTGGAGTATTTTCCGATGCCTTTGCTATTTAATAATAATGTGGAAGTGTTAACAGTGTGTTAAAGCTCGAAAATAATTGCCGAAAAGTTTGGAGCGTATCGCGAAAAACCATACCTTTGCAGTGTTCTATTAAAGTAGTACACTAAAACATTAAGGATATGATACAAATTAAAGACATTGATTTCAGATA
>CAVDKC010000080.1:0-12190 GCA_963609615.1 Oribacterium sp.
TTTTAGGATACAATTACACATAATAAGTTAAGAAAATATGATAAAGACGGTAATAAGGGGCACTTAAAATCGCTAAGTACTTATTGTTTAAGTAATTATATTTAATAGTCTCTATTTTAAATGCTTATGAATGTTGCGAAAATTATGCTTTGACGTGTTTAACGTGACACACGCAAAGAATTGTTGCAAGATTGTTGCATAAAAAACGAGAAGAATATGGCTACATTTAAAGTGATAGTTTCAACGAAAAGAGCAGATGGCTATTACCCGGTGTATATCCGCATACTCCATAACCGCCAAAAGCTAAATGTCAAGACCGATAAGTTTGTTACAGACAAGGGAGTGGTCAAAGGTACGAAGGAAGTCAAAGATTCCTTCGTACTGGCCACTTGTATGACACGTATCAACAAATGGGTCGAGGCATTGAACAAAATGGATATTACCAATTGGTCAGTTTATCAAGTAAGGGAATACCTGTCTTTGTCTTCTGATGATATTTGTTTTTCGGACTTTGCCCGTTCATATTTGGACTCGCTCGGAGGCAAGCTGCAATCAACATCTATAGATATATATAAAAGCGGCTTAAAAAGCCTGGAGAATTTTGCTGGCACAGACAAGGTAATGTTTTCCCAAATGACGTTTCGCTTTCTTACAGAATGGATAAACTCGATGAGCGACCGTCCTAGTTGCAGATGCTACTATCCATCTTTTATAAAGCGGATATATCTCGAAGGGATAAAGCAGTACAATGACGAGGAGGCAGGGCTAACCCCCATCAAATTTAACCCTTGGAACAAAATCCAAATAGACAAGAAGGGAGTTCCCAATAAGCGCGCTATCACTTTAGAGGAATGCCGGAAGTTCTTTTCTGTGTCTCCAGAATTCCCCCGTCAACAACTTGCGCTAGACGTATGCAAGATGATCTTGTGCTTGGCAGGAATCAACGTGGCAGACCTAATGAGCATGAAGAAGGAGAATTACTATGATGGCATTCTTCATTATGAGAGGAAGAAGACGAAGACTCACCGCCAGGACAAGGCATATATAGAAATGAGAGTGCCGGACATGCTCATCCCTACGCTAGAGAAATATATGGCTCCAAAGAGCGATGACTATCTTTTCAGCTTTCATACCATGTATTCTAGCGACCGTTCCATGGGCACGAACCTAGTGCATTTTATTAAGGCTATCTGCAAGAACTACCTAGGCATGTGCGGCAACGAATATTATACCCCCTATACCTTCCGCCATACTTGGGCAACTATAGCCCAAAACGACATAGGAGCCAATTATGCAGAGATAGGTTTTGCCATGAACCATTCCACTGCCCATAAGATAACAAGTGGCTATGTAAAGCCAGACTTCTCCAGGGCATGGGAGCTTAACGAGAAAGTTGTGGAGAAGGTATTTTTCACGAATGACCCAAGCAGGAGGACGCAGCAATATCATGCGCCTGTATTCAGCCAAGTAGAGGAGACCTTCGAGCTGTCTGCCGACGCCTACTTTATGGGTGAGGTGGTGGCTCATGTGGAAGGCAAGGGCTATCGGAATACAGACGAGATAATTGACCGGCTGATGGCGAATGTCAACGACAGCGTGCCGAAAACTTGTACCATACAGATAAAGGTGAGAAATATAACCAAAGACCAGACGAAGTACTTTGAGCGCATGAGGGCGGGAAAGTAGTTAAGTTATTTGAAAAATGTGCCTATAAACGTTAAAACCTAACGCTTTTGGCTAGAATACCGACAGAGGGTAGTCTTCTCTAAAGTTGCAGAAATTTTAGAGAGGGCTACCCCCTTTTGCTGATTAGCCATTGTTAACAATCTTAAGATTCTTGATATTGATAGTAGTTTCCTGCTTCTCGAATTTCTCCTCCAGCTTCATAAACGACTCTTCTACGGAGAGGTTTCTGGTTTCGTCATTGCCAAAGGACACAGACTGTAGCTTAGGAGCCACGTATGGCAGGAACTTGGCGACCATAGCCAAGCGCCCAGCAGGTTCCTCGATCTGCATAAGGTCTTTAGCGAGAGAAAACCCTTTCTCGTTGATGCCGTTGAGGTAGCCTGTAATGGCATCCCGAAGGCTTTCACGTACAGTCTTTGTTATCTTGTTGGGAGTGCCGGCCTTTCTTCCTCCTGTCTTTTTTCTTTTCCCTTTCGGTTCGCTATTATTCTCATTATTACTAGCCATGATTACTTATTATATTTGTGGATATTGATAGTTTTCGCTTGCAAATATAATAAAAATCCGCACAAGATGACACACGACTTGCGCAACTTATCAAAAGCAATAGCGAAAAACCCATTACTTTTGAACAGTTTAAACATTAAAATTCGAATTTTTATGGGATTGATAGGTAGTATTGCTGGTGGAGCGATCTCATTTGGAGGTAGTGCTTTAGCAGCCAAGAAACAAAATGCGGCATACAACGAATATATCAAAACCTTTGAGAACCGTATGCAGCAAGTAAAGGATCATCGTGATAATCTTTATTATCAGGACCCTACACAATCAGCCGAAAACCAAGTAGCGGTGACCAACGCCCAGAAGGTATTGGATAATGCCACACAGAAGGCAAAGAATACCAGCATCGTGAGTGGTGGCAGTGATGAATCGGTAGCCCTGAGCAAGCAAGCAGCTCAAGAACAAGTAGGCAATATGATGCAGCAAGCAGCCGTACAAGGTGCCCAAAGCAAGGAGAATATCTGGAACACGGCAGACTCGCAGATAGACCAGATGACCAATTATATTGCCTCCGCTAAAAAGGAGAAAGGCTTAGCTCAGGCGAAAGGCATACAAGGTGCAGCTAGCGGGTTGGCCGATGCAGCCAACAAGTTATCAGTATAAAGAGAGGAGGTAGAAATGGGATTTTTCGACAACAAATTCAAGCTACAGACTTCCCCGGCTACACCTACTGTCGATGCACCTTCAACAGATGGAGGAACATCGTCATCGACAGAAGGTGTCTCTTCGCCGCAAGCCCAGGCATCCGCCGTAACAGCCCCTTCACCCGAGAGTGGGGTGCAAAGTACGGGTATAATAGATTCGTCGAGTGTTGTAAGCACAGAGGGCGCAGGAGATATAAAGCTAATCGACTGGTCTAAGCCTTATGCAGAGATAGAGCAGAATGCCGTGGCGCGCAATATGACCCCTTACGACTTGATGAGAGACTTCCAGAAGAATGGAGACGGCAACTATTCCGCCTTTATGCCTTGGCTCAGCAAGTTTGACCCTAACAAGACCATCGAGCAAGGGCAAGCGGACGACAAGAAGGCGGCAAGGCAAGCCAAATGGGAACAGTGGGGTAACCTCTTTCAGCATCTGGGCAATTTCTTCGGTGCAGCCATCGGAGCACCTGCACAGAAGGTAGAGGACGCAACAACGCTCACCGAGCGACAACGTAAGATAAGGGAATCTACCAATGCCCTTCGCCAGAAAGGCTATGACCAGATGATGGTGAACATCTATAAGGACAGAGCCGACAAGCAAGCACAGATGAAAGCAGAGGCAGCGGCCAAGGCCGATGAAGCCCTTGCCGAATACCGTGCCGCACAGAAAGCAGGAGAGGAAGCACTTAACCCCGAGAAGGTAAAGACGGAACAGGCAAAGCAAGCCGCTTCGAATGCAGCGGCTGGTTTGTCCGTGGCGAAGACCAAGACCGAGGACGAACTGAGAGGCAAGAAGGGAGATCTGCTTATCGCCCAGACCAACAATGCCAATGCTGGAGCAGCCGACCATGCTGCAAGTGTGACAGTGAAAGGTGCACAGGTAAAGCATATCAACTCACAGACCGAAGGGCAGAATCAGAAGAATGCCGCCGCCAAGGAAGCCGACGACTTCAATTATAACTATGTGAACGACCCGACTTTCAAGAAGTACGTAAACCAATGGGCGAGTCACAACGGAATGGCTATAGGAGGCAACGACGGCACAGGTGGTACTTGGTCTAACGAAAAGAACCGCCAGCAAGCATCTAAGTGGGCCAAGGCTCAGATGCAGCGAGACAAGACACCGCCTTCCAAGCGGCCAAACAACGGCGGCGGCAATAAGGTGCCACCGTCAAGGCGCAAGGGCGCAGGAAATGCCAACAAAGTTCCGCCATCGAGAAGAAAGTAACAGCAAGACATTAATCAAAAAACAAATAAAAATATGTTTGACGAACAAGACAGAAAGTATTTCTATGACGAGTTCAAGAACAATGGCTACCAAGTAGGTAGCTATGATGATTTCAAGAAAGACTTGAACAACAAGGAAGACCGTGACTGGTACTATAATGAGGCCAAGAACATGGGTTATGATGTGGGAACACAGGCAGACTTCGACAAGATGGTGCTCGAAGCCGATCCTTCTTCCATTGTATCTTCCGCTTCCGCATCTCCTTCGTCTCAGAGCAAGAATGTTCAAGAGAAAAAAGAGCAGTCCCAATACCCTAAGGAGGTGATGGATGCCTATAACTCTCCAGACAATAAGCCGGGCAACTTCAAGGACTTGGCTCAGTTGAATGAAGAGTATCAGCGAGGTAAGACAGAAAAAGCTAGCTTGATTTCGCAAGCACTCGATATGATACCGAAGGTAGATGCAGGCAATATCGGCAGGGAACAGAAAGTGGGCGGCATGATTTCCAGTATGCTTCTGGGTGGCAATATGCAGCAACCGCAACAATTACAGCAGCCGCAAGACAGTGGCCAGCAAGTGCAGCAGACATCGCAGGAGGATACTGTCCGAGAGCAGGAGCCAGCTCCTTCTATCCCTGGTGTAGTGAACAGTAATACTTTGATAGATGCCAAGTTTGCCACTTATCTGAAAGACTGGAAGAAGCGACCGGATAAAGAGAACAGCTATTTCCAAAACCTCATAGCAGACCTAGAAGCCGAAGGAATGAATCCTGATGAGGCTATTGAAGTCACCCGAAATGCTTTGGGTAGATATGCGAACCGTTCGGCTATGGACGTTACCGGTAAGGTAGTCTCCGCTTTACCAGACGATACCGTAGAGGACGCCGAGAAGAATATCGAGGAACAATGGTATAGTCACGGTGTACAAGACAAACTGAAGCAAGAGGCTCAATCTATGGGTATCAGCTATGATGACTATGTAGCCCAATTCCTGAAGCCAGCTATGGCGCAGAGTCTTGTGCAGAAGTATGGCCAGAACTACCGTAACATCGCCGAGGGCATTGCCACCCGTCTTTATTCGCATGAAGAGCATGTACAGGACAGACTGATGAACCAAGACATCAACGATGCACTTTCAGATGTTATTAACAAGTATGTGAACCCTTCTGTGGTGGATGAGTATAACAAGGCACAGGAGGCAGGAAGCAAGGCTTTTAATGAAGGTATGGAAGGAAGCCAGAACATTCCAGCCAGTCTTCGCCTTGGTACTGCCATCGCTTCTCAGTATGAGGCTAATCAAGCCAAAGACCCTCAGAAAACTCTCAGTGCATTGCAGAAGAAGTTTAATGGGCTTTACAAGAATCCTCAGTTCCTGAACGATATGAGCAACGCAGCCTTCAAGGTGATGCAGCGATATGGCATGAATGGAACTCTGAGCGGAAACCCTAAGCAGTTTAAGCCGATGATTGATGAAGTGTTGAAGGCTCAACTCAATCAGTTGGAGGTGAAGAATATGATACCAAAGGGTAGTGCAGAGTATATAATGAATACGGGCTTGGGCAATACCATAGTGGGCAAGATAACACGAAAGTTAGTACAGACCGACTATCAGAACTGGCTGGAGGATATTGCCAACCAGCAGTATCAGCCTGGCTTCTGGGACAACGTGGCGAGCGGTGCGTTGACCTTTGCAGGGGATGCGTGGAGCTATTGGCTTCCCGGTGCAGCAGGCAGCAAGATAACCAAGAGTATGCTTGCCAAGGCTGAGGGCAAACTGGCTACAGACCTTTGGGCAAAGGGTATGGAGCGCAAGATGGCAGAGCGTGCAGCAAAGGCTCTTGTAGGCAAGAGCAAGGGCGAGGCATTGAAGAGCGGTGCCGTCCATGGAGCCGTGACCTTCGGAGGGCAGTCTGCCATCTCGAAGCCTATTGATGAGGTGTACCGTACAGGCCAGTTTGACGAGAACGGCAAAGTATACAATCCTTCCGTAGGTAAAATTCTAGCTAACACTTTGGGCGAAGTGGCTAAGCAGAGTATCGTGGGTACCATCATGCAAGGCGGGACTGTTGCCAATATAATAGGCAAGGGCAGAGGCTTGGCTACCAATATCCTCGCAGATGTGGGCGGCAAGGTGGTAGACTCCAGCATCATGACAGGACAGCAGATGTTGGAGCGCATGGCACAAGACCCCAACTTTAAGCCCACAGGCAAGGATGCAGCCGAGAGTTTTCTGGAGAGTATGGCCAACCTTACAGCCATTGGCTTGCCTGGTATAGTGGGCAAGTATGCCCGGTTCAAGGATGCCAAGGAGTTCAACCGCAAGTACGAGTTTAACGAACAGGATATAACCGATTTGAAGAAAATGGGTTATGATGATTTGCGTGATGCCTTCGAGAAGTTGGGCATCAACGGTTATCGTGCCGATGGCGAGAACGTGGAGATGATGGGGCAGCTCACCCAAAAGTATATGGACTTGATGAACGACAAATCTGTACCAGAAACCTTGAAGGGCAAGATGATGGCAGTAGTGGAAGGCAAGCGCCCTTCTTCGTTCTCGCCAGTAGTGGACAGCGAGGTATACAGAGGTGACGACGGCAAATATTATCTCGATACGTACAACAAGGACGGTGGAGTAGTAGAGCGCAAGGAGTATTCCTCGCACGAGTCGGCACGCAAGGACGAGAAGAAACTAGACTACGAAAAGTCTCTGAATCTTACTTCCGCCTACGAAAACGTATTCCATACCGATGCTTTGCAAGACAGACTCAATAGTATGTATCAGCAAGCGGCCGACAGGTATGCCGCAGGCGAAAAACTGAGTGAAGAGGACAAGACTGCCATCTATCTTCACCAAAACGCTTCCGCTATCAACGACATCATCAAGAAGCAGCAGAGCGGCATGGAACTGACCGAGCAGGAGCAGCAGATGGTGAACAGCTATCGCCACTTCTATGATAGTGCTTTCGAGAACAGCCCAATCATGAAGGAGTATGTGCGCACCTTCGAGGATTCGCAAGGAGTGGAGCATGGCTCACTTCGCAAGGCTCTGGAAGGTGACGGCAAGTCTCGCACAGCCGAGCAGCAGAAGCTGGTGGAGGAATACCAGAAGCAACTCTATAACGACATTGTGCTGAAACGGGAGATGAACGACTCTAAGGAAGAGATGATTCACCCCCGTTTGGGAGGCAGATTTGAACTGCCTGGCGGCGGACAGGAAAGTAGTACAACACAAGAGAATACTGAAACGGTTGAGAATCCGACAGGTAAACAAGCAGGAATCCCTGCATCTTCCGAAATTCCGCCCGCAGAACCGCCTACGCCACCAGTCTCAGAGGGAGGCAGCTCCGTACAAAGTCCGAGCGATGCTTATGTGATGGGGCAAAACGCCTATAAGAGTGGTGACAACGATGGGTTGAAGTCTATCGACCATAATGCCGATGTGGCAGAACTTCGCCTGCAACGTGCCTTTGGCAGTGATGAAAAGATGATAGCACTCATTTATCGTGCCATCGAGGAGGGCAGAGATATGGAAGTGTTCGTGCAGCAACGTGCAGGGCATCTCACCCCATTGCAGAAGGATGCTATCCGCAAGTATGCAGAGGCGATGGATGCCAAAAAAGGTGTAATGGATGCCGTAGACCATGCCGATGACGGCTATGGCGAGGCTCTTACAGAGCAACTTTGGCCATATGCTACTGAGGATGGAAACATCGTGCCAGTCACCCTGCAGAACGGAGAGACCGCTTTCATCAAAAAAGCCAATGAGTATGGCGGTGCATTCATCACCGCTACCGATGAGAACGGACAGCCAGTAGTAAGGCAAGTTTCTTCGGCTCAGATCAAGGAGACAGGTACCCCAGTGCCGTTCCAAGACTACGTGAACCAGTTGGCCGCACAGAAGCACGAGGCGACCTTGCAGAGTATCAATGCCCTGTTTGACGGTAGCGACATCAAGCAAGGCGACACGGTAGAGATAGCCATGGACTCTGATACCGATACTGTAGAGATGCAGTTTGTAGGCTATTCCGGGGATGGCAAGATAGTGCTTAGTGACGGCAGAGACCAGATAGCCCTCTCTAAGGACGAATATGACACTATGCGTACCCATGCGCTACGCAATGCTATCAATGCCGAGCTTGATGCCGAGGACGTGCAGCGGACCAATGATGATGCCGCCAAGGTAGAGGCTGAAAAGCAGGAGCGATACAAGAAAGGAATCTGGGGATATGCAGCAGGCCAGCCAGACTACGCAGACCCCCAGACTGACCCCAAGGTGGCTGCTGAGTATCTACAGGAGGCTTCGGGTGACAACCGCAAAGCACTTTTTTCTAACATTGCAGCCGAGAAGCAAGCCCTGCAAACCCGTATCAGTCAACTGCGGGAGCATATCGCCAATAACGAGGAGTGGCTATCCCTCAATGCCGACCTGGACCCGAGGAACGCAGAGAGCAGGACATTGGCCAACAAGCAGATGAAAGGTCAGATAACAGACCTTCAAATCCGCTTAGACAACTGGAACAAGATACGTTCTGCCGTAATGACACCCGAAGAGGCTACAGCCATCAAGAACGACCGCACCAAGAAGATAGCCGATGCAGGTGTAAACGAGGCCGACATCGTTCCTGTAGAAGGACGCGAAGTAGCCGTACTTAGTGATGAAGAACTAAAGAAGCAATATCCTACCATGGATGAGGCTAGCGACTATATTGTCTCTGAGCGCAAGCGTATCTATCAGATACAGAATGATGAGGTGCAGCGTGAGATAGACGGTGTAGATGAAGTGCTGAACCGCTACAAGGATGGAGAGATAGACCTGGAGCCAGCGCAGATAAAGGAACTGAACACGACCAAGGCACAGCTTATGGCACGTCAGCAGAACCTCACGGAATCGGCCAAGGACTTAAAGGCACAGGCTGACAGGCTAAATACTCTCTACCGCAAGGAAAACATGAGGGCTAGAGCCGAGCAGATGGAAGTCATGTCACCAGCCGAGCAGCGAGCCGTACAGGTAGAGAATGCCGTCAAGAATGGCAACTTGTCATTGCTCAACAGCATCTACGAGGACGTGAGAGGTGCAACCGACTTCACAGATACCGAACCCAATACCCTGGAGGAGTATGTGGCAAGCTGTATCGGACGTTTCTCCTTGAACTATGAGGGCAAGGAGAAGGGCGGAGCATTCTCCAACGGTCTCCAGCAAGAGACGGGTTTGGGACGTGCAGACTTCAAGAAACTCCAAATCCTTGCCAAGGAAGGAGAGGGGCAGACTGTAGCAGAGTTTGTCCAAGGTCTCTATAACCATCTTCCCCAAAACCTTAAAGATATGGGGTATACCGACCAAGACATCCGAAATGCTTTCCTTAGCCTTATAGGCGGTGCCGACAGTTATTCAGACTTGAAGAGCTACACCTTGAACAACCGCATAGCCGATGCCGAGCGCAATTTGCAGGCTTTGGAGCAGCAAGAGGCAGAGATGATGGAAGCAGCAAAGGAGATGCCTCACGTAAATGACGGAGAAGGCAGCATGGACAATCAAGGTAACCCTGTCAATGAAGATGGTACATTGAAACTCGACAAGATTAAGTCTGTTGATGATTTGACGGACGATGACTTCTTGCGACCTACCCGAAACGTAGAACTTCCTGCTATCCCCAAGAATGTAGATGAGGCTATTGGTGCCAACGGCAAGCCTGTAATCATCAAGAAGAACATCTTTGAGAGAAATTCAGGAAGACATGATGACTTAACACCTGAGCAGAGCCGACAGATTATCAAGGCAGCTTTATTCTCACCAGACCTATATGGGCAGAACCAAAAGACAAAACGACCCTATAACTGGGTTCTTATCAATACGAAGGACGAGAAAGGAAAGAATCGTACGATATTACTGGAGGTGAGCTCAACGAAAAAAAACGTGGAGGTTGTTCACTGGTATTATGTGAATGACAAAAATTTGGAGTTAATAAAGAAACAAGCCATCCGTGAGGGCGACCAAGTCCTCATACTGCCTTCTGAAAAATCAGAAGAGGTTGGTGGTCTTTCCAACCTTACGGATGGTTTGTCTTCCGTTGGCAAAGGTACGAATATTTCCGATAACTCGCAAGGAAAAGGCGAGAAATTTTCAGAAAGATTGCAAAAAGCCATTGCCGAGACAGAGACAGAACCGTCTGAGGCGCAGAAAAAGGTGAATTACAATCCTAAGAAAAAGAAGTGGATTGGTATGCCTTACGAGGTAATCAGCGACGATAAACCAAACAGATTTGGCATCATCAACGGTTTTACTAAGAATCCCCGCATTGATGTCTACCACAATACCAAGACTGGCAGCACTTGGCTGCAAGTGGAAACCATGGATAACCATGCCGAGACTCCAGAGCGCATCAATGCCGTATTGGAGAAAGAGGGTTATGAAGTTCTAACGAATGGCGAATCATCCGGTTTTGTGGAGTTTGACAATTACTGGGATGCTGAGAAATTTGCCAATCACGTGAATGAGGTAGAGAGATATGTTCATTCTCCAAAGGACAATCAAGGTAACCCTGTCAATGAAGATGGTACATTGAAACTCGACAAGATTAAGTCTGTTGATGATTTGACGGACGATGACTTCTTGCGACCTACCCGAAACGTAGAACTTCCTGCTATCCCCAAGAATATAGATGAGGCTATTGGTGCCAACGGAAAGTCTGTAATCATCAAGAAGAACATCTTTGAGAAGAACCAAAGTCATCACGATTTCCCTACATCGGAAAGTCGTGTGATACTAAGGTCTGCGCTTTACAATCCAGATTTAACAGGACAGACACAGCCATCTAAAAAGCCGAACCATTGGGTTGCCATAAAACTCGATGAAAAAAGCCCCATTACAGTATTGGAAGTAAACGAGGATAAAGAACATGTAGAGGTTGTAGGATGGTACACTTTAGACCAAAGAAATCTTGATAGGATAAAAAGACAAGCCGAACGTAATGGCGGCGAACTCATTGTGTTGTCTCCGAATGGAGACAAGGTGGAAAGCCTTTCCACTCCTACGCACGGCTTGCCTACTGTCGGCAAAGGTACGAATATTTCCGATAACTCGCAAGGAAAAGGCGAGAAATTTTCGCTCAGTGAGAAAAAAGCGAGCAATGGAGAGCAGTTCTATCAAGATGAAAGCGGAAATATAGACCTTGCGCAAGTCCCCGACGAGGTATTTAGTAGCATTGGATATACGAAGGCACCGTTCCGTCTTACTCCATCCATGATAGAACACATGCTTGCCCGCCATAATAAGGAGTTGAAATTCAAGAACGAGAATGAAGCCATCCGTTTCGTTCGTGACGTTATAGCTAACTTTGACCATGTGCGTCTTGGAAACGATGGCGCATTGGTGTTCTCTATTGAGAACGGAAGAAATAGAACTGGTAAACGTGCCATAACAGTCCTAATTAACTCGAATAATGGTGAGTTTTATGGATTGAAGACATCGGGATATGAAGCAATAAAGGGGCTTGAAAAGAGACCGCTGCTCTGGGAGAGGGGCGCGAAAAAAGAGTCCTCTTCTACAGATGCCGCATCCGCAAGTGTTTCCACCAGTAAGAGTTCAATAAGCGGCGAACAGTCTGGCAGCGCTTCACACCAAAGCATCGGTCTCAGCGGCAAAGGTACGAATATTTCCGATAACTCGCAAGGAAAAGGCGAGGAAATTTCTGAAAATCTGCCATTTGGTGCTCAGATGGGCATGGACGAGCTTCCTTTCCACCGCGATGTGAAGGAGGTGAAGCCATCCAATATGACGGAGGCGCAGCAGTTGGCTTATAAGACTGTGTCTACGATGCTTAAGAAGGCTGGCATACCTGTGAAGGTAATCAGCAATGAGGATATGGAGAAGGTGGCTGAGGAGCAGGATAACTTAATCGTTAATTCGGTTATGAATTCTAATGGTAGAGTGAGCTTCTTGCGTGCCTATCATGGTAGCGGTGCAGATTTCACTGAGTTTGACTTTGACCACATGAGCGAGGGAGCTGGTAGCCAAGCCTTCGGATGGGGTGGGTATGTTACCTCTTCTGAGAAGATTGGAAAGAGCTATGCAG
>CAVDKC010000081.1:0-12168 GCA_963609615.1 Oribacterium sp.
GCATTTTGATTTTTGCATTGAGGCATTCTGCAGCAGCATTTGTGGAACGGTTAACAAAGAAATTCAAGATTTCACTAGTGTCTGCAAGTAACTTATATTGTTACATTTTATACGCTTATTCCCCTAGGATTCTGACAAAATAGTGATTACTTGAGAAATCCTTGCAGCTTCAGTGCCTCTAGAAATCCTTCGCTCATCGCCTCACAATCCTTCCGAGTATAGCGAATGTCGGTGAAAACCTGGGCGAGGGTTTCTACGTTGTTGATGCGCACGAACTCCTTGTTCTCCTCCAGCGATTCCTTCTCGGCATAGAAGTCGTCTATCTGCTCTGGCGTATAAGGAACGAACGTCTCATTGTGTTTGATGCTATGCAATGGCAAGCGGTCACTCTTGGCAGGTTGCTCATCTGGCCATCCGATAGTCAGAGTAGCTACAGGCATCACAAGTTTAGGGAGTTTCAAGGTCTCGATGATGAGCTTAGGCATGTAGACTGTAGTTCCCAGGAAACAAGTTCCAAGTCCTGCCTCTTCCGCCAGATTGGTAAAAGTTTGTGTAAAGAGAAGGGCATCGGTAGCAGCATTCATAAAGGAAAGGATATTGTCGTAGCCAGGATGAGCCTTGCGATTCTCTGCCCATACGGTGGTACGACTATAGTCGGCACAGATGGTGAGCACTACTGGTGCCCCCGTCACCATCGGTTGGTTAAAATGTGCAGGTGCCAGAGCCTTCTTCCCTTCCTCGCTTCGGGTTACGATGACACTGTAAAGCTGAAGATTGCCCATCGTCGGAGTTCGCTCGGCTTCCTCCAAGAGACAATTCAGCAACTCATCCGACACTGTACGGTCGGAATATTTACGAATGGATGTTCTGTTTTTGAGTGATTCCATATTTCTTATTTTTCTAGTTACACCTTATTATACATATACCTTCGGAAACTATCCGGGAGGTGTTCTTTATTACGCAAAGTTACGCAAAGTTTTCCGAAAAGCCCAATTTACTTTAACTTTTTTGTGAAATATCTGCCCAAACGTTTCATATTTTAGAAATAAAAGTTTAATTTTGCACCTAAAATATGAAACGTTTGATATGAAATATACTGAAAACATGACTTTCGAGGAGGCTAGCAAGGCTTTGCTCGATGACTTAAAAAATAATTTGTTTGAGCTGCATCAGCGTTACGATGCAGGAGAACAGGCAGACTGGAAGAACCTGTACGAGCACTTGGCAAATATGGTTTCCGCCGAGACACATCTCCCATTCATGTCTCACAAGGTAGTGGAAGTTCGTCCTCGCGAGTTGGAATGCGATGTGGTAAGATACCAGAACAACAAGGAGAAATGGGTGGCATTGGTAGGACTGCTGAATGGGCATCCGTACGAGATTTTCACTGGTTTGCAGGATGAGGACGAAGGCATCATGGTACCAAAGTCTGTATCCAAGGGCAAGATTATCAAGACCGTATTGGATGACGGCCAGAAACGATACGACTTCCAGTTTGTCAACAAGCGTGGCTACAAGATTACCGTCGAAGGACTGAGCGAGAAGTTTAACCCAGAATACTGGAACTATGCCAAGCTGATTTCGGGTGTACTTCGCTACCAGATGCCTATCGAGCACGTCATCAAGCTCGTCAACCAGCTCCAACTGACTTCCGACAACATCAATACTTGGAAAAAAGGTGTGGAAAAAGCACTGAAGAAATATGTGGGCGACGGTTTCGCCGCAGACAAGGCTGCCGAATCGACACAAGACAAGGAGGACTAAGCGATGGCAACGACAATTGGCAGTAGCATCTATCTCAAGAATGTCCGTTTCCATGCCTATCATGGCGTATTGCCCCAGGAACATTCTGTGGGCAATGACTATGTTGTCAATCTGGAGGTAGAATATGACTTTTCCAATGCCATGCAGACCGATGACTTAGCCCATACCATCAATTATGCCGAGCTATACCAACTCATCAAGGAGGAGATGGCGATACCTAGCCGTCTCGTCGAACATGTAGCAGGAAGAATCGGCAACCGCATCTTTTCCACTTATCCAGCGGCACACGAGCTGACGCTGACCATTACCAAGGAAAATCCCCCATTTGGAGCCGACTGCGATGGTGCGGGAATACAAGTTCACTTAATAAATGATAAAACTTTAAACTAAATTTAGGTTTTCTGATACAAAATCATTAATTTTGCAAAATCATCAGAAAGTATGTACAAGAAAGTAATATGGATATTAGCTGTCATGTGTACGTTGGCAATGACTTCGCTCGCTGCCAATAGTTGCTTTACGCTAGTAATAGACGCTGGTCATGGTGGCCATGACGCCGGTGCTCTCGGTACCATATCCAAGGAGAAAAACATCAATCTGGCTGTAGCCCTACAGTTTGGCAAGTATGTAGAGCGAAACATGCCCGATGTCAGAGTGGTATACACTCGTAAGACTGATGTCTTCATCCCCCTTCACGAGCGCGCCAACATTGCCAACCGTGCCAATGCCGACCTCTTTATCTCCGTACATACCAATGCCTTGCCAGCAGGCAAGATAGCTAGAGGTTTCGAAACCTACACACTCGGTATGCACCGCGCCAAGGACAATCTCGACGTAGCTATGCGAGAGAACTCGGTCATCTCGATGGAGCAGAACTACCAGCAGACTTACCAAGGTTTCGACCCCAAGTCTTCGGAGAGCTACATCATCTTCGAGTTCATACAGGGCAAAAACATGGAGCGCAGTGTGGAACTGGCACGCATGATACAACGCAAGGTATGCGACAATGCCAACCGCCCAGACAAGGGAGTACACCAGGCAGGATTTCTTGTACTAAGAGAAACATCGATGCCCAGCTGTTTGATAGAGCTAGGCTTCATTACCACAGCTGACGAGGAAAACCTGCTCAACAACGCTACCCGTGTCGATGACATAGCCCGTGAAATCTTCAACGGATTTGCCCAGTATCGCAACAAGTACGACAAGACGGTAACCGTACCTTTCAAGCCTTCGGACACGGAGGCGGTGGAAGTTCCCAAAATAGTACCTGACACTTATCGACAACCTGTCACTCGCCAGAACACAGTTCGCCAAACGGACAAACAGACAGGAGCCAACGATATTGTCAAACGGACTGCAGCAACCACGAGAACAACGCAGAAAGAAAACGAAGTACCTCGGCAAACTACAGTTCCAAAGGATGCCCCAGTCTTCAAACTCCAGATATTCGTGAGCAACAGGACTCTGCGCAAGGGAGACACCCACTTCAAGGGAGAGACAGATTATGACTCTTTCCAAGAGGGCAACATGGTGAAGTACACGATGGGCAACTCCACCAACTACAATGAACTATATCGCTTGCGAAAGAGCCTGGCAGAAAAATTTCCTGAGGCTTTTATCATCGCCTTCAAAAACGGGCAAAAGTATGACGTAAACCAAGCAATACGAGAGTTCAAGAAGAACAAAAACAAGTAATTGCCATTTTCTAGAAGAACAAAAATAGACAACAATGAAAATAACAAAGGAAATCAAGATAGCACTGGTAGCTATCGCAGGCATATTGATCATGTATTTCGGAATCAACTTTCTGAAAGGCATCAATCTGTTTTCCACCAACAATTACTATTACATGACATTCAAGGACATCCAGGGATTGGGTGCCTCCACGCCGATATACGCCGATGGCTACAAGGTGGGTACGGTGGATGCCGTGGACTTCGACTATGCCCAGGCAGGGCCGATTAAGGTAAAGGCAGATATCACCAAAGAACTGCGCATTCCCAAGGGAAGCCAAGCGGAAATCGTCAAGGACTTGATGGGCAACCTACAAGTGAACTTGCTTCTGTCCAACAATCCTCGTGAGCGGATAGAGCCGGGCGGCATCATCGAAGGGGCGATAAACGAAGGTGCCTTGGGGAAGGCAGCCGATATGATACCTGAAATTCAGAAGATGTTGCCTAAGTTGGATTCCATCTTGGCAAGTGTCAATGCGCTACTAGCCGACCCAGCGCTGGCTGCCACTCTGCACAATGCGCAGACCATCACCCAAAACCTGACAGTCTCTACCCAGGAATTGAACACGCTGATGGCTGGACTCAACAAGCAAATGCCAGGCATGATCAACAAGGCAAATGGCGTGCTGGACAACACCAACAAGTTGACTTCCAATTTGGCTAGCCTCGATGTGGAAGGCACACTCAACAAGGTGAACGCTACACTGGAGAATGCTCAACAGTTTACGGAGAAGTTGAACAGCAACCAAGGTAGCCTCGGCTTGCTGATGAACGATACCAAGCTCTACGACAACTTGACTTCTACCATGTCTCACGCAGACTCGCTGATGATCGACCTGAAGTCGCACCCCAAGCGGTACGTCCACTTCTCCGTCTTCGGCAAGAAAGACAAGTAAGACTACGAAGAAAGCAAATACAAGAGCAATAGACTAATTAAAAATCGTCTAAATAACAAGCTCTATGTTTCACACCCTGAAACTGCCTTCAAACTATTTGTTTGCTAGCAGTTTCGGGGTTGTTTCATAAATGTTTCACCACGAATATATGCACCATTGTGGATAACTCCATATATTCTTAGTTATCAAACGCTTAAGAGCAATTTATTAAAATAAATTAAATCCTAGGATTTGCTATTCTCCTTTATTTTTTATAATTTTGCAAATGATTTCGCATTTTAGGATGCAAAACAATCTTAGAATATAATATAAATATATATGTTAGCAAGCCCAAAGGCTCTTTGGGACAATTGTCTCTTGCTCATCAAGGACAACGTTTCAGAGCAACAATACACTACATGGTTCAAGCCTATCGTCTTTGAATCATATAAGCCATCAACAAAGACCTTGTTGGTGCAGGTTCCAAGTTCGTTCGTTTACGAATACTTGGAACAAAACTTCGTGGACTTGCTGAGCAAGGTTCTACACCGCAATTTCGGTGAGGGAATCCGCCTCACCTATCGTGTGGTGACCGACCAAGAGCACAAGTTGACCCAAGACATTGAGGCCGACCCTGCTGATGCAGATGCAGCAGCGCAAGCTCATGCCCGTGCTGCCCAATCTGCTGCGCAGCCAGAGATGCCACAGCAAGAAGACCTCGACACCCAGCTAGACCCCAAGCTCACCTTCAATAATTATATGGAGGGAGAGAGCAACAAGTTGCCTCGTAGCGTAGGATTGTCTATCGCCGAGCATCCTAACACGACCCAGTTTAACCCAATGTTTATCTATGGGCCTTCTGGCAGTGGAAAAACGCATCTTGTCAATGCCATCGGACTGAAGGCGAAGCAGATGTACCCTCAGAAGCGTGTGCTCTACGTAAGTGCCCGTCTCTTTCAGAACCAGTATACGGATGCCGTACTCCACAATGCCAGCAACGACTTCATCAACTTTTATCAGTCTATCGACATTCTGATAGTGGATGACATTCAAGACTGGGCAGGTATGAGCAAGACGCTTAACACCTTTTTCCATATCTTCAACCACCTCTTCCGCAACGGCAAGCGCATCATCTTGGCGAGCGACCGTCCTCCAGTAGACCTGAAGGATATGCCAGACCGTTTGTTGACTCGTTTCTCTTGTGGATTGGTATGTGAGCTTGAAAAGCCCAATGCCCAACTCTGCGTAGACATCGTGAGCAACAAGATTCGTCGTGACGGTCTGAAGATTCCGAAGGATGTAGTGTCATTCATAGCCCAGACTTGCAACGGCAGCGTAAGAGACTTGCAGGGTGCCATCAATGGTCTGCTGGCCTACAGCATAGTATATAACAGCAATATAGATATTCGCTTGGCAGAGCGTGTCATCAAGCGTGCCGTCAAAGTAGACGACAAACCGCTAACAATAGATGAAATCGTGGAAACGGTATGCAACCATTACAATGTAACGGTGACTGCAGTAAACAGCAAGAGTCGCAAACGTGACTACGTAGTGGCTCGCCAGGTAACGATGTACTTGGCACAAAAGTTTACCAAGATGCCAGCATCTCGCATCGGCAAACTAGTTGGAAATCGGGATCATAGCACAGTTATCCACAGTTGTTCAAAAGTAGAGGAACGCTTGAAGATAGATGCTGAGTTCAACGACGAAATCATGAGTATTGAGAACTCTTTTAAGTTGAAAAAATAGCACCTCTGAAGGAGAAAAGCGGGAAGCCTCATCGCATGGACAGGCCATGAGGCTTCATCATCTTTTTCCACTTGAAATAGCCAGCAATGGCAATGAATACATAAAGACCATAGAGACCAGCCTTAAACGGAATACCCTTGCCGATATAAAGATAGAAGCAGACTGCATCCACCACTATCCAGAAAAACCATTGCTCGATATACTTGCGTGCCAATGCCCACAAGCCTACGAAGCTCAACGCATTGGTAAAGCCATCGAGCACAGGCACGGTGGAATTGGTAAACGTTGCCAATACGTAACAGGTAAGTGCCCAAGTCACGAAGAAGATAACAATTGTAGGCAAATACAGCGACTTCCTCATATGGGTAATCGGCAGTTCCTCTTCAGCCTTCTGATTTCTCTTTTTGCCAAACTTCCATACAACATAACCGTAGATGGCTGCCACAGTATAGTAGACAGCCATACCCGCATCGCCATAGAGCCCATGGCTCCAATAGAGCCAAATATCGAGGGCTGGCATGATGATGCCTACTATCCACAGACAGATACTGGCACGGTACTCCAGCAAGATGTATATCAAGCCGAGTACCGTGGTTACAATATCCAAACCATATGATGTGATGAATTCCATCATGATGTCTTAGTGCTTTTTTTAGAAGTTGATGGAGAGATGAGCCATCCAGTTGAATGGAGCTGACGGTGCGAAACCTGCTGCATCCTGATCACGAGTATTCCATGTATTGACAGCTATTACCTTGCCGTCTACCTGGCGATATTGTGGAGCAGCCCAACCATTGTTATCATACTTGGCATCGAAGATGTTGTACAAGGTTACACCGATAGTAGCATCCTTCATGCCAATCTTCTTGAGAGAGAAGTGGTAGCTGAGGTCGATGTTGGTATTGAAGTGACTCTTGAGCAGCAAAGTCTCGTAAGTGGTATTACCATCCTTGTCCTGACATTTCATCTCCTTGAAGCCAGTATTGGTCAAGTACTGGTCACTAATGTATTGGCTCTGGATGCTACCCTGGAAGCCTGCGTATTTGAAAGTGAGGATGTTGTTGAAGATGAAGTCTGGAGAGAAGCTCAAGCGAGTATCGCCGAGGTTCACGTCAGTTTCACCGTCTTCCAATGTTACCATCATATCCTTGGCACGGTTCTGAGACCATGTGGCATTTGCATCCCACTGGAACCACTCTACAGGCTTCCATGCTGCCTCTAGCTCGATACCAAGACGATAACTCTTGTCGAAGTTACGGGTTATTGCCTCGCCGATTTCATTGAGCTCGCCTGTCAAGACAAACTGGTTCTTGTAGTTCATATAGTAGAAGTTGGCACCTGCAGAGAACTTACTGCTCTGATATTTATAGCCCAACTCCAAGTCGTTCAGACGCTCTGCCTTAGGCTTCTCGCTGAAAACTCCATTGTACCAGTCCTCGTAGTTGTTGCGCACAGGCTCCTTATGAGAGATGGCATAAGACACATAGACCTTGTTGTTGGCGTTGATATCATAATTCACACCCACCTTAGGATTGAAGAAGTCGTACTTCTCATTGATGACATAGGCTGAGGTGAACTGGCTGCCCAGATATGAATCGGTAGGGTCCTGCATCTTCAGGTTTACATGACGATACTGCAAGTCGACAAAACCGTTCAATCCCTTGATGAACTCATAAGTGGCCTTGCCATAGACATTAAAGTCTGTCTTTTGGGCATTATTGCGATAGTACTCGAAATTATTGTCGCGGGCGATGTCGCCATTCACTTTATGCCAAAGCACATGACCGAAGTGGTCACCATCATACTTGTTCCAACCGCCGCCGATATTAGCAGTGAGATTACTCTTGTTGTCATAGTTCACAGAGGCAATGGCCCCATAGAAATCGTTGCCCATCTCTTTGCGATAGATGATGTCATCCTTCATCTTGATAGTGTTGAGACCATAGTCGGCATAGTTCTTTCTTCCGTACTGCTCGTAGTAGCCGTCGCCACGGGTATAGTGGAGAGCTGCATTGAGATTCCAGAGATCGGTAAGACGCTGGCTCCAGATAAGCTGATAGTTCTGCGAATGATAGTTGTCGGTCTGGTTGTCGTAATAAGCACGATTGCCATTTACATCGGTGTACAGTCCACACGAGTTGTAGGTACGGCCATACAGACTCTGCTCATACTTGGAGGTATAGTTCCAGGCATGATAAGTCTGCTCCTGGCCATTGAAGGTAATAAACTTCACCATCGTGTTGTCGCTGAAGTAACCAGCTTGGAGGAAATAGCTATTGAGCTTGGTAGACGCACGATCAAGATAACCCTTGCTGCCGATATTGGACAAACGCCCCTGGAAGCCCCAGTGATCATTGATGAGACCTGTGCTGAAACGTATAGTCTCCTTGTGGGAATAGTAGCTACCACCTGCGAAATCCATGCCTACGTATGGCTTGGCACCTACATTGTCTGTCAGGAAGTTGACAGTTGCGCCAAAGGCACCGGAGCCATTGGTGGAAGTACCAACACCGCGCTGAATCTGAATACTCTGCGCACTAGAGGCAAAGTCACCGAAGTTGACCCAGTAGAGCGAACTACTCTCCGCATCGTTCATAGGGATACCATTGGCTGTAATATTGATACGGCTAGGATCTGTACCACGCACACGAAGAGTGGTATAGCCGATGCCGTTACCTGCATCAGAAGTAAGGGTAACGGATGGAGTGAGTGCCAACATATAAGGCACGTCCTTACCATAGTTTACCTGTTTGATGGCTTCCTTGGTCACATTGGTAAAAGCCATAGGAGTCTTCTTGTTGGCACGTGTTGATAATACCTGAACTTCCTGGAGCTGTCTCGCCTTCAAAGTGTCGATGATTTCTCCTGCTTTGTTCTTGGCTGCATCGGCAGTAGTTGCCATTCCCATCAAGAGTGCAGTCGCAAACAACAAATCTTTTTTCATTTTTACCTTTATATTATAAAATATGTATATAAAGAGGTGGTGATAAAACAAATACTTATCAGCGCATAATTGCGCTATAAGCATTACTCCTAATTTCCTACGCCAGCATTATCTGGATCAGGTTAGAGGGTATGTTCTCAGCATCCGCAATAGCGGTAGCACCCCTTAGCTATCATTTTGATAACCGCGTGCAAAGGTACTATAATTTATTGAAACTGCAAAATTTTCGTAAGTTTTTTAAAGAATTGTGTATGGTTTTCGGGGATTTTTTATATCTTTGCCCCCGAATGACAGACACATTAACCTAAACGGTAATAACATGAAACTTCTGATGAATCCTGCGAGATATAGCGTATGTGCGTTGCTTTTGGCTACCCCTTTGGCTAGCCAAGCACAGGTTATGGACAATGCCCTTGACGCCTTGAGCGGAAAGACAGCTGGTGTAAACGTAACCAAGAATGGCCTCGACCGCATGGCGATGCTCAACTCTGTGAGAGTGCGTGGCACCACCTCTATCATGGGTGGCAACGACCCACTGGTCATCATCGACGGCGTTACTGCAGATGTGGCTACGCTCGCCACCATCTATCCTGCCGACATCGAGAGTTTTACGGTACTGAAGAATGCCAGTGAGACGACGATGTATGGGTCTCGTGGTGCCTCGGGGGTTATCCAAGTGAAGACCAAGAAGGGAACAGGCAAGGGTTTTCAGATTTCTTACGAGGGCAGCTATGGAATAGAGGCAATGTACAAGAACGTGGAGATGCTAAATGCCACCGAATACATAGCAGCCGCACAGAAGTACGGCCTGGAGTATAACGACAAAGGCTATAATACCGACTTCCACAAGGCTATCACCCGGACAGGAAACATACAAAACCATTACTTGGCTTTCAGTGGAGGCAATCCTAGCTCCAATTACCGCGCTTCCTTTGGCTACATAGACCACAATACGATTATCCGAAGCAAGGGATATGGTAACCTCGTAGCAAAGATTGACGTCTCACAAAAGGCTTTCGACAACCGGCTCACGGGCGACTTTGGTGTGTTCGGCTCTTCCTATAAGAACAACGACATCTTTGATACGCAGATGCTCTTCTATTCTGCCGATGCCATGAATCCTACCTATCCTTACGACAGGGAAAATGGTAATTGGGTAAAGAACGGAGCTGCTTCGCAGGTAAATCCTCCAGGAGCATTGCTAGCCGAACGAAACGACACGAAAAACATGAACTTCAATGCACATTTGAAGTTGACCTACGACATACTGAATCATGAGCACGCTGCTTCGAAATCCTTAACGGGAGCTGCTGCCTATGGCATGAAAGAATCTTTATTTGTCTCTGCTTTCGGCTCTTATTCCTATTCTTCGAACGAGAATAACCAGTTCTGCCCTACTTGGGTTTGGGCACAAGGTAACCTCTACCGTGGTGAATTCAAGAACGAGGAATGGCTCGGCAATCTTACAGTCAACTATCAGCGTGCTTGGGGCGCACATAGCTTGAAGACACTGGTGGGTGCGGAGTACCAGAAGCAAATCAGCACTGGCTTCTGGACTTCGGCGAAGGGCATCACTAGCAATGACATGCACTACAACAACATCGGTGCTGCCGCCTCTCGCCCTTTTGGAGGAACAGACAGCAACTATGAAGCCCCAGCCCTCGCTTCTGTGATGGGCAACATAGACTATACCTTACTAGACAAGTATTCCCTATCACTCTCCATGCGTGGCGATGGCTCGTCGATGGTGGGCGATGCCCATACATGGGGGTTCTTCCCTTCAGTCTCCGCGTCTTGGGATATAAAGAAGGAAACGTGGCTTGCAGCCATGAAGCAGATAACCATGATGAAGTTGCGCACCGGCTATGGCCGTTCGGGTAATCTCGGCGGCATATCTTCCTATACCACGATGAATACCGTTCGCCAGAACGGTATCGTATCGGTGAATGGTTCACCCACCGTGACGATGGGGATGATTCGTAACAATAACCCTGACCTAAAATGGGAGACGCGTTCTACCTGGAACATCGGTACCGACCTAGGTATCTGGCAGAATCGACTGGTGCTAACCGCTGAATATTATTACTCGAAGACCACCGATATGCTCTACGCCTACGATGTGCCTGTGCCACCATTCGCCTACGAAAAACTCTTGGCAAATATCGGTTCGATGTCTAACCAAGGTCTGGAAGTCGGTGTGTCTTTCACGCCTGTCCAAAAGAAAGACATGGAACTGAACATCAATATGAACGTGGCTTGGCAGAAGAACAAGCTCATCTCTCTGAGCGGTGAGTATGAAGGTATGCAGATGTCGGCGGCTGATGTCACGGCCATGGGAAGTCTTTCGGGTGCAGGTCAGCATGGCGGATACAACAATGTAGTCTATCAAATCGTGGGGCAGCCATTGGGTGTTTTCTATCTACCTCACTGTAAGGGAATCATAGAGGATGGCAACGGCCATTATCGTTATGACATTGCCGACCTCAACAATGACGGAACGGTAGATTTGAGTGATGGAGGCGACCGCTATATCGCCGGTCAGGCTACGCCAAAGGTTACGTTGGGTTCGAACATCAGTTTCCGTTACAAAGACTGGTATCTCTCACTCCAGATGAACGGGGCCTTCGGGCATAAGATATTCAATGGCACTGGTTTGGCTTATACCAACATGTCGAGCTTCCCAGACTACAATGTGCTAAAAGGAGCACCAGAGAAAAACATAGTAGACCAGAATGTGTCCGACTATTGGCTGGAAAAGGGGGATTACCTAAACTTCGAATACCTCACCATCGGCTATAATATTCCTGTCAAGAAAGGGGCTATCCAGTCGCTTAGGGTATCTGCGAGTGTAAACAATCTGGTCACCATTACCAGCTACGGCGGTTTAACTCCGATGATAAACAGTTACGTGGTGAATAGCACAATGGGTATAGACGACAAGAGAACCTACCCGGTATATCGCACCTACTCCATCGGACTAAGCGTACAGTTTTAAGTGAAGAACGAAGAGTGAAGAGTGAAGAACGAAGAATTCAAATGTTATACAATTATGAAATATCCATGAGCTAAAAAAATCACGCCAAAGCGAATGTAAATTGGAAAT
>CAVDKC010000082.1:0-11846 GCA_963609615.1 Oribacterium sp.
TAACTTGTAACTTTTAACTTTAAATGTTCAACTTTCAACGTTATTGATGAAGTTGCGGAATACCTCTTCCTCAACATCGCCCATGGCAAACTCCTTCTCGGCATCCTTTCTGATTTCTGAGAACCAAGAATGGCGTGCTTTGATGTAGTCCTCATTGATGCGGTTGGCATCCTCTAGGGTTATCTCTGAGAGGTTGTAATAGTCGCAAATCATCTTGTAGGTCCATGTCCACTGATACTTGATGTAGTGGGCATCGATAACCTCGAATCGCTCGATGAGATCCTGTATGGCCTCAATGTTTCCTTCTCTCAAATCGGTTATGATATGCTCTTCCTCGCTTACCGGCAGGAGCAATCCGGAGAGGTCGCTCCAGTCGCCCAAACCTACCTCTGTAGTAGGAGGGGTAAGAGAAGGGTCTTTCTCCTGTACTCTCTTCAGTACGGCACCCATATAGAGGCGCAGGGCGATGTCGTAGTACTTGATGCCCTTGTGCAGAGATGAAGCCGGGATAACGTATTCGTGATAGATGTATTGAGACACGTTGTCGCCCGTCGCCTTACGCAGGTTTTCCAGTATTTTCTTGCCCTTGAGCACCTCGTCTACGGAGTAGGGGGAGAGCCAGTCGAAGTTGACAATGCTCTTGCGGCATTCGGCAGGGCGCACGTCTCGTTTGGGCCATTTGCGGATGTCTCGATACAAGCCTACGGTAGTGATGTTTTTGCCGGGTATGAGAATCATCTTGTCGCCATCGGCTATAAGGTAGGAGAATGGCAGGTTGCGGGTGTCGGGGTGGTTCATCAGCTTGCCGAAGCACACCGAGAAACATCCTAGTGTAGCCGGCATCATGAGGTAAGCGCCGCTGGCCGTCTTTGTGCCACGCTCCAGAATGCCCCAATGTATAGGTCCCATCTTGTAGGCATGATTGGAAAAATTGGTGGCTGAGCCTGCGTTGTAGAACGAGAACATTCCCCCGATGAGAAGACTGCTCTTGTGATGGGATGCGCTGAACGGCCCACAGAATGCCGCACAAGCCTCACCGTTGCTCATATAGCTATTGGCGAAGAATACAGAGGTGGAGGCGGTGAAACCATTGCTCAGCTGGCAAGCCTCTCCTACATAGCAATCTTGTATCTTCACACTGTTGATGACGCTAGACCCTTCGGCAATGATGGAGTTCTCGGCGATGACACCTGTACCGATGTATACATTGCCGTGTACCGAACCCAGCAGGGTGCAGTCGCTCAAGCGGGATGCTCCGTTTACTTCGCAGAAATCATTGATTACGCAGTTGGTTATCTCCTTGGTGTTTACAATCTTTACGTTGTTGCCCACCTGGCCGCGCTCGGGCATCTTGTTGTCGATGGCGGTCTTGATGAGTTGGCGTACCTGTTCTTTCAACTCCTTGTCAGAGAAGTGTTTTACCATGAAGGCTGCAAGCTGACTGTTGAGGTCGGAGAAGAGGATGACGTTGCCTTCGCCCACCTCGTTGAGCACGCTTATGAGGTTTCCCTCGCCATAGGTTGCGCCCTCGGTGGTCTCTATGGTGGCGATGTTAGAGATGTAGCAATCGTCGCCGATGTTATAGTTGTTGATGAAGTTGCCTATGTTTTCGATGAGACAGTCGTCACCGATGGTTACGTTGCGCAGGGTGGCATTGCTGATGCCCGAGTGCTTCACGAAACCTTGGCTCACCTCTACATTCTTGTTGAATGAGCCGATGTTCACCTCTCCATATAGCATTACGCGGTGCATGTGCCTGGGGGTGAAGTCTTCTGCCACATTGACCGAAGTCCAGTCTTCCGCCCAGCAGTCGTTATGCTTGAGTACCTCGATTTCATCGGAGGTCAATGGTCTGTAATCGTTCATAAGCTATCTGTCAATATTTCCATCCTTCCATTTTTTCAATCTTTCCATCTTACTCGTAGTCCTGGTATAGGAAGTCGTTGTAAGGATACTTCTGTACGTGGAGTTCACGCACTTTCCTGTAGAGCGTGTCTCTGAACTCGTCGATGTTCTCCCGGTCCTTGGCGGAGATGAAGAGGCATTCGCCGGCCATCTTTGCCATCCAAGTCTTCTTCAAGTCCTCCAATGGTATGTTCTCCTTCTGCATAGGGGTAAGGTCATCTTCTTCCTTCTCTATCCAGGAATAGTTGTCTATCTTGTTGAAGATAATCATCGAGGGCTTGTCGGCGCATCCCAGTTCCTTCAGGGTATTCTCCACTACTTGGATTTGCTCCTCGAAGTCGGGGTGGGAGATGTCTACCACGTGTAATAAGAGGTCGGCCTCACGCGTCTCGTCGAGGGTGCTCTTGAAGGAGTCTACCAAGTCGGTAGGGAGTTTGCGGATAAAACCTACAGTATCGGCCAGGAGGAAAGGCAAGTTCTCCACTACCACCTTGCGTACGGTGGTGTCGAGGGTGGCAAAAAGCTTGTTCTCGGCAAACACCTCACTCTTGGCAAGGAGGTTCATGATGGTACTCTTGCCCACGTTGGTATAGCCCACGAGAGCCACACGAATGAGTCGGCCTCGGTTCTTGCGTTGGGTGGTCTTCTGCTTGTCTATCTCGGCGAGACGCTCTTTGAGCAGACTCATACGTCCGAGGATGATACGGCGGTCCATCTCCAACTGAGTCTCGCCAGGACCGCGAAGGCCTACCGAACCTTTTCCGCCGCCCGAACCGGAACCGCCACCTTGGCGTTCCAAGTGCGTCCAAAGTCTTTGCAATCGGGGGAGCATGTAGCGGTATTGTGCCAATTCTACCTGGGTCTTTGCGGCCGCAGTCTGTGCACGCATAGCGAAGATGTCGAGGATGAGCGAGGTGCGGTCGAGGATTTTCACCTGCAGTTCCTGCTCGATGTTGCGGATTTGTTTGGCGGATAGCTCATCGTCGAAGATGACCATACCGATCTCACGGTCTTCCTCTTCCTCGTCCTTGATATATTGTTTGATTTCTTCCAGTTTTCCTTTTCCTACATAGGTGGTTTGGTTAGGAGCCACCACCTTTTGGGTGAATCGCTTCACCGTGATGGCACCGGCGGTATCGGCGAGAAACTCCAACTCGTCGAGATATTCCTTGGTCTTGGCTTCGTCCTGCGTCTTGGTAACGAGACCCACGAGCACGGCAGTTTCTGCCTTGACCTCTGAGATTACAAATTCTTTCATTCTTTACGTACGTATATATAATAATAGGTGCAAATTTAGACAAAATTTCCGAATGCGGCAAATATCGGGATAATAATTATAGTTTTTTTGAATAACAATGGCTCACAAAACGTCCCTTTGAAGGAGCAAATTTCGTAAACGTTTGCGTCTTTTTTTGCTGAAAAAGTTGTAGATTCTTTGACTTATATCAATTATTATTCGTATTTTTGCAATCGAAAAAGTAAACTGATTTTCAAAAATAAGATCATAACTACATAAAAACACAAACTGCTGAAACATTCAAAAACTTAAAAAATGCCTCGACGTGATGTCGGGGCTTTTTTTGTGTTATTTATGTAAATATAATGAAAAGAGACCATTTTTTGATGTATTTTATTCCTTTGTCTCCAATTGTTTGCTTATCTTTGCAAGCGAAAAACTTAATAAAATAAACTCTAACGTCTTAAAAAAGTATGAAAAAGCAAAGAATTTCTTTGGCTAGTATTTGCTTGCTTGGAGCCCTCTGCGCCCAGGCGAACAACTACACAGTGACTTCGCCCAATGGCAAACTGACGGTGAATGTAACTTGTGAAGCTGGCAAGGCTTCCTATACAGTGAATTATGATGGCAAGCAGATGCTTGCCCCCTCTGCCCTCGGACTCATTGCCAACTATGGCAACTTCTCTGAAGGTCTTACCATGGGTACCTACAAGGGCGAGGCAAAACATCTCGCCTACGACATGACTCGCATCAAGAAATCGCATGTCGAGAAGGATGTGTATGAGGCCACCATTGGATTTCTCAATGCCCAGAAAGACTCCATGACCCTTCGTCTGCATGTATCAGACAACGATGTCGCCTACAGGTATGAGATGATTCGCCCGAAGAAAGACAATCCGAAGGCGGTGATTATCTACAATGAGGTGAGCGGTTTCAACTTCCCGGAGCAAACCACCACCTTCCTCTGTCCTCAGATTACGCCGATGACAGGGTGGGAGAGAACCAAGCCTTCCTATGAGGAAGAATACACATCGGATGCGCCGATGGCTACAAAGTCGCAGTATGGCGTGGGGTACACCTTCCCTTGCCTCTTCAAGGTAGGCGAGGACGGATGGGTATTGGTGAGCGAGACGGGTGTCTCGAGTGCTTACCCCGGCAGTAGACTGAGCGATTACGAGCCAGGCAAAGGCTATACCATAGCCTTCCCTCAGAAGGGCGAGAATAATGGCTTGGGTTCGGAGTATGCCGGCATACCTTTGCCTGGCGAGACTCCTTGGCGCACCATCACCGTAGGCTCGTCACTGGCTCCTGTCGTGGAGACCACCATTCCTTATGATGTGGTTACTCCGCTCTATGAGCCCAGCAAGGATTATAAGCCTGCCCGCTATACCTGGAGCTGGCTCATCTGGCAAGACAACTCCATCAATTATGATGACCAGGTGAAAATGATAGATGTGGCTGCTGCACAGGGATATGAGGCTATTCTTGTCGACAACTGGTGGGACAGGCAGATAGGTCGCAAGCGCATCGAAGAACTCTCTAAGTATGCCCAGAGTAAGGGCGTGCGCCTGATGCTCTGGTACAACTCTAATGGCTTCGAGAACGATGCCCCTCAGACTCCCCGACAAATCATGAACAACGCAGTTGCGAGAAAGAAGGACATGGCCTGGATGCAGAAGATAGGCGTAGTAGGCATCAAGGTAGACTTCTTCGGAGGCGACAAGCAGGAGACGATGCGCCTCTACGAGGACATCCTGAGCGATGCCAACGACTATGGTCTGGAGGTCATCTTCCATGGTTGCACCATTCCTCGTGGCTGGGAGAGAATGTATCCCAACTATGTGTCGAGCGAGGCAGCATTGGCTTCGGAGAATGTTTACTTTACCGACCACCATGCCCAAAAGGAGGCTTTCGAGATGACGATGCACCCATTCTCCCGTAATGCCGTGGCTAGCTTCGACTGGGGCGGTGTGATGATGAACAAGTATTTCTCCAAGGACAACAAGAGCCGCCATCAGCGTTACACGAGCGACGTATTCGAGATGGCTACGGCGATTACCAACCAGAGCAGTGTAAACTGTGTGTGCCTCTATCCCAACAACTTGGAGGATGTGCCCCAGTGGGAGCTTGACTGGCTCAAGCAGGTGCCTACGGCATGGGATGACGTGAAGTTTATAGCCGGTTATCCTACGAAGTATGCCGTAGTGGCCCGCAAGGCTTCTGCCAGCAATGAGGGCACGGCATCGGCTGGCAAAGGCAAGTGGTTTGTAGGCGGACTGAATGCCACCGACAAGCCTCTCACTCTTACTCTCTCTCTCCCGATGTTTGCCGGACAGACGGTGGAGTATCTTACCGACCAGCCCAAGAAAAAGGGCGATAAGTTCTTTACCTCCGTCAAGAAGACTCTCAAAGTAGGGAAGGACGGAAAGGCAAAGGTTACTATCCAGCCAAATGGTGGAATCATTATTGATTAACTTTCTAATGATTAGCTTTGGATAAAACGAAAAAAGTTCCCCCCGATAGGATGTTACTCCTGTCGGGGGAAATCTTTTCTTATGTATGAGGTGCAGAATTTTGGACTGTCACGGTCACCGTCACCGTCTGCATCTGTCTCAGCGATAAAGCAGATGGTCTGCTCTGTGCATCGTGATGCCCTGTCTTTTGGGGTGACTTACAGATTTTTGAACGTTAGTCCGCCAGCCTCGGTATAATCGATAGTGATGGGCTTCTCCCTGCTCACTTGCTCAGACAAGATCTGCTTGCTCAAGTCGTTCAGTACATAGTCTTGGATGGCACGCTTTACAGGACGGGCACCAAAGTCGGGGTCGTAACCAGCCTCGGCTAGATAGGCAATGGCCTCTTGGGTCCAGCAGAGGTCGAAACCTTGTGGCTCCAGCATCTTCTTTACTCTGTTCATCTGCAGCTCTACCACACTGGCAATCTGCTCCTTGGAGAGAGGCTGGAAGGTGATGATGTCGTCGATACGGTTCAGGAACTCTGGGCGGAAGGTCTTGCGAAGCATCTCGCGGCTGGCATTTGAGGTCATGATGATAATGGTATTCTTGAAGTTTACCACACGGCCCTTGTTGTCGGTAAGACGTCCGTCGTCGAGTACCTGCAAGAGGGTGTTGAACACGTCGGGATGAGCCTTCTCTATCTCGTCGAAGAGCACCACGCTATATGGCTTGCGGCGTACTGCCTCGGTGAGCTGACCGCCCTCGTCATAGCCTACATATCCCGGAGGCGCACCAATGAGGCGGGTTACGCTGAACTTCTCCTGATACTCGCTCATGTCGATACGGGTCATCATCTGTTCGTCATTGAAGAGATATTCGGCGAGAGCCTTGGCAAGTTCGGTCTTGCCTACACCCGTGGTGCCGAGGAAGATGAACGAGGCGATAGGGCGCTTAGGGTCTTGCAGGCCGGCACGGCTGCGGCGCACGGCATCAGAGACGGCAGTGATGGCCTCGTCTTGTCCGATGACACGCTTGTGGAGTTCCTCCTCCAGATGGAGCAGTTTCTCCCTTTCGCTCTGCATCATGCGGGTTACAGGGATGCCCGTCCAGCGGCTTACCACCTCGGCAATATCGTCGGAGGTAACCTCCTCCCTTACCATGGCGGCACCGCCCTGCGTGCTCTTCAGTTGCTCCTGGATGCGCTTGATGTCGTCCTCCAGAGCCTTGAGCTTAGAGTAGCGTATCTCTGCCACACGCTCATAGTTGCCCTCGCGCTCCATGCGCTCAGCTTCAAACTTGAGGTTCTCCATCTCTTGCTTGTCTTGCTGAATCTTGTTGACCAGGGCCTTCTCGCCTTCCCACTTGGCACGATAGTCGTGCTCCTTGTCTTTCAGTTCGGCTATCTCCTTGTCTAACTGGGCTATCTTGGGCTGGTCGTTCTCACGCTTGATGGCCTCGCGCTCTATCTCCAGTTGCTTCAGATGGCGGGTTATTTCGTCGAGTTCTTCGGGTACGGAGTCGCGCTCCATGCGGAGCTTTGCTGCGGCTTCGTCCATGAGGTCGATGGCCTTGTCGGGCAGGAAGCGGTCTGAGATGTAACGCTCAGACAGTTTGACTGCGGCTATACATGCATCGTCCTGGATACGCACCTTGTGGTGATTCTCGTAACGCTCCTTGATGCCACGGAGGATGCTGATGGCATCCACCTCGTCTGGCTCGTTCACCATCACGGTCTGGAATCTACGCTCCAGCGCCTTGTCCTTCTCGAAGTACTTCTGGTATTCGTTGAGGGTGGTGGCACCGATGGCTCTCAACTCGCCACGTGCCAGGGCTGGCTTCAGTATGTTGGCGGCATCCATGGAGCCCTCTCCGCCACCAGCACCTACCAGGGTATGTATCTCGTCGATGAAGAGGATGATGTTGCCGTCAGCATTGGTTACCTCCTTGATGACGCTCTTCAGTCGTTCTTCAAACTCACCCTTGTACTTGGCACCTGCCACGAGTGCGCCCATGTCGAGGGAGTAGAGCTGCTTGTCCTTTAGATTCTCGGGCACATCGCCACGTACGATACGCTCTGCCAGTCCCTCCACGATGGCAGTCTTGCCAGTACCAGGCTCGCCTATCAGAATAGGGTTGTTCTTGGTTCTTCTCGAAAGAATCTGGAGCACACGGCGAATTTCCTCGTCACGGCCGATAACAGGGTCGAGTTTGCCGCTTCGGGCTTGCTCCACGAGATTTTTGGCGTACTTTTCCAGGCTCTGGTAGTTGTCGTCGGCGCTTTGCGACTTTACGTTTTGTCCTTGACGGAGTGCTTGGATGGCAGCGGTCATGTCCTTCTCGTTGGCCCCGGCGTCCTTGAGGATTCTGGAGGCGGTAGAGCTGGTTTTCATGATGGCTAGCAGGATGGGCTCCACGCTAACAAACTCATCGCCCATTTTCTTAGCCAGGGTCTCTGCGTTCAGCAGTATCTGGTTGGTGTCATTCGAGAGGTAGGGCTGTGCTGCACCCTGCACGCGGGGCAAGTGCTGCATTTCCTGTTTCAGGAGCAGGTCTATCTGATTGGCATTCATGCCCAGCTTCTGGAAGATATAGTTGGTTACATCCGGTGCTTTCTCGATGATGCCGCTGAGAAGGTGCACTGGTTCGATGGTCTGCTGCCCGTTGCGTTGCGCGATGTTTACGGCGGCTTGCACCGCTTCTTGCGCCTTGATGGTAAATTTGTCGAATGTCATATTCTGTTCTCCTTTCTTGTCGTTAAAAAATGTCTTTACTTTTCGATGAAGGGGGAAGCGAATAACATGCCAAGGAGGAATAATTGTGACAAGATGTCGTTAACTTTGTTGTTTTACGATAAAATAGAAGTGTTTATCTGTCAAAATGTCTGCTTTTTGGAAGGGAATAAAAAGTGGGCTGTCCGTGAATCACTTCACAGGCAGCCCTTCTACGTGGAGATGATTACACAAATAGGTATGCGAAAAATGTAATCACTGATGACAATCTATTGTTCATGATCCTTATGGACAGAATGCACTTCATGAACTTCTTTCTCTTGCCCTCCACCCAAGGCTTGGTAGAGATTAATAATATTTTGAGTAGTTGTAAGTTTGTTAGCCGATTCTGAGAGTTGCGCGGAGAGTAGCGTTTGGCGCGCCGTAAGCACTTCGAGGTAGGTATTGGTACCATGTTCCATCAGGAGTGTAGTGCTTCGCAATGCAGTCTCCAGAGACTTGATTTGGGATGCCAGCGTCTCTTCCTTCTTGAGTGAAGTCTGATAGGCGGTCAAAGCATCGTTCACCTCCTTGCCCGCATTGAGCAGGGTCTGGGTGAAGGCAAGCTTCGCCTCCTCTTGCTGGGCTTTGGCTATCTTGAGCTGTGCCTCGTTTTGTCCTCTCGTCAGGATAGGGGCTACCAGTGAACCCAGGGCAGAAGCCAAGAATTTGCCGGGGTTCACGATCATCGACCCTGCCGAGTTGGTCCATCCGATGCTTCCGCTCAGCGTAAGCGATGGATAGAATGCCGAACGGGCTTGGTTTACGCCATAGAATGCTGCCTCTATCGTGCGCTCTGCCTGGCGTACGTCAGGGCGTGAGGAGAGCAGTTGGAGGGGTACTCCTATCTTCAGGTTCTCCAGGGCGTTGCCGGATGCCTTGGATGCTGTGCTGGAGGCATTGCCTGCATTTCCCTGTGTCAGGAAGTCGGTGCCTCGCTCGTAATGCCGTGGAGTTTCTCCGAGGATGACGGCCAGGCTGTTCTCCGTTTGTTTGATTTGGCTCTGCAAGTCGAGTACGCCGGTATGCACGCTTTGCAGGGTGGCCTCCATCTGTGATACTCCTGCCTCGTCGTATCGGCCAGCCTTCTTCAGGGCACGGGCCGTCTCCAAGGTCTCTCGCCAGGCTTCCTCCGTCTTCACAGATAGAGAAAGTTGCTGGTCGAGAGTAATAAGAGAGTAATAAATATTTGCTATGTTAGCTATTAATTGAGTACGAACAGCTTGTCTGTAATCCTTACTTTTGGCATAGAGTGCCTTTGATTGCTCCTTGGCATTGCGCATCCTGCCGAAGATGTCTATCTCCCAACTCATGTTCAATGGCACGGAGTAGGTTTGCGATGCCTTTGCCGAGCCGAAGCTGGTTACCCCTGCTTGTGGCGAGATGGCAAAGCTGGGCAGGAAGGCGAGCTTGGCTGCCTTCAGGGTGGCCTTGGCTTCCTCTACTTTCAGCATAGCCTGCTGATAGTCGGTGTTCTGGCTCAGTCCACGTTCTATGTACTGTTGTAGCAAGGGGTCGGTGAACAGGTCGTGCCAGTCCATGAATTCGAGAGACGTGGAGTCTTTCTCCGATGCCGAGGTGTTCTGGTACTCGGAGATGGATTGGTCGAGCACCGAGTCGCCATAGAGCTTGTCGGGCACCTTCGTCTCCGGCTGGTATTTGGTGTAAATGCCGCAACTACTCATAGAGGCGAGTAGTAGGGCCGAATATATGATTTTCTTCATTCGATGGTTCGTTTAATTGTTGTAGGAGTTAAAGGGGGAGATGGAGTTAAGGCAACAGCCTTTGTGGTTCCATCCCTTCCCTTTTTACCTTATTTATTTTATTACCCTTTTAAGGGGGAAGAGGATTTACCGGGAGTGGGAGGAGTTAAGACATCTGTCTTAGCAAATGAATTCTTCACTCTTCGTTCTTCACTTCAAGTGAATTCTTCACTCTTCGTTCTTCACTTAATTTTCACTCCTTCTTGGCTCTGCTCTTTTCCTCGATAGATTTCAGGAGCTCTTGCTGCACTTGATAGTCGGCATCCTCAGGGCGAGGCTTTCTCACCTTCTCCTGCAGCCACTCGAATACCACATAGAAGACTGGTACCACGAATACAAGGGCGAGCGAGCCTACGAGCAAACCTCCTACCACACCTGTGCCCAGCGAACTGTTACCATTGGCACCGGCACCGGTAGAGAACATCAACGGCAACATACCGAACACCATACAGAGTACCGTCATCAAGATAGGACGAAGACGGTCTTGCGCTGCAGAGAATGCAGAAGAGATGATGCCCATGCCGGCACGTCTACGTTCTACGGCATACTCGGTAATCAGAATGGCGGTCTTGGCCAGCAAGCCGATGAGCATGATGATACCCGTCTGCAGGTAGATATTGTTCTCCAGTCCGAAGAGCTTGGCGAAGAGGAAACTTCCCATCAGTCCGAACGGAACGCTCAGGATAACTGCCCATGGGATGAGGAAGCTCTCGTAGAGGCAGGCCATAATGATGTAGATGAGTACTACGCAGATGCCGTAGATGAAGAGCGTCTTGCCGCCATTGCTGTTGCCCTCCTCACGGGCCATACCGCCAAACTCATAGCCATAGCCCGAAGGCAGGGTCTGATCTTTTACCTCGGCAATGGCCTTCTGGGCCTCACCAGTAGAGTAACCTTCGGCCACGTTTACGTTCACCTGGATAGAACTGTAGAGGTTGAATCGGTTGGACACCTGTGCGCCCACGCCGTCTTTCAGGGTGACAAACTCGCTGAGCGGAGCCATCTCTGAACCGTTGCGCACGAACATGTTGTCGAGCGAGTGCTTGTCGAGGCGATATTGTGGTGAAGACTCGATCATTACACGGTACACCTTGCCAAACTCATTGTAGTTGCTCACGTACGAGCCACCGCAGTAACTGCCCAGAGCATCGAGGATGGTAGAGGGCGAAATGCCCGCACGCTTACACTTGGCGGCATCTACATCTACCGAAATCTGCGGGAAGTTCATACCGTAAGACGTGTAGGCCACGGCTATCTCGGGTCGTTTGTTGAGTTCGCCCAGGAACTTCATCACGTATCCGTAGAATACCTTTTTCTCGCCGCCCGTCTTGTCCTGCATGTTCAGCTCGATGGAGTTACCCATACCATAGCCAGGAATCATGGCAGGCTGGAAGACGAACACTTGCGCCTCCTTCAACTTGCTGAACTCGCCGTTGAGCCTAGCCATCACCTGGTCGATGGAGTGCTCCTTGCCCTTGCGCTCGTCCCAACTCTTGAGACGTACCACGATGGTGCCGTAGGAAGTTCCCTGACCAGAGAGCATACCGTAACCTGCCACTGTACTGAAGTGCTGCACCTCTTCCTGCTTGGCGAGGATGTCGCCTATCTTGTCCATGGTCTTGTTGGTCTCGGTCAGCGTGTTACCTGGCGAGGTGCTCACGTTGATCATCATCACGCCCTGGTCTTCCTGTGGTACGAAACCGGTCTTGGTAGTGGT
>CAVDKC010000083.1:0-11783 GCA_963609615.1 Oribacterium sp.
GCTCGTTGATCTGCGCCGTCTGCTCGTTGATCTGCGCCGTCTGCTCGTTGATCTGTGCATATTGTTTGGACACCATTTCGTTCAGTTTCATCACTTGGGTGTCACGAGCCTCAATCACGGAATAATATTCATCCTCGTCGTTCATCTCCTGGCGAACTTCAGCACTCATGGTTGCCAGACTGAGGCGATGCAGGAGATACATCATGTCTGAATCGTCCTCGTAATTAGCAGCTTCGAGTCGAACGATTTGCTGGTTTCTTTCGTCTCTTTTTGTCTGGTCGAATACGCTCAGTACCTTGTCCAGACTATTGTTGATATTGCCATGCAGTAAAGGTATCTGCACGATGATGCTGTCGTGTATCAGACTGTTGATGAATGGGTCGGTATCTCCGTTCTCCACTTCCTTGCCGTCATAATCTACAGTCTTATGCCCAACGTACACCACCGCCTTGTCTATGTCGCCAATGCGATGCCCCAAGAGATAGACCGCTACCATCGGAATGGCGTATCCCTTGTTGTTACCTTCCTTCTGCATGTTTTCCTCAGCGTTGTACTGCAAGGCAAGGTAGCGGCGGAAACGCAGGGTCTCTGTGTCCAGCCATGTCTTTTGCAGCTCTATCAATATCAGGTGCGTGTTGCCGTCGTTTTCCTTGACCTTTGCTGCAAAGTCGATTCTGAACATAGAAATGTTGTCGCGGGTCACATTCGGGTGCTCGTGGCGACGCATTTCCACGCTCACCACCTCCTTCTTCAGCAAGGCGGAGAGCACAGTCTTGGCTATGCGTTCGTCTTCCATTAGGAATTTGAACACAGAGTCATAAATGGGGTTGGCTACGGAATATATCATGTTTCTTCCTCCGATGTTATATTACAATCTTGCTGCAAAGTTACACTTTTTATCTGAAACGACAAGATTTTTGTTGTATTTATGTACTTTTGCATCATAAATTTGCAAATTTCTTCATTCAAAGGGTGATTGATTTCCCGAAAGTTTGTATATAAGGACAGAAACAAGAACGAAAAAACGGGTCACCTGCAAAAGTGTGTGGCTAAAGCATAAACCGCCCGAGTATTACTGTTGATACTCGGGCGGTTTTATCGTCAATGAAATTTTCTGTTATTTCACGCTCCACTCAAACAAGCCGCAAGAGTGCTTCTCGGGTTGCTTCAGTTCGAGCTTCACTGCCTTGGTCTTCACTGGGTCGAAGTTGACAGTGCAAGCTGTGCCCTTGGCTGTGGGATAGCCATCTGCGCCTGTCACTTCCTTCCAGTTGCCAGCCTCGTCCTGATAGTAAATCTTCCAGTAGTTTGGCACCTTGCAACCGCCCCAAGGCTGGTCGTCATACCAGTATACCGAGCAACTCTTAATCTCCTGAGTCTCAGGGAAAGTGTAGCTTATCCATTCTGTGGTGTTCTGTTTAGGCCACCAGTGACAGTAAGGGATGCTGCGGTCATTCTCGTCGGCAGGAACCAAGCCGTCGGTGATACTGCTCTTGGCAGGAACTGGAGAGGAGAACTCCACCTTAGCCTGTGATGCCAGTGTAGCTGGGGCTGATGGGCGAGTAGCCTTCATGTCCTGTGGCAACCATACCTTCATGTTGCCGTTGCCACGGTGTGCCCATGCGAAGTAGGGGATGAGCTTCAGGCTCTCGTCTTTGGCGGTGAGCTTTCCGCTCTTGTCGAAGGCTAGGGTCTGTACGGGAGTGGTCAGTGTCTCTAGGTTCTGTCCCTTGTAGAGGGTCAAGGCATTCTTGTACTTGGGGTCGATGAAACCATCGTAGGAAAGCTTGCCCTCAGTGAAGGTAGGCTCCTGGTTTTCCAAAACGTTCATGATGTCAAAGTTGTTGTCGGGCCACTCAGCGCAGTAAACGATAGGACCACGCTCGATGCTCACGCAACCGCGATCTGCCTCCACCTTATTGTTGGCACGTACGGTGCGAGCCTCCATGTCGAAGTGGACGCGAACTACGTCGCCCTTCTTCCACTTGCGGTTGATGGTGTAGTAACCGTCTGCAGTCACCTTGGCATCCATCTTTTGACCGTTCACTGTGATGGAGTAGCTGAGGCGCTTGCCGTCGCTATAGTAGTAGAGGTCGCTAGGCACGGGCTGCCCCTTTACCCATCCTGGGATACGAATCTTCATACCGAACTGACCAGCCTTGTTGTCGTCTACCTTGATGGCGATGTCGCCGTTCCAAGGATACTGGGTGTCCTGGCTGAGGGAAACCTTCTTGCCAGCCACGCTTAGGGAAGAGGAGTTGCTGAGGAAGAGGTTCACATATACGTTGTGGTCCTTTACGGCATACACATAGCCAGGTAGGGAGGGCAGGAAGCGGCAGATATTGCTAGGGCAGCAAGCGCAACCGAACCATGCCTGGCGCTGGTGCTGGCCCATGCTCTCCAGTGGGTTAGGGTAGAAGAAGCCACCGCCGTCCATGCTTACGCCACTGATGAGACCGTTGTAGAGCGTACGCTCCAATACGTCGTAATACTTGCTCTCTCCGTGGAGGAGGAAGAGACGGTAGTTGACGTATACGTTGCCAATGGCTGCGCAAGTTTCGCAGTAAGCGCTCATGTTGGGCAACTCGTAGTTCTTGCCGAAAGCCTCACCGTTGTTGGTGGCACCGATACCGCCGGTGATGTAGAGCTTCTTGCCCACGATGTTGTCCCAGATGCGGTCGATGGCATGGATGTAGGCGGTGTCGCCCGTGAGGGCGGCTACGTCAGCCATACCAGCATACATATAGGTAGCACGCACGGCGTGCCCCACTGCCTCGTCCTGCTCCAATACGGGCTTGTGACTTTGTGAATATTCTGTCTGTATCTTGGTCTTGCCGCGATAGTCGAGGAAGAACTTGGCCTCATCGAGATATTTCTTGTTGCCTGTGGCGAGATAGAGTTTGCAGAGTGCCATTTCGGCAATCTGGTGTCCAGGCACCACGCAAGCCTGACCAGCTTTTGGTCCCACTTCCTTCACTACGCAGTCGGCGTAGCGAATGGCTATATCCAGGAACTTGCGGCTGCCTGTGGCTTGCCAGTGTGCAACGGCACCCTCCACCATATGGCCGAGGTTGTAAAGCTCATGGCTCAAGTCCTCTTCCATGCTCCATCGCTTGTCGCCAGCCCAGAAGTGAGGATGCTTGGGGTTCTGTGTACGGGCGGTGTAGAGATACCCGTCTGGTTCCTGTGCGGCACCGATGATGTTGAGCACGCTGTCGATATAAGCCTTGAGTTTCTTGTCAGGATAAGTTTGAAGTACGTAGCTGGCACCTTCGATGGTCTTGTATGGGTCTGTGTCATCGAAACTGTAAGGCATCAATTTGCCTACGTCGTACTTGTCGCTAGGCTGGGTGGCGCGTTCAAAATTCTTGTAGCGTCCCTCGCTTTCGCACTTACTGAAAGCCAGTGGAATTGTCACCTTGCGGGATGTCTCGATGCGCTGTCCCCAGAACGAATTGTTCCATACTTTTACCGATGTAAAAGGTACAGGGGTAATGGGATATCCCCCTGAATTCTTGTTAGCCTTCTGTGCCGAGGCAGGCATCAATGCCAATGCCGCCAGGGCTGATGTTACTAAGATTTTCTTCATGTATCGTCGTTGTTTTATTTATTTACAAATGAATTCTTTACTCTTCGTTCTTCACTTCTTCGGAATAAACTCGTCCCAAAGCTTGAGAGAGTGGAGATAGCCGGAGAATGGCCATGCGCCCTCTGCGTTTCTGCCGAGCAGGATAAACTGCGATGGCTTGAAGAGCAACTGCACGTCTTTCTCGCTGATGAGTTGGTCGTTGATGTAGACGCGCTGCATTCTGCCATCAAAGCAAACGTACACGTGCTGCCACTTGCCTTCCAACTTTTTGATGTCCTTATAGCCTACGTCTTCATAGAAGCCATAGTGGTTGAGTACTCCGCAGCGAGGCTCTGTACCATTGACCACCATGATTTTTTCCAGCTCATTGTGGGTGGAGGTGAAGTCGGCGACACATTCGTTCTCTTCCATCTCAGGATTCAGAATCCAGGCATCGATAGTGTAAGGAGCGTTGTCGCGGATGGTGGCTGGCAACATGAAGTTGCTACGGTACATTTCTTTGCCAGTAAAGCAGAATGCCTTTTTGCCAGCAATCTCTCTGACGGCGGCAGGCTCAGACTGTACCTCAAACTCTCCCTTCAGGCGTACGTCAAGTGGTGAACCGTTCTTGATGAAAGGTACGGTATCGTTCACCTCATAGTAGTCGGCGTTGATGTCTACTACCAGTCCTTGTGTATGCGTGTCGGCAGGATCATTGCGCAAAATGTCGCTCTGGGCATCAAACTGCTTCTCGGCTGCGGTTTGCTTCCAGTTGTAATAACGTAAGTTGGTGATGATAAATTGTGTGTCACCTGCAGAAATCTCCAGTTTTCCGTCAGTTAGGCTGATGTGGCTATCGTTCTCGTCAATCTGCTTCCAGGCACCGTTCTGGTATGTAAGTGCCGATAAAGTGTGTTCGCGGGTCTTGCCTATCTGGGCTTGGTTCATGCGCAGCACGGTACCTGGTTGGAGTACGAGTGCGTCTTTTCTGCCATGGAAAGCCTCGCCATTGTCCTTGATTTGGCTTGCATCGCCGCCGACTCTTTCCATCTTGGCAGTGCCTTGAATGACATCAAATTTGCCGCCGAGCATACCCTCCTGGTTCTGCCATGCCACACCGTCGAAGTCTGCTCCGCTCAAGCCTAGCCATTGCTGTGGAGCTGAGTCCTGTACGTCGCCATATACCTTGATGTTCCAAATAGCGCCGCCAAAACCGTTCTTCTGTCCACCCGTATAGGTGAGGCGTACGTAGCGTGCCTTGGTGTCGCCGAAGTCAACCATTGGTGAGCCTGCCAGGCGGTTGCCTCGCTTGTCGGAGAAGGTTTTCCAGAGTTTGCCGTCCTCAGAAGTTTCGATGAGATATTGGTAAAATTGGGTTCCGTATTCAAACTGAGTCCAAATGGTCTTGATCTTTTCTTTCTTTCCCAGGTCTAACTGTATCCATGCAGGTCCTGTGTTTTGAGGCCGCCAGAGAGTTCCGTTGTTGTCGTCTACGGCATATTCAGGGCGGAAATTCTCGTCATAGTAGGATGAGGCTGTCACCTTGGCTTGGTAGGCGAGGTTCTTGGCAACGGTCATCTCTGGGTGCAGGTCTATGCCATCGTGGGTTGGCACTACGGGCTTGATGGTTCCATCGGCATTAAACTCCAGTTTGTCCATAGCCACCTGTCGATGGAAACCACGGTTGGAGTGTGGATTGTCATGACGGTGATATACGATATAGTAGTTGTCGCCTTCCTTGAGCACACTATTGTGGCCCGGACCATGTACGGTGCCGTCCTCGTTGGTTTTGAGGATGGTGCCGTGGTAGGTGTATGGTCCCATCGGATGTTCGGCGGTAGCATAGTCTACACGGTAGCTGGCATCTTCGCAGTGCTCGCAAGAGTAGAGGAAGTAGTAGATGCCGTTGCGCTTGAAGACGAACGGAGCTTCGAAGAAGTGCTTTACCTCTGTGTTTTCGATGAGTTTGGTCTCACTGAAGGATTTCATGTCGGGATTGAGCTTGCCCGCACCACAACCGAAGCCGGGATAGATGCCCCAGGTGCCCCAATACATATATACAGAGCCGTCATCGTCGATAAAGGTCTGTCCGTCGAGGGTGATGGCATTTTTTACGAATCGGTCTTCCACCAGCACAGCCTCGCTTTCGCCGAGCACATTTTTCCAAGGGCCACGGGGAGTCAATCCTTCGCCGAGGAAGAGCCTGCATGGTTGGCAGTAGAGGTAGTAGTACTTGTTGTCCTTGTCATTGTACATCACGTCTGGTGCCCATATCCAGTGGCTATCGGGCCAGTTCATCGGCATGAGTGTCCAGTTCTTGAAGTCTTTGCTGCACCAAAGCTGGGCTGGTCCGAAACCGGCACCACTGCCATCGGTTGTGGCATATATATAATAGGTGTCACCGAATTTCTTGACAGTAGGGTCTGCAAAGTAGCCGGGCAGGATGGGATTGCCGGCACCAGGGGTGTTGTAAGCTGCTTTCTGGGCAGCGCCTGTCACAGGCGCTGCCGCAGCTACTAATAATGTTACAATTATATTTTTATTAACCATAAAAACTTCCTGTTTAAATTGTTGGTTATTGATTGATTGCTTATTTCTTGATGAGTTTGATGACGAAGCCGCCGCCAGAGGCGAGGTGGATGTCCATCTTCGACTGCTTGTTAACTGTCTGCGACAGGAGGGCGTAGTCTTCGGCGTTGTGGTTGGCGTTGATGCCGTCCTTCATCACCTGTGCCTCGTAGTCGCCATCGCCGAGATAGTCGAACTTCAGTGTAAGGTTTCTCTCGTCCCAGTTGGTCTGTCCGCCTACATACCAGTCATTGCCTTTCTGGCGGGCGGTGACGATGTACTTGCCTATCTCGCCCTGTGGCACGATAGTCTTTTCGAAGACCACGGGCAGAGAGGCGATATACTGGGTAAAGGGTTCTTCTGCCTCATAGTTGGTCGGCGTGTCGGCGAGCATGGTGAACGGACTGTCCTGCACTACATAGCAAGCGGCCTGGTGGCAGCGAGTTCCCATGGATATGGGCTTGGTGTAGACGGCGCGCCAGTCTTCCTTGGTTCCGTTGCGCATGGCTCCTGGTGTAAAGTCTACCTGTCCTGCCATCATGCGGATGTAGGGGAAGGTGACGTCGTAGAGTGGCATGTCGTTCTTCAGCTCTGTCCAGCGGCTCTCCTCCATGCCAAACACGCTCTCGTAGTTGAGGATGTTGGGGTAGGTGCGGTTCAAGCCTACGGGCTTATAAAGACCATGCAAGTCGAGAATCAAGTGATGCTTTGCGGTGCAGGCGGCCAGACGGTCGATCATCTCGACGGCAGTCTGGTCATCGCGGTCCATGAAGTCTACCTTGAATCCCTTGATGCCCATGTCGGCATACGTCTTGCAAATGGTCTCCAAGTTCTCGTCCATAACGTTAAAAACTGCCCACAGCACGATGCCTATTCCTTTGGTTTTCGCATATTCGACGAGTTTGGGCAATTGGATTTCTTCGATAGGTTTCAGGATGCTTCCCTCCTTGGAGTTGTACCATCCCTCGTCCAGCACGATATATTCCAAGCCGTGATTGTGGGCGAAATCTATATAATATTTGTAAGTTTCGTAGTTGATGCCGGCCTTGAAGTCCACGCCTTTTAGGTTCCAGTCGTTCCACCAGTCCCATGCCACCTTTCCAGGCTTAATCCAGGAGGTATCGCCTATCTTGTTGGGGGAGGCTAGGGCATACACTAGGTTGTTGGTGGGCATGTCGGTGTCTTTCTCGGTGATGGCGAACACGCGCCAGGGATAGTTGCGCTTGCCGGTGCTAGTGGCGATGTAGTCGCAAGCTTCTGCCACATGGGTCATGTGTCGCCAGGGGTAGTAGGCCATCTTCTTGGGGTAGGGGGCGAAGACAGCCTTCAGGTTGTCACCGTCAGCCTGTAGCCACATGCCGGGGTAGCTCACTAGGTCGCTCTCCAGGATGGTGACTTTTGCCTTGCCGCAGTCTACTGTTGCCGGCAGGAAAGCGAGTGTCTGCTTGGCGGTGTCGATGCGTGTCTCGTCGTAGATGTTCTGGAAAGCCATGGCAAAAGGCGTCTCGGGGGTGGTGGTGTAGGGTAGCCATGCCTTTTTGTCCTTGCCGAAGTTGTATTCTGCCGTCTCGTTCTCGATGATGGTCTTTCCTTTCTGCGTGGTGTAGAATCTATAGGTCACTCCCTCGTCGTAGGCTCTGAGGATGATGCCGAAGCCGTTCTTCAGTGCCAGATTCAGTTCTTGATAGGTGGTGCTGAATGATTGTTGTCGATAGAAAGGAGCGTTGACCGTCTCCTTGTGATGGGAGAGCTTGTGGCTCTTCACTTTGGGATTCTTGCCAATCTCCGTTCCTTCTTTCAGCTTCATACCTATCAAAGACTCCTTCAAGAGCTGGAAGCCATTAAACCTAAATGTAAGAGAGAGTTTCTTGTCTGTGTTCAACTCGGCAGTGATTTTTCCATTGGGTGATTTCACCTGAAAGTTCTCTGCCGATACCGATGCCGCCATATATAATAGGGTGGCGATGAAAAATAGTCGTTTAGCCATGTCCTTTTTAGGTTTGCTTGTTTATTACTGCTGCAAATTTACAAATAGTATGGGGGATGGGGTGGAAATAAAGTACAAATGAATGAAAAAATAGTCTTAAAAAAGTCCAATTAGACGATAATGGTATCTATATATACTATTGTTGACAGAAAGTTGCGGAATTTTTCGTTATTTTGCACTCAAAATCAAGAAGTAACAAATTAAACCTGAAAATATATGTATTCTAAGCATTTTGCATTGTTAGTTGGTATAGCATGCTTGCCAGGTATGGCGCATGCGGCCACTGTCTACCGAGCCATCGCCAAGGTAGCGCCAGTGGTGGTGGATTGTCCACAGGGCACAGCCCCTCGTCTCCCTTTTCTTGTTTGGGTAACCTACACAGACGGTTATTCGGAGTATCGCCAGGTGCGCTGGTCTAACAGCCCGCTTGCCGATGAGCAGGCGCAGACTGATGTACAGAAGCATGCCGTTGGCTCCCAATATGAGGTGGGTGGTTTTATCATAGGTGACGAGACTACCGACAATGGTTATCCCATCAAGGCACAGGTGAAGGTAGTGGCACAGGGCTATCAGGCTCCTCTGCAGGAGGTGGCGCATACCTTCTCGCTCGCCGACGTGACCGTGGACGGCAACAACCGCCTTACCCACAACCGCGACGAGGCAATCCGTGAAATCTGTTCCTGGGATGTCACCCAGCAACTCTATAACTATCGAGACACCTACGGACTCTCCACCGAAGGCTACACTAAGGCGGATGGTTGGGATTCTCCCGATACCAAACTCAAGGGACATGGCTCAGGCCACTATATGTCGGCCATCGCACAGGCCTACGCCGTGGCCACCGATCCCGAGCAGAAGGCTATTCTCCGCAAGAACATTACCCGTATGGTGAACGAGCTGCGTGAGTGCCAGGAGCGTACCTTCGTATATAACAAGGAGTTGAAGCGTAACTGGGAAGCCCGTGACTTCGCCCCAGAGGCAGAACTCCGTGATATGAAAGGTACCTGGGAGGCTTTCGACGAATACAAGAAGCACCCAGAGCAGTATGGCTATGGCTATCTGAATGCCATCCCAGCCCAGCACTGTGCCCTCATCGAGATGTACCGTGCCTACAACAACTCCGACTGGGTGTGGGCACCTTATTATAGTGTACACAAGCAGTTGGCGGGTCTCATCGACATTGCCACCTATTTCGACGACAAGGAGATTTGCGACAAAGCACTCCAGATAGCCAAGGACATGGGCCTATGGGTGTGGAACCGTATGCACTACCGCACTTTCGTAAAGCAGGACGGAACCCAGGACGAGCGTCGCAGCAAGCCGGGCAACCGCTATGAGATGTGGGATATGTATATCGCCGGTGAGGTGGGCGGCATCAGTGAGTCGCTAGCACGCCTCTCCGAGATGGTGACAGACCAGGAGGACAAGGCGAAGCTCATCGAGGCGAGCAACTGCTTCGACGCTCCCAAGTTCTATCAGCCGTTGTCGGTCAATGTAGACGATATCCGCACTCGCCATGCCAACCAGCATATCCCGATGATTATCGGAGCGTTGCGCAGTTACAAGACCAATAAAAATCCATTCTACTACAATCTCTCCCAGAACTTCTGGAACTTGATTCAGGGCAGATATATGTATGCTACGGGTGGCGTGGGCAATGGTGAGATGTTCCGTCAGCCCTATACCCAGATACTGAGTATGGCGACCAACGGTATGCAGGAGGGGGAGTCGGAGGCAAATCCCGACATCAACGAGACCTGTTGTGCCTACAACCTCCTGAAGCTCTCCAAGGACTTGAACTGCTATAATCCTGATGATGCCAAATACATGGACTCCTACGAGCGTACCTTGTATAATCAGGTGATCGGTTCGCTCAACCCCGACAAGTATGAGACTTGCTATCAGTATGCCGTAGGTCTCAACGCCACCAAGCCTTTCGGCAATGAGACTCCGCAGAGTTCTTGTTGTGGCGGTACAGGTTCGGAGAATCATACCAAGTACCAGCAGGCGGTCTACTTCGCCAATGCCAATACCCTGTGGGTGGGACTCTATATGCCCACCACCCTCCACTGGAAGGAGAAGGGCGTCACCATCCGGCAGGATTGTCTCTGGCCAGCCCAGCATACTGCCATCAAGATAGTGGAAGGCGAGGGCGACTTCACGTTGAAGCTCCGTGTGCCCTACTGGGCCACAGAGGGATTTGTTGTAAAGGTGAACGGCAAGGAAGTGGCAAGAAACACGCAGCCCAGCAGTTATCTGGCATTGGAGCAGAAGCATTGGAAGGTGGGTGATGTCATCGAGATAGAGATGCCTTTCAATAAGCATATTGAGTATGGATCCGACAAACTCTCTAGCGATGTGGCAAGTCTCGACGGCACTCCGCTGAAGACCGCCTGGGTGGGAACCTTGATGTATGGTCCGCTCGTGATGACGGGTACAGGCGCACAGACATGGAACCAGGCCACCCTGAACGTAGACTCCAAGTTGAGCAAGGTGACTGTGGGAGAGTCGAACGGCGTAAGCACAGGTGCCGGTGCCAACCTTCTCACCCTGAAGATGGACGGCAAGGAGTTCCAGCCCGACTATTACCGCAATGCCAACAGTACCCATTACTATCGCATCAACCTCACCGATGCCGCAACCAAGAAGAGCAAGAAGGTGAAGGTAGACTTCACAGAGTTGAACTCTCTCCTCTCCCTCGCCCAGCAGCGCAAGGTAGACCAAGAGAAGTGGAATGCCCTATCGCAGAAGATGCCAGAGTATGCGCCATGGGCCCCCAACGGTTATGAGCGTATGTTGAAGGCTATGGACCAGGCTCAGCAACTCATCCAGAAGGGCAAGAAGAAGGTGACGCAGGATGAGTTGGAAGGCAATGCCGCCATCCTCAACCGCGCCATCAATACGATGCGCCCCGGCAACCTTGCCGAGATGGAAGACCTCCGTCCTCTCTCCGCCCTCCTCAGAAGGGCAGGGTGGCCCGACGAGACTACAGGAAAGGAACTGAAGGAGGCCATCAGCTATGGCAGGATGGTGCAGAAATACGTGACCGACGGAAGCGGAACCCACGACATGATCAATGCAGCCGTGGAGAAGCTGAAGAAGGCTACCGGTCAGTAAGGTTTAAGTTAGGATAAGTAAGAAGCGGAGAAGAGTCGTATGTCATCACTGATATGCCCTTTTTCTTCGCTTTTTCTTTTTTCAATATCCCCACTTCGTGTCAAGTTTCACTTCCACGGTCTTGATGACACTTTCTGTGAGCAATGCCCGGTTCTTCGGCAGAATCTTTATCTCCCGATAATCGGCAGGACAATACACTTTTCCATTTCTAATCAAGATTCCCATCCGGTTAGGGGCAATCTCAAAGATGGCGAAACCACCCACGAAGTCATGGATTTTCCAATATACAGGCTGTAGGATGATGTCATCACCCACCCGAAGTCCCCATCTGCCAGAAACCTCGAATGGCTCCACGTTTTGTAGGTATTCCAAACGTTGCTGACGGGGTTGTTGCTGCCTCAAATTGTCATATTGCGCCACAAACACCATGTCATTGTTTGGTATGATGACTCCTTTTGTCTTTTTTGCGTATGCTGGTATCACACCCTTTCCTGCCATGCGCATCTTTATTAGACACGATGGTATACACTTCTCCCGAAGAAA
>CAVDKC010000084.1:0-11766 GCA_963609615.1 Oribacterium sp.
TTATCGCTGCAGAGGGTAAGGGATGGCGGGAGCCTTCTCGGTTCGTGGAGTCTTGCTGTCCAACTCGATGTCATCAAGGATGATGGCGGAGGGACAGATGACGGAGGTGTTGGTCTCCTTGGAGAGATTGTACACATTCTCCCGGTTAGAGATGGCTGCTATCTTACCCAACTGTGACAGGGAAGGGAGGACGGCGGAGGTGACTCTTGCCGGTTTCTCCTCGCCGGTCTTCACGTTGATCTGGTAGAGGCGGAGCGACTGGGCACCGGCTGGACTTGTAATCTTATAGACGTACTCCAACTTCTTTTTCTTGCCCATCTTGATGAGTTCCTTCTCCATCTTTTCCGCAGCTGTTGTTCCCGTTGCCTTCACATGGAGCGTACCTGCGGCAGTGGTGAGTGTTACGCCTCTTGGGTCGTTGGTGAATCGGGCACTGCCGGTGGAACGCAAGGCGTGTTCGGTAGGTGTGGCACGGTTCAGAATCTGCTTCAATACTCCCTTTTCCACGATAGGCATCTCTGCCTCTGGCTTCATGCCGTCTGCGTCGATGCTGTAAGCGCCCATCAGTTTCGTGCCATTGTATTCTGTCTTCGACGTGTAGTTGACGATGTCGATGCGTGGGTCGAGAATCTTCTTGCCGATCTTCTTGCCGAGTGCCTTGTCGTTGGGGGCGAGCATGATTTGCGCATAGAGCTTGTTGAACGACAGCAAGTTCTCTGTGAAAGGATAGGCTGCCGCCATGTCCTCGAACATCATCGGCCCCTTGTAGGAGTCTTCCAATACAGGCACGTCTTTCAATGAGACAAAATAGTCGGCGAAGTTTCTTACCTTTTCGGAAAGGACTTCTGCGGATGGTATTTCCTGGGGGGTGGTGAATGCGAAGTCCAAACCGTCTTGCTGGCGGCTGCCGTCTGCATGGGTCAGTGTGGCACTCACCTTCAGCTTGATGAAACTGTGAGGCTGCTTCAGGTTGATATTCTCCGAGGTGACACGGTAGGTATCATCGTAGGCTCCCTCAAGGGTGACGCTTGTGTTGGTCAAGTCCTTGTAGTCCTTGAAGATGGCAGAGAGTTGGCACACCAAGTCGCTCAACTTCCGGCTGTCCACCTCATAAGCGTAGCTGGGCTGGATGTCTGTGGCAGGTGCCATGCGCTGCATGTCTGGAACCTTCTCGATGCTTGCCGGCAGAGGATTACTGTTCAGATAGTTCATCTTCTGGGCGTAGGTGTTCAGATTGTACTTGTAGCCCTGGTCGGTTCCCTGCCAGAAGCTGCGGCGTACGTTGCTGTAGTCGGCGTCTGCAGGGATGCCTGTCTGCATGTACTGCCCCAACTGCAACTCACTGTTGCGCTTGAAGTTGCCCACCAGTACCTGTGCGCTGCCCAACATGTCCCAAGGGGTGTCGTAGCAATAGGTCAAGCCGCCCAATTCTGCCTTGACATTGATGGTCTTGAAGCGGGTGGCGACGTAAGACATATAGAACGGACGCGGATTCCCGGCGATGACCAGTGAGTCCATCTCCCGTTTCATCTCATCCTTCATGCCCCCCAAGATGGCCTTGTCGGTATCGGAGGCGGAGGAATTCTGGATTTCAGCATCGGTGGATGAAGGCTCGAAAGCAGGTGCGGCGAGCGTTGGAGGAACATTCTCGCTCTTCGAACGGCGCTGGGTCTCTATCTGTGTGACATAGATGACGGGCGAGGAGGCGGTGACGGGTACCCATCCCGACTCTGCGCCGCAAACACCCGTGAACACACTGGCGTCCTTGCCTGCTGCGGCGATGTGGGAGAACATGGCAAGAGGGGTTCCTATCAAGTCAACGCCACGTACCAACTGGTCTGGGCGACCATCGGCGAAGATACGGTAAACCTCCAAGGGGGTTACGTTGAACGAGTTGAGGCTGCCGCCCTCGCCCGTGTAAGTGTAGCCGCTGGTTACGGTCTTGAAATAATAGCCGTATGGCTTGCCTTGTTTCTTGGCCTCGGCACGGAGCATCTGGCGCATTTGTGCCTCTGTGTAAGGCTTGTTGGTCTCCACCACGAGGTTAGACTGGCGGGAAACAGGGTCGTTGGCGTCGGAGGTCCTGCCATGACCGTTGCTCTCGGGGAAACCGTCGAGCGGCACACGGCTCATGAGGAAGTTCTGCAACACACCATTCACCACATTGTTCACACGGTGGGCCTTCACGCCCTCGTTGTCGTACTTGTAATAGCCATTGAGGTCGGTGCCTGCGTAGTGACGCAGGGTAGGGTCGCAATACACCTGGAACTCCTTGGGGAGCACCTCTTGTCCCACCATCTTCTTGAAGGTCTCTCCGCCTGTCTTCAGTCGGTGGCCTTCCAGTCGGTGCCCGAAGATTTCATGGAAGAAGACACCGCTGGCAGGACCGGAAAGCATGGCAGGGCCCGTGTAGGGGTCGGCCACAGGTGCATTCTTCAGTGCCACCATTCTGCTCACCATGTCTTTGGCGTCAGCCACCATCTGCTCTACAGACGGGAGACTGTCGAGGTCGTAGGCGAGGTAATCCTTGTTGAGCGGAAGGCTCATGCCGTCATCTGCCAGAATCATGGTGGAGAGCATGATGCGGCCGCAGATGCGGTTCTGCACTACTTCTGTGCCGTCGGTATTGACGAAATAGACGCGCGAAGCCTCGTACATGAGATCTACGCTTCCCATCCTTAATTCAGGACAAGCCTTGAAAGCGGCTGAAACCTCGTTCAGCTTTTTGTACCAGGCAGCCTTGTCGATGTTGTAGTAGCGGGCGTCGATAGGCTGCTCGTAGTACTTCTCCACGGGAGCATCGGAGAAACAGTCTGCCTTGTCCTCGTTGGCGACGCTTGTCGCAGCCTTGGTCTTGGTCTCGTCGTAAACCTGGCAGGCGAACTTGTACCGCTTGTTGGTCTCTTTCCAGATGGCAGCGCGGATTCCTTCGGTGGCGTTGTCGTCCAAGGGGAGCATCGTGGGGGCAGAAGTGGCTTGCCTCTGCACCATCTGCTGGCCTTGGGTGGAGTACTTGAAGTTGTCTAGCTTCTTGTCGCCGATTCTGATCTGTGGGGTGAAGACACGGGTTCTTGACTCGTCTTCGCCATTCCTGATGCCAAAGTTGCTCTTGAGGTTGAGGATGTATTTGTCTTCCACCCTCATGCTCATATAGTAAGGCTTGTGGCTGGGTTGCTTCTGCAACTGCTGCATACTGTAGTCAAGTTCCTGTTTGACGGTCTGCAACAGTCTGTCGTTTTGCTGGGCGAAGGTGGAGGCGCAGCCAAGGACGAGTGTGATGGATATGATAATTCTTTTCATTTTGTTAGATTTCTTTTATTTATAGAGTCCTACTTCTGCCAGGGTTACGGCATAAAACTTGTGGTAGTACAGGGAAGGGATTGACAGGCGGAGGTATTTTACCTTCTGTGTTCCTCCAGCAAACGGCAGGAGGATGACCTCGCCTGAGGTTCTGCCCAGGTAGTTTTCCTCCACGTGGGTGGCTTCCTCGAAGTTGCCGGAGTTGTCTGCAATCTCCACCTTCACCTTTTGCGGCACGATGTCCTTGTCTGTGTCAAATTCGTCGAATGCTTTCTGTACGAGTTTGAGACCTTGTGCCTGCACCTCGCTGTCGAGCGTGAAGGTAATCACATAGGTGGTCATGGATATTTGCTGCAGAGGCTTCCAGCAACTTGTGCTGTTGCCGTCTGTCAGGTACTGCAGGTTGGAGCTGAATCCTTCCTCATCCTCGGGCGAGACGCTGACCTTCGCCTTGCTCATGTCTATGTAGTCGAGGCTGGGCAACTTTGCCGCTCCCATTTCCTTGATGAAGGAAGCCTTGTCGAGGGTGGCGTAGTGCTTGTTGTAACGTTCCACGGTGAGGCCGTGGTACTTGTTCAGGATGCTGAGCACTTGGTTGCTGAGCTCCGTCTCGCTCACCTTGAACTGTCCGTTGCTAGCGTCGTTGGCTCCTGCGGTGGTAAGATAGCGGTTCTTTCCCAGCACTAGTTTCTTGAGCTTGGGGAAGTTTAGCAAGTCTTCGAATGACTCCAGGTCTTCGTCCAGCTCCAGCGTCTCGATGCCGTTCGCCCATGCTTGGTTGATGTTGCCGTTGGCGTCCATCTCGTAGCTGTCTTCTCCATATTTGGTGCGGATAAATTCCTTGAAGTCTGTGGCGTAGGTTTGTTCGTCTGTTAGCTCGTAGGGCTCAAACTCGATGAGGTCGTCGCAACCGCTTATCTTTCCCGTTCGGTAGAGGGTTACGGGCTTCTGTGGGTTGATTTCGTCTCCCAGCTCGTAGATGGTCTTCGAAGCCAGTTGCTTGTCGATGTTCAGTTTGCCTTCTTCCCCATTGCTCTTGGTGTAGGTGATGTAGGCTTCCTTGACTCCATTCGCCCAGCCGGAGAACAGCATGATGAGGTGGTTGTCGATGAAGTGCTGCTTGGCGATGAGGCGGGTGAAAGACTTTACCTCCTCATGGTCTGCCGTATAAGGGCGTCCATAGATGGTGTTGCTGATCGAGGCGTTGCCCGCAGCATCGAGCGAACTCACCTCTATCTGATAGGTGTCGTTGTCGAGGTCGGGGATGCTGTATTCCTGGGTGCCTCTCTCCAGAATCACGGAGTCGGCCATGTTGTCGTTAGACCATTTCACCTTTACCTTGCTGATGATGGGGTCGATATTGTTGGTCCATTTCACGATGAGGCGTTTCCATCCGGGGCTCACTGTCAAGTCCTGGCATTCGCCGATGTACCTGATTTCTCCATCGCCCGCAAAGTCGGAGTAGGTGTCCTTGAGGTCCTGGCATGAGGAAAGGCTCACCAGGGCGAGGCAGAGTGTACTTATTTGATATGATAACCTGTTCATTTCTTAATCCTCCTTCTTTGTGTAGATTTCTAATTCTTGCAGGGCGAAATACTTGGCGGTGTTGAAAACCTTCTTTCCGAAGCCATAGCCCGTTTCCTCTTCGCTCAGGTTGTAAACGTCGTTGACCACAATTTTGAGGTATCTGTAACCCTCGCCCTGTCCTTCGCAAAGAAGGTTGAGGGGCAGATAGATGGAGTCGGCGCTTTCCACGTCGCTTTTCTTGCTGTAACCGTAGAAACTGTTGGAAATGAAGTCGCCGAAGCAGTTGGCGCACCATCTGGCACTGCAGTCCACGTCGGGGTCTTGGGTGTACGACGATACTTTCTCCCACTGTTTGCTTTCCCAGTTGGCGGCGGTGCCATGGTCGTCCTTGGCGGCATAGACCTCCACCTCGCAAGGTAGCTTGTCGGCATAGTAGAGACCTTGGAACAGTCTGTTGTAGTTGCCGGAGATTCCGATGCCTCTGCTGATGTTGATCATGGCGTACATCCTGACCTCTGCCGTCAACTTGTTGTCGTGCATGTCTATGTACATCGGTGTGCCCATGGCTTCTGGGCCCGCCAGGAACATATTGTAATGCTTGTCGTTCCTCTCGTCGTCAAAGTAGTTGATGCCCTTGGTGTCTCCGTCGAAAAGATACTCCTTGCCCAGTCGCTCGTCTGCGTTTTCGATGGTCTTGTCGAAGAAGAAGTCAAATTTTTCAGGACTCAGTTTCTGAGTGTTGTAGGAGGCGATTCCGGGATAACTCTCCTCGCGCACCATGTAGCCCCGGTAGTCTTCGGTACGGACGATAATCGTATTGATGTCTGACTTCTGCTGGAGTGCGAAGTTCAGGGTGTCTTTTCCCGATGTGATGTTGAAGCTGCTTACCAGGATGGTGTCAGGCTCTCCCGTCAGCGGGTTCTTGCCGAGGTAGAAGACGTGCGCCATACCTGTCGCATTGGAAGGGTTGTCGGTCAATACCGCAAAGCCATTCCAACCGGAAGTAACCTTCAGATTGTTGAAGAAGGCGTAAGGCGCAGAGTCGTTGGTGCTGAATGTCACGGCGATGGGAGTGCTTTCTTCACCATTGCGCTTCACGAGCCTCACCTCGGCGGGGATGTTCTCCTCCGCCTTGTTGAATCCCACCAACTCCATGGAGTCGCAGAGCGCACTGGCGGAGCGCAGAATGTTCTTGCCCTGGAAGTCTTTGTACCGGATGTTCAGTCCCATGATGTCCTTGTCGGCAGGTAGCTGATAGTGCATGATGGCACCGCCGCTGGTAGGCTTGAAGCTGAAGGCTTCGCTACCAATGGCAGGTTGAAATGTGTTTTCTTCTTCCTTGCACGCTGTCAGGCAGGTGAGGAGCAGAAGAAAGTATAGGATCTTTTTCATTTTTTACCTTGTTTTTTGATGAGTTTATCAGTTGCTGCTACTGCCCCAACCGGGGTTCTGCGTGCAACCGGAAATGAGCACTTCCTCGCTTCGGATGGGCGAGAAGTAGTCGCGTGGCGCAGTAAACTTGCGCTTGGACCAGACGACCACCGGACCCTCGAAGTTGTTGTAGAACGTGCGGTCGTCCTTGCCTAGGATGTTCCAACCGTATTGTGGCTGGTTCAGTTCCTGTGGAGCCTCCATCCATCTGCGCAGGTTATAGTAACGGCGCCCCTCAAAGGCGTACTCGATGTTCCATTCCCTGTGGATAATCTCTCGCATTCCGGCTTGCGTCTTCACCTTCTGCGGGTTTCGGGCGTAAGTTTCCCAAGCGTCGCGCACCTTGGGGATTCCCGCTCTCTCGCGTACCACGTCTATCCTGTTGTAAACCTGCTCGTTGGGCTGGTCGAGGTATTCGTTCCAGGCTTCAGCCGACATGAGGTAAAGCTCGGGCAATCTGAACAAGACCTGCTTGAATCTTGAGGAGTTGTTGCTGATGTACTGGGCAAACGGCTGTCTGGAGTCTTGGTATTTCTTGATCCAGTAGCCCGTGAGGCTCTGTGGCACGGAAGGGTCGATAGACTTGGCTTGTGTACCGAAATCCTCTCCTTGCTTCATGTCTAGCTGGATGGCCTTGAAGGCAAGGCTGCTTCCGCTTGTACGGTACCAGTAGGTTCCATCGGCGGCAATGTCGGCGTAGAAGCGGGGCTCGCGCTTCCGGTGCAAGCTGAGGATGTTGGTGTTCAGAGGCACCACGTTCTGGTATTTGTAGTCTATCTCCTTGCTCAGCTGGTATTTGTCGGTTACCCACTGCTTGTCCTCGTCGATGGGGAGGCCGTGCTCGGTGTAGAACATCTCTACCATCTTCATGCTGGGGGCGAGGCAACCCTGGCTCTCCCAGTCGTAGATGCTACTCACGGTGCTCTTGGTGTAGGGGGTGTAAACAGTGTAGTCGAAACCTGCCTGTTGCTGCTCGAACTCCTGGATAATCTCGGAGTTGGTGTAACTCTCGTCCAATACCGACAACTGGATGTTGAAGATGGTATTCAGCATGTCGGTGCCCTTGTCGGTGGTCAACTCATAAAGTTGTTTGCCGCCCGCCTTGGCGTACTCGATGGCCTCGTCTGCGGCGACGGCAGCCTTGTGCCACTTCTCCTTGTCGTAGTCGGGGAAAAGTCGCTCGCCATTCTTGTTGACGAAGTCCTTGAGCTGGGTGTTGCCGTTAAAGAGGGGCGAGGCTGCGTAGAGCAGGGCGTAAGCCTTGACGGTGGCGCAGGCCTCCTTGTTGAAATAGGCGTAACGGGTCTGCTCCTTGCTCTTCATGTAGGGAAGGTAGGGAATCGCCTCGTCGCATAGGGAGACGATGGCGTTGACGCATTCGTCGATAGGGCGGCGTGGCTGCTGCATGTCGACGGATGGGGAGTTGGCATCCAGGTTCTTGTCTACGATGATGAAAGGACCGTAGCGTTTCAGCAACTCCAGGTAGGTGGCGGCCTTCAGTGCCTTGATTTCCGCAGCCCATAGGTCTTCCTCTTCTTTCTCCATATTGTAGCAGTTGTAGATGTTCTCTAGGAATATGTTGCAATAGCGGATGATGCAGTAGGCTTCGTCCTTCTTCCAGATGTTGCCGTAGGGGCTGGAACTCATCTGCAGTCCGTCGCCGATGAGGAGGGTGCCCAGGTAGGTTGAGTAGGAAGATCCTTTCATTTCTCGGGCATATTGGCCTCCCACAAATTCGTCTGCGCCCAAATAGCCGGGCTGGGTATGGAACTGGGTAGCCATGTCGGTGTACATGACGTAGCAACTCTTGAGCCATTGGTCGACGCTGGTTCTTTGCTCGAACTGGCTCTCTACGGTCTCTACATCACTCTTGGGCACTACGTCCAGGTAGTCGCTGCAGGATGCCAGCGACAGCCCTATGGTGATGAGGGGGATATAATAGTTTATTTTCATTTTTCTTCGTTTTATGTATGTTGGCACTATCCCGGCTTAGAAACTGACGTTGACGGCAGCCGAGAAGGTGCGCTGTATGGGGTAATTGAAACCGTTCTCTCCAAGCTCCACGTCCCACAGATGGAAGTTTGTGATATTGAAGGCATTGTTGACCTTGACCGAGAACTTGATGAGCTTCAGGCCCATTGGGCGAATCCATTTGCTGGGGAGACTGTACGCCAGCTCCAGCGACGTGCAGCGCAGGAAGGAGCAGGAACGCATGAAGTAAGTACTCTTGCGTGTCTCGGCATTCTCGCTGTTGTACCAGTCTTCCTGAGGATTGTGCTGCTTGATGTTGTAGGTGGACAGGCGTGGCCAGAAGGCGTGCGTGTCTTGGTTGTCCTCAGACCAGTGGCTCTCATAGATGGCCGTCAGCATCGCATGGTCGTTGTAGAAGGGGGAGACTTCCACGGGGTTGATGAAGAACGAGCGTTGTCCTGAGCCCTGGAAGGCGAAGTTGAACTCCAAGCCCTTCCAGTTGAGGAAGCCCGTGAAACCGTAGGTGAGCCTTGGCGTCTCCGGGTAGCCGATGTAGGTGGCGTCGTTCACGTCGATGACACCGTCGCCATTGATGTCGCGGTACTTAATGTCGCCCGGCATTACGTCGCCGTCTTGTCGTGGGGAGTTGTCGATTTCGGCCTGGTCGCGGAAGAGTCCTTCTGCGATGTATCCGATGGGCTGGCTGATCTCGTGTCCTACCTTGCGCTGCCAGTAGGGCTTGTTGACTGCCTCCTCAATCTCCTTGTATGTTACCTTGTTATAGGTAAGGGTTCCGTTCAGAATCATCCAAGTGTCCTTGTTGAATGACTTTTGGATTTTCAGCGAGAGGTCAACACCTTTCGAGAGGGTCTTTCCGATGTTGGCAAGAGGGTCCACCTCGATACCGGCAGACGCAGGGATGGTGGTTCTTGACGAGATGATGTTGTGGCGCACCTCTTGGTAGAAGTCGGCTTGCAGTTCCACCAGTCCCTTGAAGAGCTTGGCCTCGATACCCAGGTTGCTCTGCTCTGCGATTTCCCAGAGGATGTTTTCGTTGGCGTAACTGGCAATCTCGTTGCGGGAGAAGCCCTGCCCGTTGTTAGCCTCCGGGTCTTTGTAACCCTTGACGGTGCTCAGTGTGGGGAGGAATACGAAGCGGGGCGAACTGGCGATTCCGTCGTTTCCTACCTTACCCCAGGACACGCGGAACTTCAGATAGTTGATCCAGTTTTCCGCCTTCTTCATCCAAGGCTCGCCAGAAGCCACCCAGGCTCCACCCACTGCGGGGAAAAAGCCGAAACGGTTCTTCTTGGCGAAACGCTCCGAACCATTGTAACCGAAGCTGCCTTCCACGAAGTAACGGTCCTTGAATCCGTAGTTGCCGCGGGCTGAGTAGGTGAGGTTGCGCTGAGGCTGACCGTCCAGCACGCTCGATACGGGGGTGAAGGTTCGCTCTTGCATCTGTGCCACGGCGGTGAGTGAGGTCTGGTGGTTGCCCCAGGCTGCCGTATGGATGGCGGTGGCTGTGTAGGCCACTCGAGTGTCGGTGGTGCTGGTGGCGCTTTGTTGCTTTAGCGTGCGGTGCGACTCACTCTCTTTGATAGCCTTCAGGGTGTGCTTGCCAGTCTCGAAGTCGTAATCCGTCAGGGCGTACATGAACGGGGTGGTGTAGAAGGAGTTGGTGTAGTAACCGCTTTGCACCAAAGAGGCACTGGCACGGAACTCAAGGCCCTTTACCAACTTCGACAGGTTGTGTATGTATTCTGCCTTGTTGGTGGTGGAGTATCTTGTTCGGTTGATGTAGCCTGCCTGGATCTGCATGTAGGGGTTGGTCTTCTGGCTCTCGGTGGTTCCGTAGAGCGTATGGGGCCAGTTGTAATTGTCGTCGGCAGGGTAGGTGGGTGCGAAATCTACGGGCGAGGCGTTGAAGGCTTGCGAGTAGGCGGTGGTCTGGTCTTGCAGCGGACCATGGTATTTGTCCAGGGTAGCCACGGAGTTGATGACCAGCTTGATGCCCGCCTTCAGGTCGATGTTGAGGTTGGTGCGGAACTGGGTCTGGTGGTTTACGATGTTACAGTCGAAGTCGTTCAGCTTGTCGGTCTTGATCATACCCTCGTCGCGGTTATAGTTGACGGCTGCATAATACTGCACGACCTTCGAACCGCCGCGGATGTTGACGCCCGCATGGTGGTTCCATGCCAGACTCTTGAAGAGCTGCTTGTACCAGTCTGTATGAGGATAAACCCAGTCGGGATATTTGCCCGATGCCGTGCGGTTGATGCGCTCCACGGAATACTTGGGCGTAGCCAACGGGTTGCGGCTCAGCTGGGCCTGGTTGTACATTTGCATATAGGTAATGGGGTCCACCACGTCGATGTCCTGTGTGGGTTGGGTGAGGATGCTCTCGTAGCGGAAGTTGGTATATACGCTACCTTCCTCACCCTTCTTGGTCTCCACCTTGATTACACCGTTGGCGCCTCGGGCGCCATACATGGCAGTGGCGGAGGCATCCTTCAAGACACTGAAACTCGCAATGTCTTCCACCTGGATGCGGGAGAGGTCGAGCTTGGAAGACTCCACGCCGTCAATCAAGATCAGAGGGTCGGTGTTGGCACCACTCTGGAAGGAGGTGATTCCGCGGATGTAGAACTTGGTGTTCATCTCGCTCTCAGTCAGACCGCCGGGAAGACCGCCCGTCTGCCAGGCCACCATACCGGGAATACGACCGGCGAAAGAAGTGGTCAGGTCGGAGCTGGACACCTTCAAGTCTGTTGGCTTCACGGTCGTGATGGAAGAAACGATGCTCTCCTTCTTCTGCGTACCGAAGGCCACCACCTGCACCTCGTCCAGGTTCTTGGCATCTGGGCGCAGGTCAATCTTCATCCTTCGCTGGGGATTCTTGACATCTGCATATTCTGCCTTGTAGCCTACGAACGAGAACTTCAGTACGTCGCCTTTGCGAGCTCTGATGGTAAAATCGCCATCCACGCCAGTGACGGTACCGGTCTTGGTGCCTTGCAGCAAGACGTACACGCCTGGCAGTTCGACACCGTTCTCATCGACTACCTTTCCCTTGATGTCGTAAAACTCGCCGGCTCCTTTTGAGACATTCAATGCCCCTTTGGTTACGGTGATGAACTGCTTGTCAATCTTAAACGTCAAGCCTTTGCCCGTGAGGAGTTGTGTCATCGCCTCACGTACGTTGTTAGCCTTGATGTTTCGGTTTACGGTTAGCCCCTCTACATCCTGGCTGGCGTAGAGTACCTTGTAGCTGGTAGCCTTTTCCAATCGCTTGAATGCTTTGGCGAGGCTCTCGTTCTTCATGTTGATGACGATTTCCTGTGATTGTCTTTGGGCAATGATGGGCTGTGCCAATCCCGGCGACATCAAGAGGGTACTCATCAGCAAACAATCTCTCAATGTTTTCTTCATTTTACGCTGATAAAAGTTTAAAATTACTTATAAGTCGTAAAGAAATGAAATAGGACACCCCTTTTGATAAAAAAAACACAAAAAAGTGACAAAACCGTTAAGATT
>CAVDKC010000085.1:0-11739 GCA_963609615.1 Oribacterium sp.
TCCGGGTCGTAGTACTCCAGATGCAGGTTGATGCCGAAGCGGGCACGCAGAGGGGCGGTAAGCAGACCGCTGCGGGTGGTGGCTCCCACGAGGGTGAAGGGGTTGAGGTCTATCTGGATGCTGCGTGCCGAAGGACCCTTGTCTATCATGATGTCGATGCGGTAGTCTTCCATAGCCGAGTAGAGATATTCTTCTACCACGGGCGAAAGACGGTGAATCTCGTCGATGAAGAGCACGTCGTTGGGCTCCAGCGAGGTGAGGATGCCTGCGAGGTCGCCCGGCTTGTCGAGCACGGGGCCGGAGGTAATCTTGAACCCCACGCCCAGTTCGTTGGCGATGATGTTGCTCAGCGTGGTCTTGCCCAGTCCTGGCGGACCGTGCAGGAGCGTATGGTCTAGCGGTTCGCCACGATACTTGGCGGCCTCGACAAACACTTCGAGGTTCTCCACCACGCCGCTCTGTCCGCTGAAGTCATGGAACTTCAGTGGGCGCAGTGCCTTCTCGAATTCCTTTTCGGCTGGCGAAACCGTCTCTTGTCTTATGTCAAAATCTTCGTTCATTCTATTACGTAATATTCTGTGTGCAAAGTTACACATTTGTCTCTAAATAAAAGAAGTTTTAACCCAAAAACACATTTTTCCTACCGAACTTCGAGTTTTCAAGCCCCTTTTCCTGTCATTTCCGTCTCGGAGAAGCGCAATTAAACTGCTGTTTTCTTGCCTATTTGAAAGAAAAGGAGTACTTTTGCACCCGAGTATCAACAGAAGAGGAGCTTAGACTACTCCCCCAAGTAAGAGAAATATAGAGTTTTAATCAATAAGAGTTATGCTAAAGTTTTTTCAAGGTTTAAGCCGTTTGCTTGCCAACTACACCTCCATCTTCGTGATAGGCGTCGCAGTGTTCACCTTCTTCTTCCCTCACACCTTCGACTGGGTGCGCGGAACCACGCAGACCGTCATTCTCGGCATCATCATGCTCACGATGGGACTAACCTTGACCACCAACGACTTTAAGATTCTTGCCCAGCGTCCGCTCGACATATTCATCGGAGCGTGCGCCCAGTTTATCATCATGCCTGGCGTAGCCTACACATTGGTGCACGTATGGCACCTCGACCCTGCCTTGGCTCTCGGCATCCTGCTCGTGGGATGCTGCCCTGGTGGCGTTTCGAGCAACATCATGAGTTATCTCTGCCATGGCGATGTGGCATTCTCCGTGGGAATGACTTGCGCATCCACCATCCTCGCTCCTGTGATGACCCCTCTCCTGATGAAGATTACAGCAGGCGAGATTATCCACGTGGATGCCGTGGGAATGTTTGTCAACATCCTCATCGTCACGATTATACCGGTAGCCATCGGTTGCGCCCTCAACTATGTTTATGGCAAGAAGGAGTACTTCCCTACCTTCCAAAGCCTCATGCCGGGCATCAGCGTTACTTGCTTGGCCTTCATCGTGGGAGGCGTTATCTCTACCGTTCACGACGACCTTGTGGCTCGCGGCTTGATGCTCTTCCTCTGGACTTTCGCCGTGGTATTCTGCCACAACACCCTTGGCTACCTCCTGGGGTGGCTATCGGGAAAATGGGCTGGATTCAACACTGCCAAGAAGCGTACCATCTCCATCGAGGTGGGAATGCAGAACGCTGGCCTTGCCACCGTCTTGGCTGGCAACTTCTTCGCAGCGCAGCCACTTGCCGTTCTTCCTTGTGCCATTAGTTGTGCTTGGCACAGCATCTCGGGTACTATTCTTGCAGGAATCTACCTAAAATGGGACCATTTGCACGGAAAAGGATAAATTCCTAACTATTTAGGCACCTTAGAGTAAGCACTTCCGCTCAAAAGCCCAACTTTTTTCGTGGAGCAAACTTTCAACATCTACGTCATAAAGCTGCTTTTTTGATGTTTCCAACTAGGAAAAAACATTTCCCCATCTAGGGAAATAATCTGAAAAAACAGAAAGAAAGGGGGAATACTGTCCTCTTCTGTCTAGAGGCGATTTTCCATAACTCTCTAGAAATGGGCTTTTAAGAGAGAAGAGGTATCTATATAAATCTTCCAATTCCAGTTCTTCCAATTAATTTTTCAGCACTTGCCTTCCTTCCTCCTATACTTATATTATATATATAACTATTTAATTATTAATTAGTTATATAGTATATAAGAAGGAGAATTGGCTAAAAAGCAAAAGTGATTTTTGTAATTGGAATATTGGAATATTGGAAGATTTAGAACGCCGTCAGCAAGCTAACTCTCTAGAAATAAACCTTTTAGAGAGAAGCAAGAGCATTCCGGCGTTCCAACGTTCCAGCGTTCCAATTAAAATTTCGGAAGTGCAATTTTTCCGTTTCCCTTAATATTATATATATAAATAATTGATTATTAATTAGTTATATAATATATAAAGAAGAGAAGAGCAAAAACGCAAGCTCATTTTTTTAATTGGAACGCTGGAACGTTGGAACGCTGGAACGCAGAAATGCCTTCATGTCTTCAGGCAAGCCATTGCCTACTTTCCTGTAGTAAGCAATTTCACGGCTCGCTGCACTATCTCATTGGTTTCGTTCCAAACCTGGAAATATTGGCTCATATCCCAAATATCGCGCGCTACAAGGGCTTTGAGCTGCATGGACAGGTATTTCCTCGTCTGAACCAATTCAGCCTCGTCAGCGGGCTCTATTTTCTCTTTCTTGCCCTCTGCGATGATTTCCTCTACCAGGCTCTGTGGAACCTCGTAGCTGGCCAGGAACTTGTCGAAGTCCTTGTACTGAGCCTTCAGCTCCTTGCGGTGAGCGTCGATAAACTTCAGGCTATGGTTGATGACGATGCTCTTGGCAGCCAACTGGCGGTGCATCTTGGTGTACTTGGTAGTGTCGAGCGGCACGAAATAGTCGGGCATGATGCCACCACCGCCGTACACCACACGATGCTTTCTCAAAGTATAATACTTCAGGCTGTCTGAGAGGTGGATGCTGTCCTGGTTGGTAAACTCGCCGTGCTTGTAGCGCTTGTCGAGGTCCATCGCATAGTCCAGCCGGTCGCCCTTCTTGTAAGGCTTCTGGATGCATCTGCCGCTAGGCGTATAGTAATGGGCAATGGTGAGGCGAATCTCGCTACCGTCGTCGAAGGTGAGCGGGCGCTGCACCAGTCCTTTGCCAAAGGTACGGCGACCTACCACCACGCCACGGTCTTGGTCTTGGATGGCACCAGATACAATCTCTGCCGCAGAAGCGGTAAACTCGTTGGTAAGGACCACTATTCTGCCCTTGCGCCATCTGCCGTTGGCCTCAGCCCGAAACTCCTGCCGAGGTGCAGTACGGCCGTTGGTATAGACGATGAGGTCGCCCTTCTCCAAGAACTCGTTGGCTATCTTGGCAGCCGTCTGCAGGTATCCGCCGCCATTGTCTGAGAGGTCGAAGATAAGGTCTTTCATGCCCTTCTTCTTAAGCGAATCCATCGCCGTGGAAACCTCCTTGTGGCTGGTCATTCCGAAGCTGCCCAAGCGGATGTATCCGATGCCCGGACGAATCATGTAGGCTGCATCCATCGTGGTGACAGGTATCTTGTCGCGCTTCACCTTGAAGGCGAGTTTGTCCTTGATGCCCCGTCTTACGACGGTAAGGTTTACGACGGTTCCCTTCGGACCGCGCAGACGCTTCATAATGTCTTCCTTGCTCATCTTGACACCGGCAATGGCCGTGTCGTTGACAGCCACGATGCGGTCGCCAGCCACGATGCCCACTTTCTCTGAAGGGCCGTTCACTACAGGCTGGATAACGAGCAGTGTATCGTCTACCATATTAAACTGTACGCCGATGCCGTCGAAAGAGCCATTCAGCGACTCGTTCATCGACTGCGTTTCCTTGGCAGTGGTGTAAGAGGAATGAGGGTCGAGCTTTTCGAGCATACCCCGGATGGCATCCTCCACGAGCTTGTTCTCATCCACACTGTCTACATAGAGATTGGCAATGGCTATCTCTGCCCTGCCCAACTTCTCGATGGGGCTGTTCTTGCCCGTCCGGAAGCGCAACTGGGCATTTACCGACGTTATTGCCAAGAAGGCAACAAATGCCACAAACAATATTCTTTTCATGCTCATTGATTAATGTTTCTTCGATGTAAAAGAAAGCTATAGAATTCTTCACTCTTCGTTCTTCACTCTTCACTTACCACCACTCTTCACTTACCCTAAAGGCGCAGAGTCTTCCTCCGGAATATCTTCCTCTATCACGAGGTTCTCGATAATGAAGTTCTGGCGTTCCATCGTATTCTTGCCCATGTAGTACTCCAGGAGCTTCTGCACCTGGTCGGTCTTGTGGAGAGTAACCTGTTCCAGTCGCATGTCGGGACCGATGAAGTGGGCAAACTCCTCTGGCGAAATCTCGCCCAATCCCTTGAATCGGGTAATTTCCGGGTCAGGCCCCAGCGCACGGATGGCCTGCTGACGCTCCTCGTCGCTGTAGCAGTAATGCGTGATGAAGTCGCCCTTCTTCTCCTTGGGGCCTAACTTGGCATCGGCATCGGCTATCGTCTGCTTGTTCTTGATCTTGGTGCGCTTGTTGCGCACACGGAACAAGGGGGTCTGCAAGACATAGACGTGCCCCTTCTTGATGAGGTCGGGGAAGAACTGCAGGAAGAAGGTGATGATGAGCAGGCGAATGTGCATTCCGTCTACATCGGCATCGGTAGCCACGATTACCTTATTGTATCTCAAGCTGTCCAGTCCGTCCTCTATGTCGAGGGCAGCCTGGAGGAGGTTGAACTCCTCGTTCTCGTAGACCACCTTCTTGGTCAGGCCGTAACTGTTCAGCGGCTTGCCGCGAAGCGAGAACACCGCCTGTGTATTCACGTCGCGGCTCTTGGTGATGCTTCCGCTGGCAGAGTCGCCCTCGGTGATAAAGATGGAACTTTCCTCCTTGCGGTCGTCCTTGGCATCGCTGAAGTGGATGCGGCAGTCGCGTAGCTTGCGGTTGTGCAGGTTGGCCTTCTTGGCACGCTCACGCGCCAACTTGGTAACGCCCGCCATCGCCTTGCGCTCACGCTCGCTCTCCTTTATCTTGTTCTCCAGTATCTCGGCCACGTCCTTGTGGATATGCAGATAGTTGTCTACCTCTTTCTTCAGGAAGTCGCCCACGTACTTGTTGATGGTCTCGCCCCCGTTGGGAGCCATCGTGGTGCTGCCCAGCTTAATCTTGGTCTGGCTCTCGAATACAGGCTCCTCCACGTTGATGGCAATGGCAGCCACCAGACCGTTGCGGATGTCGCCATACTCATACTTGCCGAAATACTCCTTGATGGTCTTGGCGATGTGCTCCTTGAAGGCACTCTGATGAGTTCCGCCCTGCGTGGTGTGCTGGCCGTTGACGAAGGAATAGTACTCCTCGCCATACTGGTTGGTATGGGTAAAGGCTATCTCGATGTCCTCGCCACGCATGTGGATGATTTCGTAGAGCCCCTCGTTGGTCATGTTGTCGGTCAAGAGGTCTTGCAGACCATGACGGCTGAGGATGCGCCTGCCATTGTGCATGATGGTGAGGCCCGTGTTCAGATAAGTGTAGTTGCGGAGCATCGTCTCCACGAAATCATCGTGGAAGGAGTAGTTCTTGAAGAGGGTATTGTCTGGCTCAAAGAAGATGAAGGTACCGTTCTCGTCCTCCGTGTCCTCGGTCTCGTCGCTCTTCAGAATACCTTTTTCAAACTTCAGGTGGCGCACCTTGCCGTCGCGATAAGACTTCACCTCGAAGTGGGAACTGAGGGCGTTTACCGCCTTCACGCCCACACCGTTCAGTCCGACGCTCTTCTTGAACGCCTTGCTGTCGTACTTGCCGCCGGTGTTCAACACGCTCACAGCCTCTACCAGCTTGCCTTGCGGAATGCCACGGCCATAGTCGCGCACGCTCACTCGCAGATGGTCTTCGATGTCTACCTCCAGCCGGGCACCTGCGCCCATCTTGAATTCGTCGATAGAGTTGTCTACCACCTCCTTCAAGAGCACATAGATGCCATCCTCCGGCAGATTACCGTCGCCCAAGCGACCAATGTACATTCCCGGGCGAGTACGCACATGCTCCATGTCGCTGAGGTGGCGGATGTTGTCGTCGGTATACTCCACAGGTTGCTGCTGGGCATCAGAAAGCCCGTCGGCCGCATTCAATTCGTTCTTGTTTGTTTCTTCAGACATATATTCCTCCTGTATTTTAGGGAGTTGGATTAAGGAGTAGACCCCTTAAATGATAATCTTCTTATAGCACTTCCGGCGCTTGTGCATTACAGGGTCTAAGGCTCCCCACTGTCCCTGCACACCAGCGTTGGTTTCCAGTTCCACCTGGGTTTCGCCCCACTCGAACCCGTACTTCTGGTACCAAGGTATCAGGTCGGCGAAGAGGAGCGCATTGGCACCCTTGGCACGATACTCCGGCAGAATGCCGATGAGCAGGAGGTCTACGATATTGGTCTTGTGGAACTTGACAGCCTTCAGCAAGTGCCACCAGCCGAACGGGAACAGTCTGCCACGGCGGCACTTCTGCAAAGCGTGAGCCAAGGAAGGCATCGTAATGCCCACGCCCACCATCTTATGCTCCGGCTTGCTCCAGTCCTCGATGCAAGTGATGAGGTTCCAGTCGAGGTAACTCAGATAAGACTTGATGAGCTGGGTAATCTGATTCTGCGAAAGCTCGGAGTATCCGTAGAGGTCCTTATAGGTGTCGTTGATGAGTTCGAACACTTTCTGCCCCATCCCCCCCTGGAACACCTCCTTCGGGGTGAGCTTGCGCACATGCAGATTGTAGCGTTTCTCTATCATCGCCGCTATCTTGGTGTACTTCTCCGGTATCTTTTCGGGTACCACCATCTTAAACTCCACATATTTATTGTCTACCTCATACCCCTCCAAAGCCTCGATGTGCTCCGGATAATAGGGATAATTGTAGATGGTAGGCATGGTGCCCAACTGGTCGAACCCCCAGGTAAGCATTCCCTCCGGGTCCATGTCGGTAAATCCAAGCGGACCTACCACATCCTCCATACCCTTAGATTTGCCGTATTTCTCCACAGCATCCATCAAAGCCTTGGATACCTCACGGTCGTCGATGAAATCTATCCATCCGAAGCGGACGGTCTTCTTGTTCCATCGGCTATTGGCCTTGTGATTGATAATGGCAGCTACGCGCCCAGCCACCTTGCCGTCCTTGTAGGCTAGATAATACTCTGCCTCGCAGAACTCGAACGCCGCATTCTTGCCCCGGTCGAGGGTAGCCATTTCGTCGCTGAAGAGATTGGGCACATCATACTCGTTGCCTTCGTAAAGGTCGTAATGGAAGTCGATGAACGTCTTCATGTCCTTCTTCGTTTCGACCTTTTTAATTTCTATTAATGCCATTTTATTTCAAACTAGTTTGCTATATTAAACATGCAAAAATAGTAATATTTAGCCAAACCGCCAAATATTACTATCATTTTTGCAGTTTTTTAGGGATTAAGCCTACAAACTAGCTCGTCATATTACGAGTATAGTCTCAGAGTGTCCTAAAAAGTATATCCTATAGTAAAGTTCAAGCTATGATTCTTGATATGAAATTGAGAAGATTTATAGACAAAGCCTCTAGAATATCCCAATGTCATGGAATAATGCTTGCAGTATACAAGTTTCGCCTCTACCAAAGCCCCCATGTCCCAACGCTTGTAGGCATCCAAGTGATTATTCCCATTCGCATGATTCTCAAAACTATTCCACTTGAATGTATTTGGCTTATCTCCAACAAAGTTCTCCGTAACATTCTCTTTTATGGAAGCCACAGAATATCTACCATAAATACCTACCGAAGGGATGAGATTCAGTTTCTTGCCCAAGCAGAAATCATAACCGATTTTTACAGGAATCTCTATTGCAATTTCTCGTGAGTTTACCTCTGGATAGGTATATGGCAACTTTCCATCATACAAATAATCAGACATCACAGAATATTTTCCTGCCATCATCTGCAAGTCAACACCACTAGAAAGAACTATCTTGTTTTGAGTTTCATAAGATAGTCCTACGCCCGCAATCGAACCGCCCTTGACTTTTTTGTCTTGCACTTGGTATTTGTCGCCTCCAACAAATCCCGTCAAATTCGCACCCACATGAACATCCACACGAGTTTCCTGCGCCATTCCTGCCATTGGCGATGTCAACGCAACAGCTAGCACAGCTGCCTTAACATATTTCAATGTTTTCATATCCAAGCTAAAATTTTATATTTTTAATTCAAATCTACATTTACCTTTTGAGCCTTGCTCTCTAAACATTTTGGAACCGTCAGCCCTTCAGACTTCTCCATTAAATATTTTCCAGAAGCATCATGTTCTGCCGTATAATCACACCAAACAAGAAAATATCCTGCCACTTTTTGTATGCTATTTACTCGCTTTGCCAATATAATATTAAATCCATCCTGTACCTTGTTGACAAAAACATATCTAGGCAACCTCGGAGAAACCACCTCTTGTCCTGTGCTATTTAAGCTAACATATTTAATATTTTGAATGAAAGAATCAAAAAAATAATTTCTCGCAGGATCATTTTTCCAGCCATACCACATATGTTTCTTCGCATGCATTTCAACTCTAACATACTCCCTTTCGAGATATGTTCTAAAATATATTTTTTTGTTGCTCAATGGCCTAAAACAAATGTCATTCGTACCTGCCACTATCGCTCTAGTTTGTGCATTTTTTGCCAATCCTACAGAGCTAATCTTAGAGGCATCATAACGTACGACTTTGCCACCTATTACATAACAACCATTTTCATTTGCTATATACGACTCAGGACTTTCGCCTTTTGGCACATATAAAGAAACATCCGATTTGTCGTTACTATCGGTAGTCAACAATCCATTGTACTTTTCTTTATACTTCTCATAAAGAGCATTGAATTCAAATATAGTAGATGCACTATCTCCTATTTTTTCCAATTCATCGTCTGCTTCCAAAGCCAAATCATGCAGATTCTTGACCCCATATCTTGCAACCATTACCGATTGCTCTGAGCTAGACAAACTTTCCAATTTCTCCTTAAACTCATTAAAACAAGCTTCATCCTTAAAACACAAAGCTAAATCTTTCTCTGTAGCTCTAGCTGGCGATACCAGCTTATCACCTACAACAGAAACGATACTAATTCCATCTTTGCTACTTGGTGCATTCTGAACATCAAAAGAATCTTGCTCTTCATTACATGACACAAGAAATGCCATCACACACATTAAACTCATCAAATACTTCATTTTACTAAACTTATATTATTAATCAAAAACTAATTGTGTTTCATATTCGGTTCCATTACGTATAATTCGCAAGGTGAGCATACGTCCCTCAAACCCGATATCAGGAATCTCTACTTCACCATTTGTTGGGACTATCGTAGAGAACATAGCTTCATTATATTCTAGGATTTCCAAAACAGCACCCCCACTATTTTCGAAAATCAATTTATCACCACAAAAGACTCCGGTTATAGGAGATACAGGACTTCGATGATACTTGCCATGAGTGCCACTAACATGTTTAATATGCATAGTAAAAAATACTTGCTTTACAAAATTGTCCTTCCTAGGAGTAGCAGATGCCATTATTACAGACACCAACAATAACAATAATAAACTTTTTAATCTATTCATAATTTTACATTTTTTACGGCTGCAAAATTATAAATAGATCAAAGAAACTACAAAAATTATAAGCCTTAAGAATACACTAAAATTACACCGCAGCGCAAACTTCCACTTATAACCGCATAGTATTCAGGGCATTGCATTTGCATTACATTAAAATTACACCTTAAGCAGGTTCTTATATAGAGAAGAAGCTCTGTTTTCTTCAAAAAGTTTTTTATTTGCCTTTGTCTTCGCATTCGTTATGCTCTGCGAACTAGTATTTAAGAGGACTTGCATTTCACTATTAGTAAAGCCCAAACGTGTTAATATACAAACACGATATTCTTGAACACTTAAAGAAGACTTTTCGGTTATCAATATAATGAGTAAAGGCAAATATTGCTCTACAACCTTTTCTAACAAATTCCAGTCTTCCAAATGAGGCTTTCTATTATTAATCTTTGGAGAGGACATTTCCTTAAACCGCATAACAATTTCATTTTCTTTTACCACAATAGTCTTCTCCGCATTCTCCATAAAGGCTAATTTAAGTTGGTATTCTTGAACTTCTACTTGCAACTTTTCCATTTTTGCCTTCATCAGCCCTTGTGCTTTTTTCTCGTTATCACAAACTATTTTAAGCTCCTCCTTTGTTTGTCTAAGTTCTTTTTGGACTCTATTAAAATCAACGCCAATTTTTGTGAGTTCCAAACGCCTCTTACTTTGTAACCATTTGTACCGCCATACAAAAACAAAAGTTAGAAATGTCAAAGAGAGCAAAGTAAGTATGCTCAAATATTCTGCTCTTTCCTTACTAACCTTTGCATTTTCGGCCACCTTCATTATACGAGTATAATTGAACATCGCATTACTCTTCATCACGGCATCCGTCTGTGTTTTCTCCAATATATTAGCCGATTCCTCATCACACAAAACAGAATACTTATGTATAGAGTCTATATTCATACGCCTATTAAAAACAGTAAGTAATCCTCTAGAAAATTCATATTTGAAACATGTTTGAGACAACTTTCTAAAAAAGAGTTCTGCAGAGTCCAATTCGTTTATTCCCCAATAATAGCGTCCTTTTATATCATAATAACGTTCTCGCCCAGAACTTACATTAAGGCCTTTATCAAAGAGTCCTGATTTCGTCTCATATTCTTGCATATAAAATTTGGCTTTGTCATACTGATGTTTTTCGACATATATTTCTATCAATGTCGGAAACACGCTTGCAGCCTCTTTTATCATTCTATTTTTCTTGTATTGTCGCACACACCATTCGGTTAAAGAAATGGCATTAACAGTATCTCCTTCTACCAAATATAATGGTATTCTAAGTTCCTTCCCATGAATATATTCATACATATTTCCTGCTTTCAAAGCATATTTACTATATAGTTCTGTTGCCTTAGCCGCTTCACTATAGAGATATTGCTCTGCATAGATTTCTGCCATTTGACCATAAATACTAAACAATGTAGCATAATCACATTTCTTACTCATCGTATCCGCTTTTTCTATCGCTTCATGATAATACCTTATTGCCATCGGTACCTCCGCTTGATCACGATAGATACAACCTAGCAAATAGTATGCTTCCATCTTTTCATTTGCCGTACCATACGAATCATAATAATCCACAACCTTCTGAAATATTGAATCTGACGGCATTTTTAGATACAACTTATTCTGTGCCTTTACCTTCAGCATTTGATATTTCATCGCAATATTTCGTTTTTCATGGAATACTGCTTGAGTATCCAATAAACATAAACTATCGTAAACAGCTTGTGGATTATCCTCCATCAGACTATCTAACTTTTGCAAATGGAGATACTGTTGCCTTCCATCCGAACAAGAAGCCAACAATAACATAATCACATAAAATACGTTCCGTACTATTACCTTTCTCATTACTTGTACTTTTTTTTATAAACGAGAAATAAACCAAATTAGTACTGATATATATAAAAATATTTTAAATCACTTACTTATCTACAGTTTTGGTTAACAAGACGTAACTACTCAGTCTTCTTTTTACCTGAAATGCAAACCTTTAGATATTCGTCAGTTCACCACCAACTTATCGTTAAGAAATT
>CAVDKC010000086.1:0-11375 GCA_963609615.1 Oribacterium sp.
GCCTAAGAAAAAGGTAGCTCCTGGTTTTAGTGAAAAGTAAGACTTCATGATTAATAATTTGTTCCCCAGAGCGCATCGCTCTGTGCTTGTCGCCACTCGAATGGGGATAATAGTTCATTTTACCCAATTGTCAATCTGGATTCCTTCTATTCGTGAGTAATGCTTGACATTATTCGTTACCATCACCAAATTTTCAGATACCGATGTACAACCTATCAGTAAATCGAAATCTTCTATTCCTTGTCCTATCGTCTTCAAACGATAACGCTCTTTGGCATAAAGCATGATTGCACTAGAAAAAGGAACAACATTTACAGATGACAAGAATGCATCTAGCATTTCCCTGTTCTCTTCATATCTACCACTTAGACGGTTACCGTATTCCAATTCCGCAACCGTCACCTCCGATATATAAATATCATTGGGATTTAATTGGGACAAACGTTTAGCTATTCCTTTCTTATTGCGGAAAAGAAATACGACGATATCGGTATCAAGCAAATATCCTCTCATAACGCAATCTCAGAATTAGTGGTTCTTGCTGCATGAATGTCAGTGAGAATTTGGCTAGTAGAGCGGCTATCCTGCCACTTACCTGCAAAAGCATCCACCCATGTCTTCTTAGAAGAAGTCTGTATTGCCCTCTTCGTTTTACCGATAATTTCCCATTTCATTCTTGCTGCTAACTCCTTAAAAAAAGTGAGGTCAGAATCTGGGATATAATAACTTACGCCATCTGCCAATAATGCTGTGCTCATAACTTTATAAAATTTAATCTAACTTTTTGCAAAGTTATGCTTTTTTTTGGAAAGTTCCAAACTTTTTGGAAAAAACATTTGTTTTTAATTTGTTCCCCAGAGCGTATCGCTCTGGGCTTGGCGTCACTCAAATGGGGAAAACATTAAATTTTATAAACTCAGCCACCTTTCCAAATAAATTTTGAAGTCATCTATGCCAACGACTTCTACTTTTGGAAATGGGATAGTTTTCAAGATATTAAAATGTTTGTCTTCTGTAACAATACACTTTGCATCTGAAGCAATTGCACAATCCACAAATTTTTTATCATCCTTATATGCTTTTTCTATGAAACTACCAAAATTTTTGAGGAAATTATGGATTTGGATTTTATCATGACTATCTTTTATCTAAGCCTTCTAGCTGCGGCGGATGGCACCGAGGAGATCGAAGAATCCGTCGGGATGATAGATGGGCGACTCCAGGAGCTGCTTGAGCGTTGCCTGGGTATTCTTGACAAATGCTTCGTCCTGACCCTCCTTGCAGCGACGGTACTGGCGGGCTGCCATGCCCAAGAGTTTGCGAAGCCGATAACAGGCTGTGCTGTCTAGATGCTCCTGATAACCACGCTGCTCCAACTTACGGGCTATGGTCTGGAAGAGGGTGGCCAACAGGCGGTATGCCTGGCGGCGACTCTGGAGCTGGGTGCTGCTGTCTTCATCGCCCAACAGCGGGATGACCTCAGCGAAGCTCGCCTCTTGCTCTCGCAAGAAACCGTATGTGGTGGAGCGGTGAGCCTCCTGCTTAAGCCCCAAGGGGTCGGAGGCATAAAACTTGCGAGACTGTATCTTGTCTCTGCGCTGCTGTATCTGCTTCTGCACTGTGGGGGCTTCGATGAGCGTGCGGGTCAAACTGAGATAGTCTTCGGTATCTTGATAGATAGACCTGGCGATGCGCAGCGTGGCACGTTCCTCGAACAGGGCGTGATGCCTGGCATGGAGGTCGGAGAGCGACTGCTGCAAAGCCAGCGACACATAGCTGCTTGCCACGGGGCTCTCCTGGGTAAGCACGGAGGCTTCCTGGCGCCAACGGTTCAGGCAGCGGAACAGCGCGGTGTTACCCAGCCCTTCCGAAAGCAGGGCTTCCAGCTCTTCCTGCATCTTGCCATAATAAAAGGTATAGCGTATCTGGGTGGGTTCCTCGTCGGTAATCTCTACGTAGGGGTTCTTGGCGATGTCGGAGAGTGCGAGGGCGGTATTGCCCAAGCCATATACCAACTTGTAGTTGCCCTTAATCTGGAAGAGGCGGCCTTCCAGCCCTGCAAACTTGCCGCTGAGGATGCGTATCTTCTTCTTTTTCAGAAAGTAGCTATAGGGTTTGCGAAGCACCATCACATCCTGCTCTACAAAGGAGAGGTAATCCTTGAAGAGGCGTATCTGATACTCGGGCACGATGATGGGGCGCTCGTTGATATCGGTATATAGCTTGCTGCCCATAGCCGCATTGTCGAGCCATTCCTGCAACAGCGGCAAGATGGTCTGCACGAAGACAAACCCGGGAATGACAGGGGTCTGAAATACCTGTGGCTTGCCCGTCTCCTGGTCTGTAAAAGTCTGCCTGCGCAAGGGCAGGAAGGTCTTGAACGAAGGTGAAGATTTCCCCCCCATACTCTTGACCAGAATCTGCCACACGGTAGGTGTCGAGCGTCTGCTTGACGAGGCGTTCCTGGTGACGGGGAGTGGAGATGACATACCAACTCATGGCTATCAAATAATGAAGCGTGTATATGCAATTGTTCCTCTCAAGCAGCATGTGCCTTGAGAGGTATAGGGGGGGGAAGCGGGCTTAAGAAGCCACCTCCGACAGCTTGAGACCGGCAGCAGAAAAGTGCGGAGCCATACCCGAAGCTTTTATGTCCTGAGCGTGCTTTGCCAGCAGGGCCGACAGCAAATAAATTCTACCCATAGAGACATTCTTAGAAATTACTATTGGCAAAAGTAATACTATTTTTCGAAACCACCAAAAAAAAATGCCTTTTTTAGAGAATTGAACCGAAATGGACTCGTTTTTTCAAAAATACCTTACAAAAAGGATTAAGATATAAGCGTTTTGAGCGGAACTACACTCGACTTGCCCTCACGGTAGGAGATTTGCACCTTGCCCCTGGGCAACAGTTGCAGCCCTTGGTACTGGGCGGGCACCACCACCTTGCCGTCTCTGCCCAGCACGCCCCAACTGCCATCGAGCGACTCGTAGGCGGCATAGTCGCCCACAAAGGTGGAGATGAAGCTGTACATCGGTTTCAGGATAATATCCTCGGTGCTCACCCGCAATCCGTAGCGTACAGACCAGGTATCATACTTGGAGTAAGGTACCACATTGCGCAAGAAGCGTTTCTTCTGCGCCGCCGTCATCTGCTCATAGTTGCCTGCCCGCTTTACGGTTACCATCATGTCGCTACCCTGCACTTGCACGCCTGGCCTGAGCGAAGGCGGCAGAATGCCCTTGCCGTCTCTGAGCCCGGCATACATACCAGCCCAGTTGCGCTCCTTGTCGGGCAGGCCAAACTTGCGGTAGTTGCCCACGTTGTCGATAATGAGGCATACCTTCCTCCTGTTCTCCCGATTGATGCGCAAGCCTCTGCCCACCATCTGGAGATACTTGGCGAGGGAGAGCGTGGGACGCGCCATCTGGATATACTCCACATCTGGGCAGTCGAAGCCTTCATCGAAGAGGTTGACATTGACCAGGCAGTCGAGTTCGCCCCGGCGAAACGCCTCTACCACATCCTCCCGCTGCTTGGCCGGCGTAGTACTGTAGAGCGCAGTGGCCCGAAGCCCCATCTGCCGATAATACTGGGCTACCCTCTGGGCATGGTCTATATCGATGGCAAAGACGATGCCCTTGCGCCCTTCGGCATACTGCTGCAGACTGTCGTAGAGCCGCTTGATGCTGTCGGGCACATTGAGTTTCTCGTCCATCTCGCTCACGGCATAGTCGCCATCGGCTCCACGGGCTTTCAGGCGGTCTACGGTGAGCTGTTCGATGGAATACCTGCCTATTACCACATATTCATAAGGGGCAAGGAACCCCCGGTCGATAAAACTGCGGGTGGGCGGCGACACCAGCAAACGGCTGAAGAGCTTGCTGAAGGTCTGCTTCTTCATGCGGCAAGGGGTGGCAGTCATGCCCATCTTCAGGGCTGAGCGATGCAGCGAGAACACATCCTGGTAGGAATCTGCCACGGCATGATGCGCCTCGTCTATGATGAGCAGCCCCACCCCACTGCCGAGCACTCCTTCACCATAAGGTATAGAGCCTGAGATTTCCAGCTCTTTGACATGGCGAGTAAGCCACTGCACGGAGAGCACCTTGACACGATGGGCATACCTGGACATACGGAAACTCTCCAGAAACCGTACCACGGTATGCTGTGCCTGCTCTACCAGTTCGCGCCGATGGGCTATAATCCATACATCGCCCTCGTGCGTAGCGAGAAACCACTTCACCACGGCTGCCATCACCACCGTCTTGCCGGTACCCGTAGGCATCTGTACCATCACCGAATTGCCTGCCGACACCAGCCTGCTCTTCTTGTCATAGAACCTGTCTTGCTGGGGTTCGGAAAAGGCTGCAATGATGTCTGCCAGCATCTTCTGCTGGTAGTCGTAAAGTTTGATTTTTGGCATAAGAAAAAAAAACGGATAAGTATACAGGCCAAAGATAAGGTGCCTATATACAACTGTTCCTCTCAAGCCAGAAAAGTCTTGAGAGGTACCTGAGAAAGACTAGGATATACGGAAATCCATGAAGTCTTGCTTTCTGCCGGCAGCAGAAAAGTGCGGAGCCAGGCCTAAAGCATTTATGTCGCAACGGTGGTTATTGCCCGAAGGCAATGATAATGCAATACTTATCATACACACACATTCTTCAACATGAAATCTGTGTGCAAAGTTACGCTTTTCTTTTGGAAATGCCAAAGAAAAAGCACAAAAAAGCACGGAAACCGAAATTCCCGTGCTTACGCTGGTATCTTTTAGAGGGTTGTCAACACCTGATAAACCAAGTCTGCTATCTTACCTGCGCCCTTTGCTGTAGGATGGATGCCGTCATGCTGCATCAAGTCCTCATTATTATATAAGGTATGGAGATCGATAAACCGGCACTTGTTCTTCTTGGCCAACTTCTGGATGATGGGCATCTCGCCGTTCACGATGGTGCTGTCGCTGATAGTCCAAGACGGTTTGTAGGCGGGTATCGGCGAGCAGAGACATATCTTTGGCTTGGCGGGCAATGCCTTGAGGGTGTCTATCATCGCCTGCATGCTCTGCCGATATTCCTCGGCACCGTGCGCCCAGTTGTGTGTCTTGCTGTCATTGGTGCCCAGCTTGATGATGACGATATCGGGATTGAACGCCTGGGCATCCTTCCAAGCCTGTTCGTTCATATAGGGCAGATCGCCCTTGTTCATCATGGTGCGGGCACTGACACCAAAATTCCGGACCTCGTAGCCATCGCCCAACTTCTGCTGCAACTGGGCTGGATAGCCCTTGGCATCGGCGTTCATGATGCCCATACCGTCGGTGATGGAATTGCCGATGCAAGCCACCCGGACGGCATCCTCCTTAGGAGCCCGGAACCCGTGGAGCCAGGCGGTGAGGTCGGCAAGCATCTGGTCGTGATGCTTCCAGGTGCTGCGGAATCCCCAGCCATGTCCGCCAGACGGATATACATGCAGTTCGCAGTCGTTGCCCTTCTGGTGCATCGCCTGATAGTAAGCCACGCCATTGGTAACCGGCGGCACCACGGCATCATCATTAGACATCAAGACGATGGCATGAGGGGTGAGATGACTGCGTACCGCCTGGTTGCCAGACCATTCCTTGACCAACTGTGGATTGTCATTGCGGGCATCGCCCAGGAAATTGACGCAAGACCCCTTATGGGTAACACGCTCATTCATCGAGATGACAGGATAGAAGAGGATGGAGAAGTCTGGACGTACCGCAAAGTCGGCATGGGTGCTCACAGCAGAAGCCAGATGGCCGCCAGCCGAGAAGCCCATGATGCCCACATCCTTCGGGTTGACATGCCATACCCGGGCACTATCCCTCACGGTACGCATAGCCTGGTAGGCATCGCCGAGCGGGATAGTGCGGTCGCCTTTAGGCATGCGGTACTTCAAGACGAAGAAGGCGATGCCCTGCTGATTAAAAAACTCAGCCCACTGATGGCCCTCATGATCCAGGGCGAGATGGGAATAGCCACCTCCAGGGCAGTCGACCACTGCCCTACCGCTGGGATGGAGAGGTAGATAACAGGTGAGTTCACTCTGTCCGTCGGCACTGTTCTTGAGCACGAACTTGCGTGCCGTAGACTGTGCAAACATCGTCAATGAGGCACACGCCACCAATGACAAGGCTAAAAATCTTTTCATTTCTGTTTCGACTAGTTGGTTTTTAATTCTATCTGCAAAATTAATGATTTTTCTGCCAACAAACATGACTTTTCTGTTATTTTTTAGTTATTTAGTCCAAATATCTTTGCCATTTGTTTCTTTTTTACTATTTTTGCACAAAATATAAGAACTCTCATCTAACAGAAGTGTATTATGAAACAGTTTTTCAAGAATGTAGCAGCCACCATCGTGGGACTTTTCGCCTTCGGCATCATCATGTCGGTATTGGCCTTGGTCTGCCTGATAGGCATGATAACAGCCAGCAGCGAGCAACCCTCACTGAAGAGCAACTCGGTATTGGTACTGAAACTGCAAGGCCAGATCTGCGAAAAGGTAGAGAACGACTGGCTGGGGAAATTGACGGGCGACCCATTCAGGCAATTGGGCATGAACGAAATCCTCTCTGCCATCAAGAAGGCAAAGAACGAGGACAAAGTGAAGGGTATCTACCTGGAGACCGGCGCTCTGCAGTCTGACTATGCTACACTGCAGGAAATACGCAAGACGCTACAAGACTTCAAGAAGAGCGGCAAATGGATTATCGCTTACGGCGACACCTACTCGCAAGGCGGATATTACCTCTCGTCGGTAGCCAACAAGGTATATGTAAACCCTGAGGGCACCATAGACTGGCACGGTATCGCCTCACAGCCCCAATATATCAAGGATGTGGCAGCCAAACTGGGCGTACACTTCACCATCGTCAAGGTGGGCAAGTACAAGAGCTTTACCGAGATGTACACCGAAGACAAGATGAGCGATGCCAACCGCGAACAGGTTACCCGATATATCGGCGGCCTCTGGCAACAGGTGCTCGCCGACGTAAGCAGCAGCCGCGGCATCAATAAAGATTCGCTCAACCACTATGCCGACGGCATGATGGCTTTTGAGGATACACAGCTCCTGAAATCGCGCAAGCTGGTAGACGGATTCTGCTACTACGACGAAATCAAAGATATCGTAAGGAAACAACTCGGCATCAAGCCCGAAAGGAGCATCAACCAAGTGAGCATTACCGAGGTAAACGAGGCTGTGAAGGATGAGTACAACGGTGAAGAGATAGCCGTGTACTACTGTCAAGGCAGCATCGTGAGAACGACAACGCCCAGCAGTATGAGCAGCGAGCCGCAAATAGAGAGTACTACCGTATGCCAGGACCTGGAGAAACTGGGCAACGACAAGCACGTGAAGGCTGTGGTACTGCGCATCAACTCGGGCGGCGGCGATGCCTATGCCTCAGAACAGATATGGAGAGCCGTAAGCCAACTGAACAAGAAGAAGCCTGTAGTAGTGAGCATGGGAGGCATGGCGGCATCCGGCGCCTACTATATGAGTATGGGAGCCAGATACATCATGGCACAGCCCACTACCCTGACCGGCAGCATCGGTATCTTCGGCGCACTGCCCGACTTCAGCGACCTGCTCACCAAGAAACTGGGATTCAAGTACGACGAGGTGAAGACCAACCGCAACAGCGGCTATAATGCGGCAGGAACCTCACGCCCATGGAGCACTGAGGAAATAGCTTACCTGCAAGCCTATGTAAACCGCGGCTACTACCTGTTCCGCAAGCGTGTGGCAGACGGCAGAAAGCTCAAGGTAGACGAGGTGGAGCAGATAGCACAGGGAAGGGTATGGCTAGGAACGGATGCCAAGGGCATCAAGCTGATAGACGGTTTCGGCGGACTGGACGATGCCATCGCCAAGGCTGCCCAACTAGCCAAGGTATCAGACTACCACGCTACGGAATATCCTGCGGCCGCCGACTGGATGGACCAGCTGTTGGACATCGCTTCGGACAGCAAGGGTACTTATCTGGACGAGCAACTGCGCCTCACCCTGGGCGACCTCTACAAGCCTTTCATGATAATACGAGGCATGAAGGAGAAAGAGCCGGTACAGGCGGCCCTGCCATTCGTACTGAACATTCAGTAAAACATCACAATCAATGTGCAAATGAGAACAGAAGGAGACCTTATCAAGATAAACGACTGGCTGCTGCCGCTGAGCTGGATATACGGCAGCATCGTAAGGTTCAGAAACTGGCTCTTCGACATCGGACTGAAGAAGAACCGGGCTTTCAGCCTGCCTATCATCTCTGTGGGCAATATCACCGTGGGCGGCTCGGGCAAGACCCCTCATGTGGAATATCTGATCCGCCTCTTGCAAGACAAGCTGGACGTGGCGGTACTATCACGTGGCTACAAACGGAAAAGCCACGGATTCGTATTGGCAGACGAGAATACCACGATGCCGGAAATAGGAGACGAGCCCTTCCAGATGCACCGCAAATTCCCCAACATACATGTGGCAGTGGATGCCAAGCGGGTAAGGGGCATAGAAAGACTGCTGGCGGAAGAGAAGTCAAAGAACGTGGACGTAGTACTCCTCGACGATGCCTTCCAGCACCGCTATGTGAAGCCGGGTATCAACATACTACTGGTAGACTACCATCGACTCATCATCTACGACAAGATGCTGCCGGCAGGCAGACTGCGTGAACCATTGAGCGGAAAGAACCGTGCCGACATCGTGATTATCACCAAATGTCCGAAAGACTTGAAGCCGATGGAATTCAGAGTGCTCACCAAGGCGATGAACCTCTACCCTTTCCAGAAGCTCTACTTTACCTGTATCAACTACGACACGCTGAAGGGTGTATTCACCGGAGAAACCCTGCACAGGGATACGACCGTACAAGAGCCGGAGGGCGAAACGCAAGTAACCAACCCGGCATTTGCAGGGCTGCAGAACTATCACGTGCTGCTCCTCACGGGTATCGCATCGCCCAAGCAGATGGAGCACGACCTCAGGCCGGCAGTAAAGCAGGTTACCTCACTCTCCTTCGGCGACCACCACCGGTTTAAGGGTAAGGACATCGACCGCATCAACGAGACCTTTGAGGCGCTGCCCGAGCCCCGTATCATCATCACTACGGAAAAAGACGCCGTAAGACTGAGAGAGACCGACGGACTCTACGAGAAAACGAAAAAGAATATGTATGAACTGCCTATCAAGGTAAGTTTCATGCTAGAACAAGAAGATATTTTTAACGAAAAAATCATTAGCTATGTACGAAAGAATTCAAGAAACAGCATCCTGGCTAAAAGAAAGGATGACGACAAGTCCAAAGACGGCAATCATCCTGGGAACAGGCCTCGGACAATTAGCTTCAGAGATAACTGACAGCTACGAGTTTCCATATAGTGAGATACCCAACTTCCCCGTATCTACCGTAGAAGGCCACGCAGGCAAGCTCATCTTCGGCAAGTTGGGCGGCAAGGACATCATGGCGATGGAAGGCCGATTCCATTTCTATGAGGGCTATAACATGAAGGAGGTTACCTTCCCTGAGCGAGTGATGTACGAGCTGGGCATCGAGACGCTCTTTGTGAGCAACGCATCGGGGGGCATGAACCCAGACTTCCATGTGGGCGACCTCATGATTATCGATGACCACATCAACTTCTTCCCAGAACATCCTCTGCACGGCAAGAACTTCCCTACCGGACCCCGTTTCCCCGACATGCACGAGGCTTACGACAAGCAGTTGCGCAACCTAGCCGACGAAATAGCCAAGGAGAAAGGCATCGAGGTACAGCATGGTGTATATGTGGGTGTACAGGGGCCTACCTTTGAGACTCCTGCCGAGTACAAGATGTACCGCATCCTAGGGGGCGACGCCGTGGGTATGAGTACCGTACCGGAGGTTATCGTAGCCCGCCATTGCGGCATCAAGGTATTCGGCATCAGCATCATCACCGACCTGGGCGGCTTCGATGTACCTGTGGAGGTAAGCCATGAGGAGGTGCAAGTGGCTGCCAACAATGCACAGCCCAAGATGACGGAGATAATGCGCGAAATGATAAGACGCTCATAAAAGTTATAAATCATAAATTGTAAATATCGTGGATATAGCTAAATTGGGTGAGTTTGGCCTTATCGACCATCTCACCAAAGGACACGAAAACAAGAATGCCTCTACCCTGTATGGTGTAGGCGATGACTGTGCGGTAATGCACTATCCCGACAAGGAGGTGCTGGTTACCACCGATATGCTGATGGAGGGTGTACACTTCGACTTGACCTACATCGACCTGCAACATCTGGGCTACAAGAGTGCGATGGTGAACCTGAGCGACATCTTTGCCATGAACGGTACGCCCCGACAGATGGTGGTGAGCATCGCCCTGAGCAAGCGGTTTACGGTGGAAGACCTGGACGAATTCTACAAGGGTCTGCGCATGGCCTGCGACAAGTGGGGCGTAGACATCGTGGGCGGCGACACCACATCTTCTCTGACGGGGCTTGCCATCAGCATTACCTGCATCGGCGAGGCTGACAAGGAGGAGATTGTATACCGTAGCGGTGCCAAGGATACCGACCTGATCTGTGTATCGGGCGACCTGGGCGGTTCGTACATGGGCCTGCAGCTCCTGGAGCGCGAGAAGGCGGTGTACTACGGACAGGTGGAGGATATACGCAAGAAGATGGCAAAGGCTAAGGCGCAAGGCGACAACGCCAAGGTAGCCAAACTGAACCGGGAACTGCAGGATATGCGCAACTTCCAGCCAGACTTTTCGGGCAAGGAATACTTGCTGGAACGACAACTGAAGCCTGAGGCACGCGGCGACGTGATAGCCCAACTGCGCGAGGCGGGCATCCGCCCTACTGCCATGATGGATGTGAGCGACGGGCTGAGCAGCGAACTGATGCACATCTGCGAACAGAGCCACTGCGGATGCCGTGTCTACGAGAAGAATATACCGATAGACTACCAGACGGCTGTACAAGCTGAGGAATTCAACATGAACCTTACCACGTGCGCCATGAACGGCGGGGAAGACTATGAACTGCTCTTCACTGTTCCTATCGGTGACCACGAGAAGGTGGAGGCGATGGAAGGCATCCGGCAAATCGGGTATATCACCAGGGAATCGCTCGGCAAGTATCTCATCACACGTGATGGTCAGGAATTCGAACTGAAAGCGCAGGGGTGGAAGGCGTTTTGAACGTTGAACTTTGAACTTTGAACGTTGAACTTTGAACGTTAAAGGATATTAATTTTTGAGGAGAAATTCTTGTAAATAGAAAATTTATAGTACCTTTGCACCCGCAATAAGCAAGATGGTGCCATAGCTCAGTTGGTAGAGCAAAGGACTGAAAATCCTTGTGTCCC
>CAVDKC010000087.1:0-11372 GCA_963609615.1 Oribacterium sp.
ACGAGAACGAGAAGGGTATCTGCGTGGAAGGTCCTGAGGAACTGATTGGCAAGACGCTCGTAGAGGTATCTCCAGACTTCTATCGTCCTACCGACGTAGTCAACCTTTGGGGCGACCCAACTAAGGCGAAGGCCAAGCTCGACTGGAATCCGAACACCACCTCTTTCGAGGACTTGGTAAAGATTATGGTAGAGAACGATATGGCTAAGGTAGCTGCCGAGGATGCTGGTGAGCGTGTTCGCTGCAACTTGGTGGAGTATCTTGAAAAGGGTATCGTGAAATAGTCTCCCACAGATTTGGCTTTCCCTTTGGCCGCCGATTTACAATTCACGGATGACACAGATTTATTTATCAAATCATGTTAAGTAAAGATAGTAAGATATATATCGCAGGGCATCACGGACTTGTGGGCTCTGCGATTTGGAACAATCTCAAACAGAGAGGTTACAATAATTTGGTGGGTCGCTCACACAAGGAGCTCGACCTCACCGACCAGTATGCGGTAGAAAAATTCTTTGACGAGGAGAGACCAGACGCAGTTGTCCTTGCTGCCGCCTTCGTAGGCGGTATCATGGCAAACTCATTGTATCGTGCCGACTTCATCATGCAGAACATGAAGATGCAGTGCAACGTTATCAGCAATGCCTACTCTCATGGCGTAAAGAAACTCCTCTTCTTGGGCAGTACCTGCATCTATCCTAAGAATGCACCCCAGCCCATGACGGAGGATGTACTCTTGACTTCTCCGTTGGAATATACCAACGAGGAGTATGCGATAGCAAAAATTGCCGGACTGAAGATGTGCGAGAGCTACAACCTGCAGTACGGCACCAACTACATCGCAGTGATGCCTACGAATCTTTATGGTCCTAACGACAACTTCCACTTGGAGAACAGTCACGTGATGCCAGCCATGATGCGCAAGATTTACTTGGCAAAACTCATACATGACGGCGATTGGCATAGTATCGAGGTGGACATGAACAAGCGTCCTATCAACCCTACCGACAAGTTGCGTGAGTTGATTGGTGACGGCAATGTGGATGGTAACAACCCACACGAGCGCATCCTGAAGGCACTGGAGTTCTATGGTATCTACGACAACAAAGTGGTGCTTTGGGGTACAGGCAAGCCATTAAGAGAATTCCTCTGGAGCGAGGATATGGCAGACGCCAGCGTACATGTACTCTTGAATGTGGACTTCAAGGACATTATCGGCATCGAAAAATACTCTTCAGTATTCTATGGTGCCAAGGTAGACGGTGCAGTAGATCGCAACAACTCTGAGGGACGTGGCGGTGCCATTCCTTCGCTTGGCGAGATACGCAACTGCCACATCAATGTGGGTACAGGCAAGGAGTTGACCATCCGTGAACTCTCAGAGCTTGTCGTGAAGGCTGTAGGTTTTGAGGGTGAGATAGAGTTTGACTCCAGTAAGCCAGACGGCACAATGCGCAAACTCATCTCCGTAGACAAACTCCACAGTCTCGGCTGGACTCACAAGGTAGAGATAGAAGATGGCGTACAGAAACTCTTCGACTGGTATCAGGAGAGTCTGAAAGATTGATTCATTTTCCCATAAGATAAAGGGCGGACTTCATTTGAGGTTCGCTTTTTTAATGAAATAAAAAAGTCCCACTCTCTTTCGAAAGCAGGACTCCTAAATTTTTGAGTTATTTTGGGAAAAGTGGGTGGTGATGGATTCGAACCACCGAAGGCATAGCCAGCAGATTTACAGTCTGCCCCATTTGGCCACTCTGGTAACCACCCGAACGCTTTGTTTCTCAAAAGCGAGTGCAAAGGTAATGCTTTTATTTGATTCCACCAAATTTTTCTTGCACTTTTTTCTTCTTTTCCCTCAAAAAAGTTCAGAAAGGGGGATTTTGTTCCTTTTTCTTTTATCTTTTCACCTTTATCACGTGATGTCTACGATGTTTTCTCGACAGTCTTCTATGCTTGTAGTGCTCATATTTTCTATATCCTACAACTGCTGTCAATGCCGCGATTACGGCAAGCAGGAAGATGACGATGCCGCCACCTAGGTTGTCACCCTTCACTTTCGACCACATATCGAGAATCTCAGGTGTGCGGTCGCCGGCATCACGAATCATGGCACATCTTGCCACCACGCTACTGTCTGGATACATGATAGGGTTGAGGTGTGCGTTTCTGCCTTCATCACCGAAGAAGTAAGAGGCATTCAAGGTCTCAGGATAATCTTCCTCGCTACTCATAGCCTCAAGTACCTTCTTGCCACCCACACAACTGATGTAGCCTGTGGCATCCATGTCGGCGATGGCAATGTCTTCCCGGCAGAGATAGTTGATGAAGTAGGCAGCAGCCTTTGGGTTCTTGGCATACTTAGGTATTACCCAACCGTCGAACCATACGTTACTGCCTTCTACTGGCACTTCGTAGCCGAGGTCTACACCTATCTTCTCAGCTTCCTCGATAGCCCAGATGGCATCACCGCTCCAGGTCATATTGAGCAAAGCCTTACCCTTGGTCATCGTCTCCTTGCCAAAGTCGGCCTCCCATCCCTCGATATTGGGCTTCAGTGCTTTGAGATACTTCTCTACGGTGTCGATAGCCTCCGTAGAGTAGTCGTTCATCAGTTGTGGTACGGTAACTTTGCCTTCCTTCAAGTCTTTGCGGTGGGCCCAGATGAGGGCTGTGCCGTAAGAGTCGCGGTAGGAATCCTTCATCAGAAGCTTGTTACGATACTTCTTGTCCCAGAGGGTTCCCCAGGTCAGGGCATCCTTCAGTGGTACGTGCTTCTTGTTGTAGAGGATGCCTGCGGTACCCCACATGTATGGCACGGCATAGTTGTGGGCGATGCGACCGTTGTTGGAGGTCTGGTCTATCTGCTCGTTGATGTACGGGGCTATGTTCTTGATATAATTCGGTGTCTTGCCAAAGCAGGTATCGATAGGCAGGAGAAGGTCTTTGCGCAGCATTCGCTCGATGATGTACTCCGAAGGACAAACCACGTCGTAATCCTCGTGCCCGCGCTCTATCTTGGTAAGCATCACCTCATTGATGTCAAAGGTCTGATAGATGATGCGCACCTTCTTGCCTGTCTGCTGCTCGTACCATGCCGGGAACTTGGCAAGGGCATCTTCGTCGATGTAGTCGGCCCAGTTGTATACCTTCAGAATCTCCTCGCGGTTCTCCTTGTTATAACAGGAAGAGAGGAGAAAGAGAAAAATGAAGAGTGACGAGTGAAGCACCCAATGGCCCAATCTGCCCATGTGGCTCCTCCAACACTCTTTGTTCTCTCTTGTATTATAATTTGGGTAAATGTTCATAACTTTAAAACTATTGAATTCTTCACTCTTTACTCTTCGCTTTTCGTTTGTTCAAGATGACCAGCATCACAAGCACCAGCACGAAGATAATCGTGGAGAGTGGGCGAAGTTCTGGTGTAAGACCTCCCTTGCGGGCATCGGCATAGATAAAGGTAGAGAGGGTTTCCAGTCCCTCGTTGCCGATGGTAAAGATGGTAACGGCGAAGTCGTCGATACTCATGGTGATGGCGAGCATGAAGCCCGAAATCATACCTGGCAATATCTCTGGGATGATAATCTTTCTCAATGCCTGCATAGGCGAAGCTCCCAGGTCGAGGGCAGCCTCATACATGTTGGGGTTCATCTGCTGGAGTCGTGGCATCACACACAGAATCACGTAGGGCAAGCAGAAGGTAATGTGTGCCAATACCACCGTGGTATAGCCCTGCGGGATGCCCAGCGTGATGAAGAGCAGGAAGAGCGAGATACCGATGATGACGTCACCGTTCAATATCGGGATGTTGTTGACAAAGGAGATGGCCTGTCGGGCTGCGCGGTTGCGCAGATTGTGGATACCGATGGCAGTCAACGTACCGAAGATGGTAGAGACGGTGGCGGTAATCAGTGCGATGGTTATCGTATTGATGAGTGCCGCCGTCAGCGAGTGGTGGGTACCTTCTGTGAAGAGGTTCTTGTAGAGCTGGGTGGAAAATCCCGTCCAGTTGCCCATTACCTTGGCCTCGGTAAACGAGAAGATGACGATGATGATGATAGGGGAGTAGAGCAACAGCAAGAGCACCCAGAGGTAACCCTGGCAGAATACTTTCTTCATCATTTCCTTATTAAATAATGTATGTATCATCTGATACCTCCTTCCGCTTTAGTATTGTTGTCGATAGAGCCAATTAGGGTAGAGGCACCAATCAGGAGGAGCATGATGAGCGACAGTGCCGCACCATAGTTCCACATGGAGTTGTTGATGTTCTCCTGGATGGTGGTGCCGAAGAGCTTGATGTTGTTGAGAGTCAACAGCTCGGAGATGGCGAAAGTGGTGATGGTAGGCATAAACACCATGAGTACACCGCTTGCCACACCTGGCATGGAGAGAGGCAATACCACCTTGAAGAACTGCTGCCATGGAGATGCGCCGAGGTCTTCGGCTGCCTCGATATAGCTGCGGTCCAATTTCTGGAGCGTATTGTAGATAGGGTAAATCATGAATGGTATGAAGTTGTACACCATACCAAACAGCAGGGCTCCCTCGCCGAGCGGAAGGTCGACGAAGTCGAAGAGGGCTACGGTGGCAAGGGTACGCACCAGGATGTTTACCCACATCGGCAGGATGAAGAGCATCACTATGGTGTTGGCGTACTTCATCTTGGTCTGCGTAAGGATGTATGCCGCAGGATAGCCCAGCAAGATACAGAGCAAGGTGTTGAGGAAGGCGATGCCTATCGAATAGACGAAGGTGTTCATCGCTTCTGGATGGCTCAAGAACTTCCCAAAGTTGCCAAGCGTTACACTGCCGTACTCATCGGTGAAGGCGAATATTACGATGAGGATAAGAGGCAGCACTACAAATATAGCAGCAAAGATGGCGTAAGGTATCGTCCAACTTTGGCGCGAAGAAATAAACTTAATGAGCTTCAATTTCTAATCTCAAAAATTTATAGGTTTGTTACATTTGTTAGTTGAACTCGATTCCGTCGGGGGGGATGGTGATGGCCACATGGTCGCCGAGGTCCCAGACGTCTTGTGTATCCACATAGAGCTTCTCGCCCCAGTCGGTATCGACGGTGACGTGGTAATGGTCGCCCTTGTAGAGGATAAAGCTGATGTCGCCGGTGAAGGTTCCTTCCTCCTCGTTGTCGAAGAGCTCTATCTTGCCGAATGGTACGGATACACTGATGGTATCCTTGCCTTGCAGATGGGCAGGAATCTCCTTTTTGAACTCACAGCCCAAGAATTCGATAATGTCCTTCTCCTTGACGGTGGCTTCGAATATATTTGATGTGTGTTCTTTCTTCATGATGTGTATATTGTCAGGCACTACACTCATGCCTACGGTCTGGCCTACCTCGAAGTGCTTGTAGTTCTGCATCAGGAACTCATAGCCATTGCTGGTCTCGGCGAGCATCTCGTAATGCACCCCCTTGAAGATGCTGCTTGTAATCTTGCCCACAAACTGGGCTTTCTCCGTGTTGGTGGATACCTCGATGTCCTCAGGGCGGATTACTACATCCACCTCCTGGTTCTCGCCAAATCCCTTGTCTACACAGGTAAGTTCTGCGCCGGCAGTCTTTACCAGACAGTCATGAATCATCAAACCGTTGAAGATGTTGCTCTCGCCGATGAAGTTGGCTACGAACGAGTTGGCAGGCTCGTTGTAGATGTCGGTAGGCGTGCCTATCTGCTGTACCTCTCCCTCGCTCATCACCACGATGGTGTCGCTTAGGGTGAGAGCCTCTTCCTGGTCGTGGGTTACATAGACGAAGGTGATGCCCAGCCGCTCGTGCATCTCCTTCAACTCCAGCTGCATGTCCTTGCGCATCTTCAGGTCGAGCGCAGCCAGTGGCTCGTCGAGCAGAAGAACCTCAGGCTCATTGATGATGGCACGTGCGATGGCGATACGCTGCTGCTGTCCACCCGAAAGCGAGTTGACGTCGCGATATTCGTAGTCGCTCATATTTACCATCTTGAGGGCACGCTTCACCTTCGTCATGATTTGCTCTTTAGGAGTGTTTTTGAGCTTCAGTCCGAAGGCTACATTGTCATAAACATTGAGATGGGGGAACAAGGCGTACTTCTGGAACACAGTGTTCACATTACGCTTGTAAGGCGGCAGGTTTGTGATGTTGCTGCCCCCGATGGTGATGTTGCCTTCGGTGGCAGTCTCAAATCCAGCCAAAAGTCTCAAAAGGGTAGTTTTACCGCATCCCGAAGGACCGAGTATGGTCATGAATTCGCCCTTGCGAACATACAGGTTGATGTCGTTGAGGGCTACTTTCTCACCAAATCGTTTCGAAACATGTTCGATGTCGATGATGTGCTGTGTAGTTTTATTCATTTATTATATTAAAAATATGGCTGCAAAGGTACATATTTTCTGACAATAATCGAAAGAAAAAAGACATTTTTTAGCCTTTGTAGATTACAAAAATATTACAAAAGGCTAAAAATGATTGCAAACTGGAAAAATAGGCTTTTTCTTTGATTTTTTGCCTTTCTTATGCCCTATAAATGATATTGTCCTCAAAAATGGGGCATTTTTCGCAAAAAAATGTTACCTTTGCAAAATGAAAGGGGATTTGTAGATAGAAAAAAGACACATCGGATGGTAGTAACGACAGAATGGATGGAAGAATGGTTCCGGCGATTTGACCGGGAATACTTTGGTGGCAAATTGCCGGTCCCGGAATTAGGACTGACTCGTGCCAAGACCCGACTTGGGCAACTTTCCTTCAAGCGGGCCACTCGATGGGGACGTACCAAACTATATGACTTCAAACTCTCCATGTCTACCTATTATGACATGACCGACATGCAGGCGAAGAGCGTGTTGCTGCATGAGATGATACATTATATAATAGGTTATACGGGGCTGAAAGACACTTCTTCGCATGGCATCGTGTTCCGGGGCATGATGGACAACTTGAACCGTAAATATGGCTGGGACATCCGTGTGATGACCTCCACCAAGGGGTGGAAGGTAAGCGAGGCCGTGAAGGAAAAGAAGCAGAAGCAAGGACCGCAGACCTATCTGATGCTCGCTGTAGAGACGAGGGATGGCCGTCATTATCTCTCACGGGTCAATCCCGGGTTTGCCCGCCGCATAGAGCAGGGACTGAAGCAGACGCGTGAGGTGGTCTCTTATCAGTGGTATACTACGCAGGAGTCTTATTTCGAGGACTATCCGCAGGTGAGAAGCCTTAGAGGAAGACGCATCTCCCAGGCCGATTTTCGTAAGCTGATGCATGTGCTCACACCCTTTCAGCTTTGAGATGATTTTTATAAAGAGTGAGTTAAAAAGATAAATATGAGTAAAAAAGAAGAGATTATTTCATTTTTGTGGCAGCACGTTTTGCTGCTCGTTTCGTTGTGTGTAATGACCCTTGGTGTCGCAGTGTGTGTGAGAAGTATGTTGGGGTCGAGCGTGATCTCCACTTTGCCGTATGTGTTTGAGACGGCAGGCAAGCAGGACTTGGGCGTTCCCAGGTTTACCATCGGTCAGTACACTTACATTATGAATGGCGTCTTGGTTTTGGGGCAGATACTGGTGCTGCGCAAGCGTTTCGAGCCAGTACAGTTGTTCCAGCTCTTGGTAGGTTTCGTCTTCGGTTCGCTCATCGATGTCAACATGATGCTTACCGCCTGGCTGGAGCCTGTGGCATTGTGGGAGAAGATAATTTCACAGGTACTAGGATGTACCATCCTGGGCTTGGGTATCGCCCTGGAGGTGAGATGCGGTTCGGTTACCATGCCAGGCGAGGGATTTCCTGTTGCCGTAAGTCAAGTTACGGGCGTGGAGTTCTCCAAGGTCAAGATATGTGTCGATTGTAGTTTGGTGATTTTGGCGGTTATCTTCAGCTATGTCTTCTTCGGTGCCTGGCAGTGGTACATTGTGGGCATCGGCACCCTCTTTGCCATGGTCTATGTGGGCATGGTGGTGAAGATGATAGGCAAGCACCTCGGATGGTTCGACAGGGTGTTGGCTTACCAGCCTGGCTTCAGAAGATACGTCTACGGTTTGGCCAGATTTATCTTTAAGCAGAAGTAGTACTTTATGACAATACGTAATGGGGCTATCTTGCCATACTTTTGTCAGGATAGAACTTCATAGATAGAATGAGACGAATGCCATCTCTGATTTTGATAGATGTGCATCCGTCTCATTTTCTGTATAGTAATCTTTACTTCATCTTCATTCCCATCTCATGCATCAGGAAGCCGTAGATGTCGGCAGTTTCTTCCATCTGCTTGCTCAGTGGTTTGCCACCGCCGTGGCCAGCCTTTGAGTCGATGCGGATGAGCACTGGGGCATTGCCTGCCTGGTACTCCTGCAGGGTGGCGGCAAACTTGAAGCTGTGGGCTGGTACCACACGGTCGTCATGGTCGGCTGTCGTTACCATGGTGGCAGGGTAGCTCACGCCCTTCTTCAGGGTGTGGAGTGGTGAGTAAGCCTTCAGGTACTCAAACATCTCCTTGCTGTCGGCACTCGTTCCGTAGTCTGGTGCCCAGTTCCAGCCGATGGTGAACTTATGGTAGCGCAACATATCCATTACGCCTACCTCTGGGATGCAAACCTTGAAGAGGTCGGGGCGCAGGGTCATGCAGGCACCTACGAGCAGACCGCCGTTGCTTCCGCCTAGGATGGCGAGGTGGTTCTTGTCGGTGTACTTGTTGCTGATGAGCCATTCGCCAGCCGAAATGAAGTCGTCAAACACGTTCTGTTTCTGCATCTTGGTGCCGGCCAGATGCCAGGCCTCGCCATACTCGCCGCCGCCGCGCAATACTACATAGGCATAGATGCCGCCATTCTCCAGGAACGGCATGCGCATAGCAGAGAATGATGGAGGGTAGGTTACATTGAAGCCGCCGTAGCCATACATCAGCACGGGGTTCTTGCCGTTCTTCTTCATGCCCTTCTTGTAGGTGAGGAAGACAGGTATCTTGGTGCCGTCTTTCGAGGTGTAGAATGCCATCTCTGAGGTATAGTCGCTGAGCTTGAAGTTCACCTTCGGAGCACTGTATAGCTTGCTCTTGCTGGTGGCGAGGTCGTACTGGTAGATGCTGGTAGGCACGGTGTAGGAGGTGTAGCTGTAGAACAGCTCCTTGCGCTCGCGTTTGCCGCTGAAGCTGGCTGAGCCTACGCCCGGCAGGGTTATCTCACCAAGTTTCTCGCCCTTGATACTGTAAAGGTATGCGTGCGAGCAGTTGTCCTTGGTATAGGAGAGTACCATCTTGTCGCCGTCTATGAAGGTAACGTCCTCCAGTACGGCATCGCTCTCGGGTATCAACTCTTCCCAGTCGCCGAAGCCCGGCTTGCTGAGGTTGGCCACCATCAGACGGTACTTGGTGGCGCCGGCGTTGGTGAGCATGTAGATGTTGTCGCCGATAAACTCCACAGGACTGTAGGTCTTGGAGCAGTCGCCCGTCATCTGGATAAATTGCGAACCGGGCTGGCGCAGGTCACGCACATAGAGGTTGATGCCCTGGTCCATGCCCGACTCGTAGAGGAACATCATCGTCTCCTCCTTGTTTACTCCCACGCTGTAGAAGCGCAGAGGGTTGGCAGGGTTCTGGTAGAAGAGTTGGTCCTGGCTCTGCGGGGTGCCCATCTTGTGGTAGTACACCTTCTGCACCTCGTTCTTGGCAGATGTCTCCTTGCCCTTCTCGGGGGCATCGTAGGCGCTGTAGTAGAAACCGTCGCCACACCAGGTGGCACCTGTGAACTTAGCCCATACGATGTGGTCGTCTAGCAGCTGGCGGGTCTTCACGTCCATCACGTAGATTTCCTCCCAGTCGCTGCCGCTGCGTGAGATGGTGTAGGCGAAGTACTTGCCGTCGTGGCTAAAGGAAATGCCCCTCAATGCCACGGTGCCGTCATCGCTCAACTTGTTGGGGTCGAGAAACACGTGAGGCTCGCCGCCCAACTGGTCCATCTCGTAGAGTACATCCTGGTTCTGCAGTCCGTTGTTCTTATAGACATACCATTTACCGTTCTTCTCGAAGGGGGTATATACTTTCTCATAGTTAGCTACTTGCTTCAGGCGTTTCAGATACTTGGCACGCTGCGGTATCTTTGCCAGGTAAGCGTCGGTTACGGCATTCTCTGCCTTTACCCAAGCCGCTGTAGCGGCACAGGTGTCGTCTTCCAGTGGGCGGAAAGGGTCGGCCACTTTTACTCCGAAATATTCATCTGCCGTATTGTCCTTCGGTGCGGCAGGATATTTCAGGTTTTGTCCCATCATCGTCATGGCAGACATCGCCAGGACGGAAGATAATAAGAATTTGTTCATGTCTCAGTGATATAAATGATATGTTTTGACTGCGAATATGGTTTGGGGGTGTTATTTGTTTGCCATGTAATATTTTACACCGCGCTTCACGTTCTCCTTGACGGCCTTGCTAGAGAAGGTGGCACCTGTTACGCCATCCACCTGGGTGGTGAAAGCCTTGGCGGCCTTCATGCCGTTCCACTTCTGGAGCAGTCCCTGCTTCACCTTGTTGAAGAAGTTGGGAGTCTCTTGGTTGGTGAGGGCTTCCACCTTTACTACCTTGTTGTTCTTGATGTAAATGTTGAGCGGTGTGTTGCCCTTGAATCCCTTCACGTCCTTGGCGAGGGTGGTGGTATTCACCACGTATGTGCCATCGGCCTGTCTGGTCATTACCTCAGAGTGGGTATTGTTGCCCTTGGCCATCATGCCGGTGGCGATACATACCGTCAGCAGTGCCGCTAATATCCATGTTTTTTTCTTCATGCTCTGTAAAATGTTTCTTATATCTTAAAAATCGATGGCAAAATTACATATTATTTGTGAAACAGACAAGCAAAATGTCAAAAAATAAACTTTTTTGGCATATCATCAAATGATACGCCCTGTTCTTAAAATCCAAAAACAATCGAATAAAGATATTTTTTGAGGTGTAAAATGAGATAAAGCGACAATTGCTGATGGTTTTCACTACAATTTGGGATAAAAACTTGCATATCTCGAAAAGAATCCTTATATTTGCCGCCAATAAAAAACATACGATTATGAGACAATCAGAGGAACGATATATTAGTTTGTTGACGGACTTCGGTTTCAAGCGCATCTTCGGAACCGCCCCCAACAAAGACCTGCTCATCAATTTCCTGAACTCGCTGTTCGGCAAGGAGCAAGTCATCAAGGACGTGAAGTACCTCAACAGCGAGAATGTGGGGGATGTATACACCGACCGCAAGGCCATTTTCGACGTCTACTGCGAGAACGAGCAGGGCGAGAAGTTTATCGTCGAAATGCAGAACGCCTACCAGAAGCACTTCAAGGACAGGTCGCTCTACTATTCCACCTTCCCCATCAAGGAACAGGCACCCAAGGG
>CAVDKC010000088.1:0-11340 GCA_963609615.1 Oribacterium sp.
CAACAAGCAACTTGCCGGACTGCTCGACGAGTGGCTCGTGGAAAACGGTTTGTAAGCAGGGGGGCAAAATTATTCGTATATATTATGGACCAAGAAGGTGCCTATTACACTTTGACATATCAAATAATTCTGAACACCTACTTTACTTTTTGCCTTGCGGAGCGTCTATATAATTAAAGTATCGGCAAAACAGAGATTTGACATGGAACAGCAAAAGGACATCATTATAACAGACCGGCTTGACGACATCGGCACGAACACGTATAGGGAGTATCTGGGGCACGCCCTTTGCCTTGGCGGTTCCTGCCGTATTGTGTTCAACGGGACGGAACTCGAGATGAAGCAAGGCGACCTGATGATAGTGCGCAAGGGAAAACTGGTGGAGAAGATTATGCCAGAGGAGGATTTCCGTGTCACGATGGTGTACGTATCATCCAAACTGATAGAGCTGAGCACTCCGCAAAGCAACTATGGCATGAAGGGACAGCTCGCCCTGTTTCTCAACCCCGTCATGCATCTCACCTCCACACAGTTCGAGCAATGCAAGCGCAACTTCGACGACCTGCAAATCCGCATGCTTCAGACCGGGCATAAGTTCTACAACGACTTGATGGTTAACAAGGTGCAGGCGATGATTATCGACTTCTTCGATTTCCATGCCACGCTGTATGAGGAGACGGATGTGTCCACCCAGTACGCCACGCTGATGAACCGTTTTCTCTCATTGCTCGAAAGTGGCGAGTACCGCAGTCACCGCGAGGTGACGTGGTATGCAGACAAACTCTGTGTCACCTCAAAGTATCTCTCGGAGGTGTCGAAGGCGGTGAGCGGTTATGCCGCCAACTTCTGGATAAACCGCTACACCGCGCTCGACATCTCCCGCCTGCTGCGCGACAAGACGCTGTCGTTCGTTCAGATATCCGACATGTTCCAGTTCTCCTCGCCAGCATATTTCAGCCGGTATGTATTGCACAATCTGGGTGTGAATCCGACGGAATACAGAAATTGACCAATCTGTCCACACCTACGATTGTTTTCGAGAAGATGGTGGTGGAGTGAAAAGAACAGAAAACCGAACTCGCAGGAAACTATGGAAACATAATTAGCGGCGTGCTCCACGCCGTTTTTTTATTCTTTTATGACGCAGGTTTCAAACAAAAGTAGTATATTTGCAGAAAAATTCGACGTATGGCAAGAAAACTGTATCCTTTAGGCATTCAGACCTTTGAGCGAATCAGGAAAGAAGACAAGCTCTATATCGACAAGACGGAATACATCTATCGTATGACGCATGGCGATAGCAAGTATTGCTTTCTGGGGCGGCCACGCCGTTTCGGAAAGTCGCTCCTCATTACCACGTTGCAGAGTTACTTCGAAGGCAAGAAAGACCTTTTCAAGGGACTTGCCGTTGAAAAACTTGAGCAAGAATGGACTGAATATCCCGTGCTCCGCTTCGATATGAGCGGCGGCAAGCACATAGAGAAGGAGGAATTGGAAAGATACTTGGAGTATATTCTTGCTGACGAAGAGAAAAAATGGGGCATCACCAACCCAAGAATTGGCGCCAACAACCGTCTCATCGACCTCATCAACACCGCTTATGAAAAGAGCGGCAAACTGGTGGTAGTACTCATTGACGAGTATGACGCCCCCATGCTGGATGTTGCGCACGAGAAGGAGCAACTGGACGTGCTGCGCAATACGATGCGCAATTTCTACAGCCCCCTGAAGTATAGTGAGGCAAAGCTGCGCTTCGTTTTTCTCACGGGCATCACCAAGTTCTCACAGGTAAGCATCTTCAGCGAACTCAACAATATCACAAATATCTCGATGGTAGATGAGTATGCCGGAATCTGTGGCATTACTAAGGACGAACTGTTGACGCAGATGTCGGGAGATATCGATATGCTTGCGGAGGCACAGGGATTATCCAGGGAAGAGACGATTGCCAAACTAAAAGAGCATTACGACGGATATCATTTCTCTGGCATGTCGCCTGATGTATTCAACCCATACAGTTTGTTCAACTGTTTCTCGCAAAAGGAATTCGGAGCCTACTGGTTCTCCTCGGGTACACCCACCTATCTTATCAACATGATGCGCAAGTTCAACGTGCGCCCCATGGACGTAGGGAAAATGGAGGCGTTGGTTTCTGCCTTCGACGCTCCCACGGAGAACATGACCACCATCACGCCCCTATTGTACCAGAGCGGCTATCTCACCATCAAGGGCTTCGACAAGATGAGCCGCCTTTACACCCTCGACCTTCCCAACAAGGAGATTAAGGTGGGGCTCTTCGAGAGTCTCCTGCCCAACTACCTGGAAGGAATGTATGCACAGAACGGCGGAGTGACAGTAGCCAGGATGTCGGTACTCATCCGTCAGGGTGACATGAACGAAGCTTTGCAGCTGCTCCAGGATTTCCTCGGCACCGTACCCTACTGCAACGTCACCAACTACGAGGGCCACTACCAGCAGATGCTCTTCATCATCTTCTCGCTCCTCACCGACTTTTTGGTGGATGTGGAGGTACATACACCCAAGGGAAGGGTGGACATGGTAATGCAGACCAACACCGACCTCTACCTCGTGGAACTGAAACTCAACAAGAGCGCCCAGGCTGCCATGCAGCAAATCAACCTCAGGAACTACCGTCAGCGTTTCGCCCTCAGCGGACTGCCAATAACGAAAGTGGGTATCAATTTCGATTCCACCACAGGAAATATCAAGGACTGGGTGATTGAACAATAAATTGAGCGGATTTTCTTTTCGGACACAGATAACAGGGATTAAACAGATAGGAAGGCATTCGCGTTCTGTAAATATGGCATTTGCGTGGGCTATATACGTCATTTGCATGAGCTATATACGTCATTTGCGGTGTCTGTCTATGGCACTTAGGGGGTGCCCCCGCCCCATTGCATTGACTTTTGGATAAAATTAAGCAATGTGTAAAAAATAACTTGAACAGATTTGTCCTGCACGCCCTTTCAGCCCGTCGTTGGCACATTTCGCAAATCAAAAAAATGCTCAAGTTATTTTTTACACATTACTAATCGTTTTATATCTACCCTCATCCTACACTTCGGGCGCAACCAATATTTCATGCGCAGACGCGGCACCATCCTTCTTCCTCCCGGGGAACAGGAAACGATAAGGCTGGTGCTTGAAAAGGTGGGAGCAGACCCCAAAATGGACTTCGACAAATAGGAGGAACACATCCATTGGGGTACCTAACCCGTACCAGACGGCCGGTACTCCAGTACCAGCCTGCCAATACTCCAGTACCAGCTATTTGGTACTCCAGTACCGGTTTACCGGTACTGGAAACGGTACTGGACCCATGCACCAAAGAAACGAACTACATGGGCAAAATCTTTATTTGCCATGAAGTTAGAGACTGAATTCTTACATTCCTGTTATCTTTTATTCATTCTCCCCTGACATTCTGAATTCCAATTCATATCCTTTTATGAATTCTGTTTCCTCAGAACTCAAGCCATAAAGAGGACAAATCAAATCATCTATCCTGTCGATGATAGCCTTCGACCTACCTATCTTATACTCCTTGAATGAATCTACGGTATAGCTGGATGTTCCTGACGTTTGCCTCTTATTGGCATTTTCCTCTATATCAGCAAGATATTCTGCATAAAGTTGGCTCAACTGTTCTACGATTTCGTCTGCCAATGGAGGTATCGGAGTATTCTCTATCTCATAGCTTTTCCAATTCAAATTATCTGAATAGATTTGATAGAACCAGAAAGACAGATTACTACTCAAAATACATCCAATAGCATCAGCATATTTATCATCAAAGAAGATTGCTCGTTCTGCCGAAGAACCATTTGAGTAGTTGGTAACAACCTTGAAGTATCTACCACCAGCAAACCTATAATAAATAGGTGAACCTTTCGTCCTTACATATTTACCAAGTCTATCACACTGAGCCAATTTGCCCAAAATATCCTTCTCTATCCCCAAGCTAATCTTTGGAATACGACCGAAAAGCACATACTCCTTCACATCTACAAACTGTAGATTATCTACTAAAGTCTGCAAGTTGAAGTTCTTGCCCTTACGATACATCTTGGTGGCATAGATACCATGACAAGGCGTTTCCGTTTTTCGGAATGCTAAGATGGAAGTATTGACCACTGCATTCTTGAAAACAGGCTGAGGCCGCACGGCGTATGAAGAAATATAGATATCATCACATTTGTTCATCAAGATTCGATGCACACCTGAAAGCGAGTCACTGGAAGTCAAAGAGATTGGCACAATCATCGTCATGCAACCATTCACTCGCATAATGTTATATGCCAACTCTATGAACATCGTATAGGTATCCATAGATCCCTTTTGCACCAAGGTCTTACGATTGTTCTTGTCCTTAAGATTTTGCGTAGTCACATACAGCCCCTTCAATGCGTTCTTTTCGTCAGCCTCCAGCTTTGCACCATAAGGCGGATTACCTATCACAATATCAAAGCCATTGTTGCCCGATGTACGATTAAAGACATCGTTAAACCATATATGCCATAAGAAGAACTTATTGTTTGCAGCCACATCCATCTCCAACAGCTTATCTCTCAAAGCAGAATTATTAGACTCAACAAGTCCTTTCACTGCACCCGAAATCTTACCACGAAGCTTGATTCGCTCATCATGATTGTTGGTCTCAAAATACTGTTCCAGCCATTTCTTGATAAATGTAGGGTTGCAGGTACTCGCTCTGAAAGTAATGGTATTGCTCACCTCTCCCACGATGGCACGCAAGTCAACACCCTCAAACCATTCAAACAGAGAATTGCCCTGCATAATCTTGAAATCAAGGTTAGGCAAGGTATGTGGCGTTTCCTCATCCACCACCAAAGACAGCCAAAAGCGCAAGCGGGCTATATCTACAGCTCCTCGCTCGTAATCCACACCATAGATATTCTTCTGGATGATATGTCGCTTGATGTCGGCTGCATTAACAAAGTTCTCGATGGCACCACGGCACAAGAATAGTTCCCTCAACAAGCCCATAGGGAATGCACCCGAACCAATGGCAGGGTCACAGATTTTCACTTCCTTCAATCGCAAGTCTACCACCCTCGCCAACTCCGAGTCTTCACCTCCCAGCAAGTCTACATCATAGGTTCTTACAAAGTCTGCTATTGCACAGTGCTGAGCCTCATCATCCAAACCTGTAACAAGATAAGCCACCAACGACTGACGGCACATATACCTTACTATTTCCTTTGGCGTATAATAAGCACCCTTATCCTTGTTATCCTCCAATAGATTTTCGAAGATACGGCCAAGCATCTCAGGGTCAACACCTACCTGGGCATCATTAGGGTCATTCTCATCTATCGTAAAGTTATACTGATGGAAGAAATGGAGCAACTCCTCGAAGTATTCACTAGGGAAACGCGTGTTTATCTTGTCAAGTGCATCACGCTCAAAGAGACCACCATTGAGATAAGGCACTTTCACCTTGCTTCCTTCAGGCAATGCCACCTGAGTGTCGAACAAATCATCAGCAGCTGTTCTGTCTGTGTCCAATCCTCCTGCAAAGAGAGGTTCCAATATCTCATCTAAGAAATTAGCTTTCTGCCCTTCAGAAGCATACTCGAAGAGATGAAGCATAAACTGAGTATCTCCCTCACCCCACCTTTTGCCGGCAGGCACACCCATCCAACCTTTCTTCTGCAAGAAATGAAGAAAGACAATGCGACCAAGCATCTTCTTAACATAGTCACGCACCTTCTTATCATCAGAGCCAAAAGCCTTATACATTTGTGGATGCGGTTCATGTATCTTCTTCTCCTTCCAGGAGCCACCACTCTTCACAAATCGCTTGCCAGTGATATACTGCACAAATTTCTCATAGTGCTCCTTGTACTTTCCGAAGAATTCCTCAGAAAGAGCCTCCACATCGAATGCATCCTCTATGTCTTGCAGATCAATGTCCCCCTCTTTTTCCAAGAGTTTTTGGAAATTATCCGCCACGGTGCGACAAGACTGATTAGGACCCAACATAAAGGTAAAACGCTTCTTGTCAGTCTGCTTATTATTACGAGCCTTGCTGCAAAACGTGAAACGCCAGTCCCAATTATCCGCATCCTCATAATGGAATATCATAAAAGCACTGGAATATGTTGGCATAATGCGGCGAATCAACTGCTGGATGCCGACACGGTTGCGAGTCATCAGGATATGGCTCGATACCGTAATATCAAAGATATTGATAGGATTGAAATCCACCTCTATCGTTCCGATGGACACCACCGAGGCGATGCCTGTACTTGCCGCCATTGTCTGCAAGTCTGGATATTCATCAAGTACAGACTGGTCATACAAGTCAGTAAAATTCTCTTCTCCAAATATCGGATATACGATATTCTCAAGGAAGGACTGTCTACCTTGGTATCTTTGTTGGAAGTATTCTCTGAAATCTGCCATATATCATTCTCTGTTAGTTGTCCATGTTATGATTCTCCTATTTGCTCAATGCCAGATAGACTTCCGCCTTTCCATTGCGCACTTGCACTCGCTCTACGATTTTCTGTATCTCACGTTGCAAGATTTCATCTATCTCGTCCTGTTGCATTTCAAAAAGTGACAGTCCGTTCTTTCGTTCTTTGTCTAGAGCTATCACCTTATTGATAATGTCAATATTGCCATTGTTGACAAAGTTAAAGGCATTGGCAAGAATCTTACGAGAAGGTTTCGACAGGGTTATCTCATCTTTCATTTTGGTGATGATTTCCTTGGCAAGCGTTGCCTTCTCTGAGTTTCTTACGTGGAGATTGACTCGGTTGAGAGCCCTGTTCACCTCCAAGAAGGCAGCAGCCTTACGCTTGTCCCAATCATCAGGCAACTGGCAAGTCTTCACATCTGGCTCGGTTCTGAACTCGCAATACATGTCTATGCCCGACAAGAGTTTTGCCTTTCCCTCGCTATCTACCTTAACAAACATACCTGCCAATTTCTTGTTGCGCACCAAGAAATAACTATTGCCTTTTTCTGTCGGAACGGCAAGTTCCAGTCCGCTTTCCTTCTCGATGATTTGCTGGAATCTCAAGGAATGCAAGGCCTTGTATTCTTTGAGCTCATTGATATATTTCTCCATAGGTGATTCTTCACCATTTACCTGAATATTCAAGTCATAGTGCATCACCTCCTCGTCGTTCGTAAACACCTGACTATCCTCTCCAAAGAGAGTATGGAAAGATTGAAGCTTGGTGTATGCCTTTTGTACCAACTGAATCTGTGCATCACCTTGCGCACTTGGCATAAAATTATAAACATACACCGTGTCGGCAGTGGAACCGATACGGTTTACACGCCCTATTCTTTGCATCAACCTCGTGGCATTCCATGGAGTATCATAGTTCAAGATGCAGTTGGCACGATGCAAGTTGATACCTTCCGCCAACACCTCCGTAGCGATGATGACCTGATAGTCATCTTTCCATGTTCCCTTATAGTTGGCATCAAAATTCTCCTTGATAGTCTGCTCCAGCTCGTCTCTGTTGGAAGCTTTCACTGCCAAGACATGGAGAGAAGGATTCGTTATCTCCACAGCCAACTTGATGGTATCGACGGTATCTATCGCCTCGCTGAAGATGACCAACTTCTGTACTGGGTTTCGTTGCTTGTCGAAAAGCACGTTCATCAAACTTTTCTTGAAAGTTTCCAACTTTGGGTCATAGCTGTATTTATTCCAAGCCTTGCACAAGAGTTCGATAATCGTCAAGTCCTTACGCAAATACTCAATGTATTTTTCATCAAAGGCATCACGAGTCAGCTCACGATTACGCTGCTTGTCATTTTTTCCCTTTCCATCAAGTCGGTTGATTTTCGTCCTAAGGTCATCCACACACTCTTCAAAAGTGCATAGTCTTCCCTCACGAGCCATTCTCTTTTCCTTATCCAGTTCTGCATTCACATTGATGTCCGGACAAATGAAGATGGTATTCGCCTCCCACATATCTATCATATTTTGGGTATATTGGCGTAGATTGGCAAGCGAAGTCTTGAAAGCAGCGAAACTACTCTCTATGCGCTTCACCAGATTGGTCTGCATAATCTTAGCCAACTGTCTCGAATATCTGTCAGGGTCGATGTTTCCACCTTTATAAAGCCCCTTGATGTCAGAATCGAGTAAAAACTCTATGGCACGATAGCGATAATACCCCAAGGCATTGCCTTGCATAAATTCCACATCAATGGTTGGTGCAATATGATTCATGGTATCGGCAAACAACTTTGCCAACCCTTCCTCCATCTTATATTCCAACATGTGCGGTCCGCTAATCTTAGGAAACGTCAACTTACCTCCATAGTAAGTGATAATGTCGGTTCTTGTTCTTCTGACGAGAATATCCTCCAACACATGGTCACGGATGTCCTGCGAAAGAGCCTTGAGTTCCTTCCTGCGCGAAGTCTGTTCTTCTGCTGTAAGTTTTACGATATGCCCAAACTCGTCTTTGGGCACAGTTATCAGTTCACCATACTTCTTGTTGATGGCGGAGAAATAGCCTTCCAAGTTGCCCGCATTGGCCTTCTTCAATGTACTATCCGCATGGTTACGCTCAAAGAGGTATATCTGGTTCTGAAGATCAGATGGTCTGTTGTTTTGAGGAGTGGCTGACAGCAAACCGATATATGGATAGAAACCAGTGGCAGAACCAATATCACCAATCAACTTGTTTAATGATTGATACATAGATGTTTGGCTATTACGAAACTTATGACTCTCATCAATGAGTATCATGCCATAATTCTTATACTCCAGCTCTGAACCGAATTCGCCCGAGTCACCCTCATCATCATCTACATCTGCGATATTGCCAATACTGCCCGTCGTGATGAAATCAACAAGTGGGGTCATCTTGTCATCCTTATCCTGGTCAAACTCCGCCAAGGTTTCTACCCAAGCAGAACGAATGGCAGGAGGAGTAACAACCAACACCTTACGCTCACGTCCGTCATCATCGGGCATCGTAAGGAAATGCTTGATGACCAACGCACCAACAATGGTTTTTCCAAGTCCCACGACATCGGCAAGCATAAAGCCACCATGCTCTCTCATGATGGCAAAGCATTGTTTCACTGCTTGTATTTGGTAATCCAATGGATTATAACGCTTTGGTAGATAGCTCTCTATCAGTTGTTGCTGATTGAGGTCAACAATATCACCAAACTTATAATCCAACAGCTTGATATAAAGTTCGTATGGAGTAAGAGGGGTATCTTCTTGTTCCATTTTCGCAGTTTCTTCATTTGCCTTCTCTTCCACAGGAGAACCATGCAGAATTTCTTCCAAGAAGTACTTGTTCCAAGATTCCGAGATATTCCATTTCTCATCAAACCAACAGACATGCCCCTTTGAATGAGAATACTCATTAGGCTTCAAGGAAACCTTACCATTATCCCACTCTAAATAATTGAGTTCAGAGTTTCCCTCCAATCCCTTCTGCGTAAAATTACTACTGCCTATGATACCTTTGGCAAAATTATCGCCCAAGAAGATATAGCACTTGGCATGGAAGAACTGCACGTTTCCCTCTTTGTCTTTCTGATAGATGCGTATCTGCAATTTACTTTCTGTCTCGTCTACCTGACAGAAATCCTTGATGAGACGCACCACATCCACATATTCATCCTTGACTTCCAGTTGTTGGACATCTCGCTTGATATAATCTTGTGGAAACTTAGCATCCTTATGCAGAGGATTCTTCAACTGGCTGACTCTCACCACAGGGTCGGCACCTATCAACAACTGCAACTTAGTGCCCTCCTTCTGCAAAAACGCTCTCAATCTGCTCACTATAAGAGCCGTACCTGGTATATCCCAATATCCAGTGGCTATCTTGATGGTATTACAAGAAGGATGTGAAGCCAATACACTGATGGCGTTGACCATATTGAGAGCATCGCTTGAGTTATCAAGCAAGAGACTATTGTCGATATTATAGAGTTGTGAATCCATAGACAAGCTATCTTTTACTCCATCGACTCCCCGAAGACGGATGATAAAGAGCCTTGTTGATGCTATGATAAAAGAAATGGCGTAGGGAATCTATCGCTTCATCACCTTGCCTATTGAGGTCGTAGGAATAACCTTGGCAACAAGGATAAGAGACTGATAGATACACCTACGCCAAATGGGTATATATAGAAAGCACAGAGCGTACCCTTCCTTTAAGAAAGGGTACACTTGTGCCTGTGTATATACACATAGCGAAGGCGCCTATCGCTATCTCCGTCTGATTGCCTTTTTGAAGTTTCCTACGTTTCAATAGGTCAGAAGGAAAACGCTGATAAACGTCTTTCTTATTATGATAGGCCAAACAAGTGATTAACGCCGACAACGACTTATCGACAATCTAACCTGCATGGTATCTGCAAAGGTAATGAAAAGAAAGCAATCTAACAAAAAAACATATTGTTTTTTGAAGATTCAAGGTAAAACAGAAGGATTGTTGACATTTTTCCTCCCAATAAGTGTCATTTTAAATAATAATATGTAAATTTGCATACATATTACCTATAACACAAAGAAAAGAAACTAACATTAAAAACAACAATATGACAAAGCTCGAAAAACTATATGCAAGCATCAAAGGACTTCAAGATCTTGGCTTACCTCTTAACCAGGAAACCCTATGTGCGGTAGATGATTTGGAGGAACAACTTATCAAGGAAGAGATTCTTCCAGCTATGTCAAAAGATATAGAGCCACTGCTCTCAAAAATTCAAAGAGAGTTGGTACTCGTCGTAGAATATAAGCCAGGAACACCTATCAGCGTGGCCTTGAGCCGCAAGACTAACATTTCGGAAATCATCGAAGCAAAGAAACTGGAAATCGACCCAGAAGTTGTCCACCGTCAAGGTGGACATCGCAAACTCAAGGCAGAGCAAAAAGCTGCCAATACAGGCATCATCATTCATACTAAAAACGGAGGCATTATCCAAGAGAAAAATGCTGCCGCTACCTTTACCGAAGCTATCGTACAAGCAGGGGCGTTAAATGTACGCCAGCTAGGTCTGAAATATTGTGGCATCAATATTGTTTCCACAACAAAAGACAAGAAATATGGTAAGGCTCAACGCGAAGTACAGCCTGGGCTTTATGTGCTAACTCACAGCAACACCAAGGACAAAAAGAAAATGCTTGACAAGATTTCTGCAGCTTTTGGCTTAGACTGGAAAATAGAAATAGTATAAGGTATTCTTACTACAAATGCCTCCTTGTTGCAACATCGTAATAACAACAAGGATGATTCTCTCCCTACTTCCCCAAGTCCGACAAGTCGAGTTTGTACTGCATATCCAGCACCG
>CAVDKC010000089.1:0-11236 GCA_963609615.1 Oribacterium sp.
GAGGCACGCCTGGAAAGCGTGTATTCCCCTAAAGGGAATCGTAGGTTCGAATCCTATCCTTTCCGCTTTTTGTATATATAATAAGGTATATGAAGAAAGATACGGCTATTGCGCGTTTCGCAATATTGGTTTTCATGTTTACATGTTCTCTGCCGATGATGGCGCAAGAGGAGAACATGGGTTTCCATCAAGCTCTAAAAACTAAGTTTATCGAAGGTGATGCTGGCTTTATGTCGCTCGTAGCCATCGCTCTCATTGTAGGACTTGCGTTCTGCATCGAGCGCATCATCTACCTCAGTCTCTCCGAAATCAATGCCAAGAAACTGATGGTTGACATCGAAGAGAAGGTGATGGCAAATGACGTGGAGGGAGCGAAGACGCTCTGCCGTAATACGCGTGGTCCTGTGGCTTCCATCTGTTACCAAGGCTTGATGCACATCAACGAGAGTCTTGATGATATAGAACGGTCTGTGGGCGGTTATGGCACGGTACAGGCTGCCAACCTCGAAAAAGGATGTTCCTGGATCAAACTTTTCATTGCTATGGCTCCTTCCCTCGGATTCCTCGGGACGGTAATCGGTATGGTGATGTCTTTCGACCAAATCCAGCAGGCTGGCGATATTAGTCCTACCATCGTGGCTTCGGGTATGAAGGTGGCATTGATTACCACTATTTTCGGTATCATCGTCGCCTTGATTCTTCAGGTGTTCTATAACTATATCATTTCGAAGGTGGAACATCTTACTAGTCAGATGGAGGAGTCGGCAGTAACTTTGATGGATATTATCGCCAAGACGAAGTAAGTGAAGAGGGAAGGATTCAAATGCTTCATAGGTATTTAGATAATTGTAAAGTTCTATGTTCAAGTTTCAATTTTCCAAGTCATCCAGTGCCGAGAAAATCTCCCGTCAGGTTTTCTATGTAATGATAGCCTTGGCTGGCATAGTCTTCGGTCTGTTCTTTTTGGTGGGCTACGATATGCCTTTCGAAGAGAATCCGGATTTCAATGCCCCACTCTTTACAGATGTTCTCATCGGCTTGATGTGGATATTTTTGATAGGAGGAGTAGGCTTGGCGTGCTATTCGATGATAAGGGGTTATCGCAAGAGTAAGTCGGAGGCTGTGATGAATGGGGTGCCTGTGCAGCGCATCTTTCGTTTTACTTGGCTGGGGGTGTTGCTGAGCTTGGTGGTTACCTTTGCTTTGGGTAGCTCTGCCCCGATGCTCATCAATGGCGAGCACTATGCCGACTGGCTCTGGCTGAAACTTTCGGATATGTTTGTCTTGACATCTGTCTTGATGCTGGTAGCAGGAGTGGCAACCGTCATCTTCGGGGCTACCCGATACATTAGGAGGTAATTGATAATAAATAATTGATAATAGATAATTTAGAGTGCTGATAAGGAGAAAGCGACACGAGACCCCAGGATTGAATACCACTTCTACAGCCGACATTTCGTTTATGCTGTTGATATTCTTTCTTGTCACCACGTCGATGGATGTGGATAAGGGATTATTGCGTCAGCTCCCTTCGCCAGAACCTCATAAGCAGGAACGCCAGGAGTCGGTAGTGGATAAGAATACCTTGATGGCTATCCACCTGACGGCAGATGATACGCTACTCGTAAACGACAAACCGGTCAAGGTAACTCAACTGAAGGACGAGACCATCCGTTTCGTGCATCGACTGGGCCCCAAACACTTGATAAGCATCGAGAGCGACCGTGATGCAGATTATGACCTCTATTTTCAAATGCAGAACCAACTGATGGAAGCATACAATGTGCTTCGCAATGAGACTGCCCAGAAAAAATATGGAAAGCAGTATGCCTCATTGTCCCATGAACAGAAAGAACAAGTCAGAAATCTTTGTCCTCAGCGTATTACAGAGTCATACGCCAATGCAATGGTGCATACGGACAAAAGTATTGACAAGAATGCGGAGGAGCAGAAAGGAGGCAAACCATGATTCGTTTTCGTAAGAAATCGCACGAGGTGCCAGGGCTAAACACATCATCCCTGCCAGACCTCATATTCTCAGTACTTTTCTTCTTTATGATAGTTACCCACATGCGGCAGGTAACGCTGAAGATAGAGTGCCGGATGCCGCAAGGCAAGCAGCTCACACGGCTCACCAAGAAGTCGGCGGTGAGCCATATCTATATCGGCAAACCTACCAAGGACCAGCAGGGCAAGTATGGCAAAGATACCCAGATCCAACTGAATGACAAGTTTGCCACAACTCCCGAGGTGATGGACTATATCGTTGCAGAGAAGAAACGCATGTCGGCAGAAGACCAAAAGTTGATGACCGTTTCCATCAAGGCAGACAAGAATACAAAGATGGGCGTGATAACCGACGTGAAGCAAGCCTTGCGCCAGGCAAAGGCTTTAAAGATAAGCTATTCTGCCCAGGAAAAGGATAAATAAGTCCTTTAAAATGTTCATTTTGACCCTACGGAAAGGAAAATAATATTAAATTATTATTATTTTCTTGCGAAAAATTGCGCTTGTTAAATTTTTGTGCTATCTTTGCAAGTAAATTAATAGTAATATGGCAAAACAAATATTAGATTCATTGGACAGGCAGATTCTGAAGTTGATTTCTCAGGATGCCCGTATTCCATTTTTGGAGGTAGCGCGTGCTTGTAATGTGAGCGGTGCTGCCATTCATCAGCGAGTGGCTAAACTTTCCAATCTCGGTATCATCAAAGGTTCGCAATTCTTGATAGATCCAGAGAAGATAGGATATGAGACTTGTGCTTACATGGGATTGTACTTGAAGAACCCAGAGAATTTTGACCATGTAGTCGAGGAGTTGAAGAAAATTCCTGAGGTGGTGGAGTGTCATTATACGACTGGTGGCTTTGATATGTTCATCAAGATTTATGCCATCAATAACCACCATCTTTTGGAGATTATCCATGACAAACTCCAACCGTTGGGGCTTTCCCGCAGCGAGACCATCATCTCCTTTAATGCAGCCATCAATCGTCAGCTCTCCTTGAAAGACATTCAAGAGGTAGGAGGCGCTGAGGATGAAGAGGCTATAGCAGAATAAATAGGGTATTCTTAGGCATACGGTGCTATTAGGCACGGTATGTCTTGACATAAGTGAGGAACGTGAATGAAAGACCATTCTCGTTCCTCATTTCTTTTTTCGCCATTTCCCAGTCTTCTAGATTGAAGGAAGGAAAGAAGGTGTCGGCTTGTTGGGGCTCATCATCTACGATGGTAAGATAGAGCTTGTCTGCCAATGGGATGGCTTGGCGATAAATGCTTTCTCCGCCAATAACGAAAATTTCTTCGCCCTCAGCTTTCCAGGCTTCTTCGATAGAGGAAACTACCTCACACCCCGGTATCTCTCTCAGGGTCTTTGATACAACCAGGTTTCTGCGTTTGGGCAAGGCTCCATGAGGCAGCGACTCATAGGTCTTGCGCCCCATGATAATCGTATGCCCGATGGTCAACTCCTTGAAGCGAACCATATCCTCCTTGATGTGGTAGAGCAGTTGGTTATTGTATCCGATAGCCCTGTTCCCTTTTGATATACAAGCAATGATACTTAGCATAGGATTTAAATTATACATTATTCATTCTTAATTCCCCTCTCTTCTTCCGCAGGAATGTGCGAACTCTTGATTTTCCACTCTTGTGGATAAAGGTTGTTGGCACGGTTACCGAGGTTCTTCTCCCAACCTAGCGGAATTTGCCGATAAGTGACAAGTACATAGCCCTTCGGTGTTCTTTCTGGCAGGTTGACTGCTTCCTTGCGCAGGTAGCGGATGGCATCCTCGTAGGATAGTTCTGCCTGAGGGAAGGCTTCTGAGTTCAGTAGGGTGGAGAGGGCGAGGCCTTGGGCAGGTATCAGATTCTTGCCTTTCATCGTGCCGACTGGGATGCCTGCATGGATTACCTTTAGATTCTTTGTCGCAGTGTCGTAGATGTGTTTCCAGCGAATGGGGATGGCGTAGAGGTCGTCATTGCTCATGGCAAACTCGAAATCTTCTTTTACCAACCATTCTTTTGGAATATTGACAAGATGATTCTTTTTGTCCTTCTTGTCTTTTTTCCCTTTTTTATCCTTTTCTTTTTCTAGTCTTGCTTCTCCATGCTTGCGCAGTACTGCGAGGAAAAGCCCTTCCCCTTTAGTCTTTCCTGGCAGAAAACGATATACGGGATGCTTTACGTTGCAGGTAGCTACTGCATTGCAGTCGGCATCTTCAGAAGTCCTGTCGACGAGGTTTCCTGTGATGTTCCAGTCGCGGGAGATGTCGAGAGAAACAAAGTCAGCTCCTAGCTCCTCGGCTATCCAAGACACGTTCTTCTCGTCCTCATGGGCATTGAAGGTACAGGTGGAGTAGATGAGGATGCCGCCAGGCTTCAGGCAGTGCCAGATGTCGTTTACAATCTCACGCTGCAGATGCCAACAGTTGTCCACATTCTGCAAACTCCATTCGTTGATAGCTCCCTCGTCTTTGCGAAACATGCCTTCGCCAGAACAGGGTACATCGGTGAGAATGATGTCGAATTGCAACTTCGACTTCTTGTAGTCGCGAGGGTAATTATTGGTGACTATCATGTCGGGATGTCCGAACTTCTGAATGTTCTCTGCCAGTATCTGTGAACGGGTGCGCATCGGCTCATTGCTGAATAGCAGACTACCCTCTGGCAGTGCTGCTCTCAGGCAGGTAGACTTCCCGCCTGGTGCCGCACAGAGGTCTAGCATTACCACAGGTTCATGGATAAGTTGGCGGATAACCAAGTCTACAAACATGGATGAGGCTTCCTGTACATAGTATATACCAGCGTGTAGCCATGGGTCGAAGGTAAAGCTCGGACGGCTTTTGAGATAGCGGCCTGTACCAGGACACCAAGGGATGTCTGCGTCAAACTGCTCTTTGTATTTGAAGGGATTGATGCGGATGCTCGTAGGGGCTTCCGTCTCTAGTATGCCGTGTTCCAGCTGTTGGTACAGTTCGTCGCCCATCAACTCTCGTGTATATGTCTTAAAATCCTCAGGTAGCTTCATTGTCAACTTGTATATAAATAGATGAATATTTTAATTTGAGGGAAAAAGTCTGCGATAGAAAACATCGAAAGTACTATTGTTCCCGAATTCGTTTGCAAAAATAAGAATTTTTTTGTTCCTTTGCAACTAATTTTGCGATGTTTGCGTCTAAGCCACAGAAAATTTAATGAATAGTATTGTAAAATAAACCCAAAAATGATAGATATGAAGAAATCAATCTTAGCTTTAGTGCTCATGATGAGCTTTGGAGTTAGCTCTGTGTCTTTGGCTTCTTCTGCGCCAAAACATCGTTACCATCCTACTACCCAACAGGTAGATCAGGATGAGACTATAGAGGCTTACTCTGATACTACCGATGTCGATACAGCGGTAGTAGATGACGAGGAGGAAAATACTCCTACTTATCATTCCAAGTATAGCCTTCGCAACTATGACGACCCGTTCGACTTCTTCGGATCGGTCTTCGGCAGTGGCACTTTGGTCTTTATCGTCATCCTTACAAGTTTGCTCTTCTTCTTCGTTCCGCTTGTTGTCATTTATCTTGTCATTCGCTATTTGATGCGTCGTCATAACGACCGTGTCAGACTTGCCGAGATGGCGATGGAAAAGGGCATCAATGTGCCTGAGGGAGCTCGCCCGATAGATAAGCAGAGCGATGAGTACCTGCAGAAGCGAGGTCTTCGTAATGCCTTTCTGGGCATAGGTCTATGGGCGATGTTCTCTATTTGGTATGCCGACTACTTGGCAGGTTTGGGCGTATTGGTCATGTTCTATGGACTAGGACAGGTAGTCATCGGATTCCTCCCTGCCATTAAGCAATGGTGGAACAATAGGCATGGTGGTAATGCAGGTACTGGCTATACTGGCGAACGTATCTAGGAGTAGTAATATAGAGGTAAAATTATTAGTTAATATATAAGAGAAGTGGAACAGGTATCCGATATTTCCCTTGTCACACGGGTGGTGACGCTTCATGATTGCAAGGCGTTCGACTTGCTGGTCAAGAAGTATCAGTCACCCATCCGTGGATTCTTTCTTCGCCAGACGTTGGGAGATACGCAGCTGAGTGATGACTTGGCGCAGGATACCTTTGTCAAGGCATATACCCATCTCGCTAGTTTCAAGGGTGCTGCCCATTTTTCCACTTGGCTCTATCGCATTGCCTACAATGTATGGTACGACTATACCCGTAGGCATAAGATGACGCAAGACATCGATACCCCTGTCGTAGCTCGCCAAAATGCGCAAGGCGGCAACGCAGGGCTCAAGATGGACTTGCTGAAAGCTCTCATGATATTGAGCGATAACGAACGTACATGCATCACGCTGCAGCTGATGGATGGACTCTCTATCGACAAGATTGCCGAGGTGACGGGATTGGCGCAAGGCACCATCAAGTCGCACCTCTCACGCGGAAAAAATAAACTTGCAAGTTACTTAAAACAAAATGGTTATGACCGATAAGATGAATGATGATGAGCTTTTGAGAGCTTTTTTTGCTGACCATATCATGGAAGACATCCCCGATGATGGCTTCTCGGATAGGGTGATGGCTTCTCTGCCTTCTTGGGAGACGGAGAAGATAACTGTTGTTCGTCAGAAAATGGAGCGTCTGTGGACGGTAGTCTGTGTGTTGATAGGTGCCGTATTCCTCTTTGCTTTCCAGGGGTGGTCTTATCTACAGGATACCCTTTTCCACTTGAAGTTGAGTTTTGTGCTCAATGGTTCCCGCATTCTCTGTCAGACGGTGGATGCTCTCTCTCAGTCTTCCAGTCTCTGGATGATGTTAGGCAGTGTCGTTGTGCTCACCCTAGTGTGGGGGTATAACGAGTTAATGGATGCTCGCCCATAGGCAACCATCCATTAATTCATTCTTGTTGTTCCAGGAGATTCTGTTCTCTTGGAGATTCGTTTTTTACTCAAAGTCGATGTCGAATCCATTGTCTTCGGCATCCTTTTCCTCTATTTTTCTTGGCTTAGGTGGATTCTTGAGGTTACCCTTCTCGTCAAACATATTGTAGGTGGTTCGCAATACGACAAACTCGGTGCGGCGGTTCAGCTGGTTGCAAATCTCCTGATGCTCCTTGGCTTGCTTCTGGATAAACTCCTCGGTCAGCAGGTCGCCTTCCTTCAGCCAAGGGTACTTCTCTGTTAACTTCTTGCGGATGGTCTTGGGCTTCTCCTTGCCATAGCCCACAGGGGTAAGCCGTTCCTTTTCGATGCCATGGGCTATCAGGTAATCCACAACCGATTGGGCACGTCGCTGCGACAAACGCTTGTTGTACTCGCTATTGCCTTTGTAGTCGCAGTGGGCACTCAATTCGATGGTTACGTTAGGATTTTCCTTCAGGAGACTTACGAGTTCATCAAGTGCCTTGGTACTGGCAGCGGTGAGGGTAGCTTTGTCGAAATCGTAGAAGATGTTGTCTATGAGCACTGGTGCAGAAATGCTGGCAAGAGGGAATTGTAAGGTGTATTCTTTGCTCTCGTCTGCCCTGTCTACGCACAGTTCCTCCTTGTGATTGAGAAAACCCTTGCATGATGCCATTATCAGGTAGTCTACCTTCGGATTGATGACCATCGTGAACGAACCATCACCCTTTACCGGCAACTTCTTGTAGGTGCCATCGTTCCCTACAACCATGACTTGGGCGGCAGACAACTCGTAGCCCCCCATCTCGTAGACCCAACCTTTCATCGTGGTTACAATCTCCGGGTTCTCAAAGGAGTAGATATGGTCGTAACCTCTTCCGTCCTTTCGGTTGGATGAGAAGAAGCCACGGTTGTGTGGACCTTCGAAGGTCATGCCGAAGTCGTCCGCTTCTGTATTGAGGGGATAGCCCGGATGCTCTAGTTTGTATTTATGGGTCTTCGGGTCTACCTTGGCGATATAGATGTCGAGACCTCCCATGCCCACGTGGCCATTGCTACTGAAGTAGAGGTCACCGTTGGGGCGGAAGGTAGGAAACATTTCGTCGCCAGGGGTATTGATGGGGAGGCCGAGGTTTTCCACACCCCCCAAGCCTGCTGCGGTGATGCGGACACGCCAAATGTCGAGTCCCCCCATTCCTCCTGGCATGTCTGATACAAAATAGAGCCATTCGCCATCGGGCGAGATGGCAGGATGGGCAAAGCTGCTTAGGGTATCACGGGAGATTTCGAGTTTGGTGGTCTTCCCCCATGCGGCATCCGAACGTGGGGCGGTGACTATCTGGGCATAGCGAGGGGCTGATGGGTCGGTAGTGCACTGGGTGAGGTACATCTCTCTGCCGTCTGGGGTAAAGCAACAAGCCCCCTCATCGTAGGCGGTGTTCAGACCTGTACCTATCGCCTCTGGCTTGCTCCATTTCCCTTTGTCGTCCTTTTCGGAGAGGAAGATGTCGCCCGACTTGGTGCCTGTAATGCCGTTAAGCTCGTCTCCCTCTGCCTCATTTCTGGTCGATGTAAAGTAGAGTTGGTCATATTCATCACCGAAGAGCGTGGGCGAATAGTCGTCTCTTCGGGAGTTGAATACATCCATCTTCTTGACGAGATAGCGGCTGCCTGCCTTTTTCCAAAGGGGCGCTTGCCGGGCCGACTTCAAACCGTTTTGGGCCAAGACGTCGCCGGGCATCGAGTCGAGGACAGCCTGAAATTCCTTTTCTGCCAGTTTGTAGTCCCCATTCTTCAAGAGCATGCGAGCATAAGCCAAGCGGTCGTTCACAGACGCTTGGTTATAGCGGATGGCATTGCGATAGGCGGCAACGGCCTTTGGGGTGGCATTGATTTTTTCGTAGCAATATGCCATCTTCAGGGCTATCTTGCCACGGTTGGCACGTTCCTGGCTTGCTGTCTTGGTATAGGCTTGCTTGTACTGGTCGGCAGCATCGTAGTATTCGCCCAGAGCCAGAAACTTCTCGCCCTTCTTCAGGTTCTTGTCTGCGCCGCAGCTAGCTAAAAGCAATATGCTACAAAGCAATGCTGAGAATATATGGATTTGATTTTCTCTCATGTTGTGTACTGTTGGCTTACATCTGTGCGAATGGCTGGCGATATTGGCAGCCTGCCTTCCAATTGCTGCAACCATAGGCAGTCTTCCCCTTGATGATGGTTCCCTTGCCACAGAGAGGACAGGGCTTGCCTACCATTGGGTCTGCTGTATCTTTAGGGGCAGTATTCTTAGGCGTAGCCTTCTTGGTGGTAGTCTTCTTGGCAGCAGGCTTTTTCTTGAGATCTTCCTCTGTCGTAATGGTTACCCTTCGGTTTGTATTATCCGACAGCACGTCTATGACAATTTTGTTGATCTGCTCCTTCAGTCCGTTGATAAACTCGGCAGGATCGTAAGTCTTGTGCTCGATGTCGCGGAGTTTTTTCTCCCAGATACCTGTCAGTTCGCAACTCTTCAGGAGTTCTTCGTGGATGGTGTCTATCAACTCGATACCTGTGGGGGTAGCCATCAGATTCTTGCGTTGGCGACGGATGTAATGGCGCTTAAAGAGTGTCTCGATGATGCCTGCACGCGAAGAAGGGCGCCCGATTCCGTTCTCCTTCAAGGCGGCACGTAGCTCCTCGTCTTCTACAAACTTGCCGGCTGTCTCCATTGCTCTCAGGAGGGTTGCCTCGGTATAATACTTAGGTGGCGTAGTCCACTTCTCGGTAAGGGTAGGGGTATGTTCGCCCGATTCGCCCTTGACGAATGAAGGGAGGGTTCTTTCCTCCACCACCTCCTTCTTGTTGCCATTTCCGTCTGCTGCGTTTCCTTCAGTCATTGATGCTTCATCGTCGTCGGTGTTCTTCGCATCTTTGGCATATACGTTTCGCCATCCTGGGTCGAGAATCTCCTTGCCACTTACTTTAAACTCTATCTTCTGTGGCTTTTCGCCGTCTTCATTGATTACTTCACCGAGCACGGTGGTGGTAGAGAACTTGCAGTCGGGATAGAATACGCTGATGAATCGCTTGGCTATCAAGTCGTAGACATTCGCCTCCATATCAGTGAGTCCCGTGGGGGGCACACCTGTAGGGATGATGGCATGGTGGTCGGTTACTTTGCTGTTGTCGAATACCTTCTTGCTCTTAGGCAACTTCTTGCCACTGGCGGCGAGTTGCTGGATGAGCGGAAGATACTTCTGCTGACTGTTTATCTTAGCCTGGCTTATCCCGTTCAGTATCTGTGGGCACTTCGGATAAATATCATCGGTCAAGAACTGGGTATCCACACGAGGATAGGTGGTATATTTCTTCTCATAAAGACTCTGTATGAGTTTGAGCGTGATGTCGGCAGAGTATGAGAACTTCTTGTTGCAGTCCACCTGCAGCGAAGTTAGGTCGTAGAGATGTGGAGGAGCCTCATTGCCCTTCTTTTTGGTTACGTCGGTCACGGTGAAAGGCTTGCCGGCAATCGTGGAAAAAGCCTTCTCTCCCTCCTCCTTGCTTGTAAACTTGCCGCTAGTGGCGGTAAACTGGGTATTGCGATAGATGGTGGCGAGTACCCAGTAAGGTTCGGAAACAAAATTGTCGATTTCCTTCTGGCGGTTTACGATGAGGGCAAGGGTAGGGGTCTGTACTCTGCCTATGCTCAGTACCTGTCGGTTCTGACCATACTTCAAGGTATAGAGACGAGTGGCATTCATGCCGAGAAGCCAGTCGCCAATGGCACGGGAGAGTCCGGCCAGGTAGAGTGACTGGTATTCCTGCTGGTCTTTCAGCTCCTGAAAACCTTGCTTGATAGCCTCGTCGGTCATAGACGAAATCCACAGACGTTTCACGGGGCACTTGGCTTGTGCCTTCTGCATTACCCATCGCTGGATGAGCTCTCCTTCCTGTCCGGCGTCACCACAGTTGATGATGCTGTCGGCTGCCTGCATCAATTTCTCGATGGTGGCAAACTGCCTCTTGATGCCCTCGTCGTTGATGAGCTTAATGCCGAATCGCTGTGGAATCATAGGCAATGCCGAAAGGCTCCAATGCTTCCACATCGGAGTATAGTCGTCGGGTTCTTTCAGTTCACACAGGTGACCGAAAGTCCACGTCACTTGGTATCCATTACCTTCCATATAACCGTCGCGGGCCGTTGTGGCGCCGATGATGCGGGCGATGTCTTTGGCTACGCTAGGTTTCTCAGCTATACAAACTATCATTGGGTCTTATTTTTTATGCAAAGGTAAGGTTTTCCGTACAGATAATAGAGTTTTTAACTTACGATAACTTTTCGGATTGTTGAAA
>CAVDKC010000090.1:0-11115 GCA_963609615.1 Oribacterium sp.
AGAGCTGGATGCAGCTACCCTTGATAACCTCGGCTACAGAAGCCAAGTGGATGAATGGAGTGCCGATGATTACATCGCAGTTAGGGTTAGTTACTACCTCTGTAAGTTCCTTGGCGAGAGCTACGCCCTCCTGCAGGTTCTTGTTCATTTTCCAGTTGCCTGCTACGATTTTCTTTCTCATTTTGCTTTCTTTTTTTTAAAAGTTGATAATATTTTGTTTGAGTTCTCTTTCTTTCTTATCCATGCGCCCCAAGCCCACAGCCTGTCTGCCAGGGCGAGCAAAGCCAGTGGCACTGCAAACCATCCGATGATGGTAATTATCTTCTTGGCTGTGCTTATCTGTGGTATTTGGCCTAGCCTTGACTGCTCGAGCGGTTTGCCGTGGCTGAAGTCGGGCAGGTCGTTGTGGCTCCATTTCTGCAGGATGGTGCCGTCCTTGACCAGCAGGAGCCCGGGGTTGCTGCGTATGATGGTCTTCAGCGTGGTTTCGTCTGTGGTGTAGAAGGGGTATTCAGCCCCTGTAATGTCTTGCCAGTGCTTGATGGCTTTCGCGGTGCTTGCCGTGAGGCAGAGGAAGCGGTAGCCGTGGTCGTTGGCGTACTCGTAGATTTCGTCGATGGTGCCGAAGTTGCTGTCGTCGGCGTGTTCCAGATGCGGCGATATGAGGAGGAATGTGTAGCCCTTGTGGTGTATTACCTCCTGGGTGATGTCTTCGCCCGTGTGCCGGTCTTCGATGCTGAAGTCGTGGATGGGGGGCACGTAGCCTTCTTCCGTCTGCACGGTCTTGCTGTCGATGAACTGCCAGGTAGAGTCGGGGTAGTTGTCGAGTGTAAACTCTTTCCGCTCTCCGTTTTTCTCCAGGATGAAGGTGGTGTCAAACTTCGGCTGCTTGGCCCCCTTTGGAATCTCCATGCCCTTGGCGATATTGGTGCCGATGTGGTAGGGTCGGAAGTCGAACTGCGGCAGATACCAGAGGCTCCACAGGCTCATGATGATGGAGTAGAGGAAGGTGAAGTTGATTACTATCCACTGTGTGGGCTTGGATATGAGCTGCGGCATTTCCATCGGTTTTCTCCAGAGCAGGATGGCGATGGCCAGCAGGATGATGTTCTTGCCGAAGGTCTGCCCGTTGGTCAGCACGATGGCGTCGCCGAAGCATCCGCAGTCTTTCACGGGGTCGGCGATGACTATCCAGAGGGTAATGAGCGTCATCAGGCTCATCACTGCCAGGGCTATCTTGCTAACCAGCCTTCTGCGGATGGCGAAGAGCAGGAAGATGCCGATGGCAAACTCGCAGGTGGAGAGTAGTATCGAGAGGGCGAGCGTAGCCCAGGCTGGGATGAATGTATCCAGATGCAGTACCTCCAGGTAGTCGGTTATCTTGTATTGCGTGCCCAGTGGGTCTATCGCCTTCACGAATCCTGAGAAGATGAAGGTAAGGGCCATGATGAGTCGGCCGATGTTTACCGCTACCTTTAGGCAAATATGTAAATATGAATTCTTCACTCTTCACTTAGTTTGATTGCTCCGAAGACGGCATAGTTGATGATGTCCATATAGTTGGCGTCGATGCCTTCCGATACGAGGGTGGCTCCCTCGATGTCTTCGATTTCCTTTACCCTCTGCAGTTTGGTGAGGATGAAGTCTGTGTAGCTGCTCACCCTCATGGATCGCCACGCCTCGTCGTAGTCGTGGTTTTTCTTGAGCATCAGTTCGAGTGCCTCCTGTGCGTGCTGGTCGTAGAGGTGCATTGCCTCGTCTGCAGTAAGGTCTGTCTCGTCGGCAAAGCCCTTTTCTAGCTGTATGAGCCCCACGATGCCATAGTTGATGAGTGCTACAAATTCTGGGCGGATGCCTTCGCCCACCAAAGATTCCTTCTTGATTTCGAGCGAGCGGATGCGCTTCGCCTTGATATAGAGCTGGTCGGTCAGTGACGAGGGGCGCAAGATTCTCCAGGAAGCCCCGTAGTCGTGGAGTTTCTTCTGGAATAAGGTTCTGCACTCGGTCATTACCGTCTTAAACTGCTGTTCTGTTTTTGCTAAATCTGTCATAATGATTTCGAAATTCGCTGCAAATTTACGCATTTCTGATGAATTAGCCAAATATTTTAGGCATTTACATCATCTATTTCAATTATTTATCGCAACATTCGGCGGCGGATACAATAATTCGCCCGTTGCGTCGTTTACTTATTATTATTAAATCTAAAAAATAGAGCAAACTTATGATAGAATACATACATGGCGACTTGGCCGAGCTTACCCCGGCAATGGCTGTCGTAGAGACGGCGGGCGTGGGCTACGGGCTTAATATTTCGCTCAATACATATACTGCGATTCAGGGTAAACAGGAGGTGAAACTTTACGTACACGAGGTTTTGGTGGCTGGTGGGCGAGACGATTCGTTTACCCTTTTCGGCTTTGCCACCAGGCAGGAACGCGAACTCTACCGGCTGCTCATCACCGTGTCGGGGGTGGGAGGGAATACGGCCCGGATGATTCTTTCGTCGATGTCGCCCGGCGAACTCTGCAATGTGATTTCTTCTGGCAACGAAAAGCTGCTGAAGGGGGTGAAGGGCATCGGGCTGAAGACTGCCCAGCGCATCATCCTCGACTTGCGCGACAAGATAGTGAGCCTTGGCATTGCCGATGAATTGCCTGCCAACGGAGGCAACGTGGTGATGGTGAACAACGGCATCAAGGACGAGGCGGTGAGTGCCCTCACCATGCTGGGCTTCTCGCCTGCCCCGTCGGCCAAAGTGGTGGTGGAGATTCTTAAGGCGCAGCCCGACTTGCCCGTGGAGCAGGTGGTGAAACTGGCTCTTAAGCAAATCAAGTAACTTTTAACGTTGAAAGTTGAAAGTTGAACGTTGAAAGTTATGATATGCTTTCGTAACGTTGAAAGTTGAAAGTTGAACGTTGAAAGTTATGATTAGCTTTGCCAACGTAAAAAGCAGAGAAAAAAGTAATCATAAAGTTCAACTTTCAACTTTCAATTTTCAACGTAAAAAAGCAGAGAAAAAAGCAATCATAAAGTTCAACTTTCAAAGTTCAACTTTCAAAGTAAAAAAGTTCAACTTTCAACTTTCAACGTTCAACGTAAAAAAGCAGAGAAAAAAGTAATCATAAAGTTCAACTTTCAAAGTTCAACTTTCAATTTTCAACGTAAAAAGTTCGACGTTATTGATGAGACAAAGGCTTTCATATATGGTTTTGGCTTGGCTGATGGCGGCAACCTTCGGCTATGCTCTCGCTTTGCCTTATCTGCAGGACGACCGTAGCCGACAGGGCAACGGTGCGGCGGGGCAGGGCAATATGAAAACTGCGAATGGCCAGCAGGACCAGAAGACGGCAGACAAGACGGGAAATAAGACGGCAGACAAGACGGGAAATAAGACGGCAGACAAGACGGGAGGCAAGAACGGGGCGGCGAAAATCAATGCTCAGATGCTGAAGATAGACGAGGACACCATACCCGACTCATTGCTGCACCCGCGCTGGCAAATACAGCGTACACAGCCCTGGACGATGAGCGACCTCTACCAGAGTCCGCTCGACCTGAAAAGGCCTGATGCCTTGCAGTACCAGGTGGAATACAACGATACTTTAGACCGCTACGTGATAGGCAACCGCATGGGCAACGTGTGGCTGTCGGCCCCCATCATGCTCACCCCGCAAGAGTATATGAAGTGGACGGAGACGCAGCAGCGCAACGCTTACTTCCGCAAGCAGAACGATGAAATATTCCAGGCCAAAGGCAAGGAGAAATTTGATTTCTCAGACATGCACTTCGACCTGGGGCCGGCCGAAAAGATATTCGGCCCCGGAGGCATCCGCGTGAAGACGCAGGGTAGCGCCGAAATCAAACTGGGCATCAACAAGAAGAACATCGACAACCCCTCTCTGCCTATCCGAAACCGAAACACGATGATGATGGACTTCGACGAGAAAATCAATCTCAACGTGAACGGTAAGGTGGGCGACAAGGTGAACATGAACCTGAACTACAACACCGACGCCACCTTCGACTATGATGCGCAGAACATGAAGCTCAAGTACGACGGCAAGGAAGACGAAATCATCAAGCTCGTAGAGGCAGGCAACGTGTCCTTCCCCAGCAACTCCTCGCTCATCAGAGGGGCCAGCAGCCTCTTCGGCGTGAGAACCGACATGCAGTTTGGCAAGCTCAAGCTGCAGATGGTGGCTTCGCAGAAGAAGTCGGCCAGCTCGAGCGTATCATCCAAGGGCGGCGTACAGCTCACCCCCTTTGAAATAGACGTGGCCGACTATGAGGAAAACCGCCACTTCTTCCTCTCCCGGTACTTCCGCAGCCACTACGACGCCTGGATGCAGAAACTGCCCAACCTGGTAACGGGAATCACCATAAACCGTGTGGAAGTATGGGTAACCAACAAGACGGGAAACACCACCAACACGAGAAACATCGTGGCCCTTACCGACCTGGGCGAACTCACCAAGCTAAGCAACCCGATGTGGACGGCCAGCGGACTGGTGCCCAGCAACCAGGCCAACACCGAGTATGCGGCGATGACCAGCCAGTTTGCCGCAGCCCGCGACATCGACCAGGCAGCCGCTACCCTGGAGGGGGGCGGACTGGTGGGCGGTGCCGACTTCGAAAAGCTGGAGAGTGCCCGCCTGCTGAGCTCGTCAGAATACACGGTAAACAAGGCTCTGGGCTACATCTCGCTGAAGAGCGGCCTGCAGACCGACCAGGTGCTGGCCGTGGCTTACGAGTACACCTCGGGCGGCGTAACCTACCAGGTGGGCGAGTTTGCCTCCGACCTGACCGACACCCGGCAGGCCCTCTTCGTGAAGTCGCTGAAAAACACCAGTTGCAATCCGCAGCAGGGCAACTGGGACCTGATGATGAAAAACGTGTACTACCTGGCCTCTACCGTAGAGAAGGACAAGTTTCGGCTCGACGTAAAGTACCAGAGCGACACCACGGGCGTGTATCTCTCCTACATCCCCGAGCAGCAGGTAAAGAGCCTGCCCATCATCCGCGTGCTGGGGGCCGACAGGCTCGACAACAACAACAAGGCCCACAGCAACGGCTACTACGACTACGTGGAGGGCTACACCGTGGCCGACGGGCGCGTGTTTATCCCCAAGGTAGAGCCCTTCGGCAGCTACCTGTACCAGTATCTGGTGCAGAAGGGCGTGCCGGCAGAACAGGCAGAGAAATACGCCTTTACCGAACTCTACGACAGCACCAAGACCGTGGCCAAGCAGATAGCCGAAAAAGACAAGTACCAGCTGGTGGGCCAGTACAAGGGAAGCTCGGCCAACGTAATCAGCCTGGGTGCCTACAACGTGCCGCAAGGCTCGGTGCTCGTTACGGCAGGAGGCGTAACCCTGCAAGAGGGCAGCGACTACACCGTAGACTACAGTGCCGGCGAAGTAACCATCATCAACCAGAGCATCATCGACGCAGGCACCTCTGTCAACGTGTCGCTGGAGAGCAATACCGACTACGGGCAGACGCGCAAAACCATGTTCGGCATCAACTGGGAGTACGACTTCTCTAAGAACTTCCAGCTGAGCGGTACCCTGCAGCACCTCTCGGAGCAAGCCCTCACCACCAAGGTGTCGATGGGCGCCGAGCCGCTCAAGAACACCCTGTGGGGCGTAAACCTGAACTGGAAGAAGGAGAGCCAGTGGCTCACCAACGTGCTCGACAAGATACCCTTCCTGCACGTTACCCAGCCCTCGCAGATATCCTTTACGGGCGAGTTTGCCCAGCTGATAGCGGGCGAGGCAGGCGGCACGCAAGACAACGCCTCCTACATCGACGACTTCGAGGGCACCAAGTCTGCCATCGACGTGATGACCCCTACCTCGTGGACCCTCTCCAGCGTGCCCTCGCTCAACTTTAAGGACGACTACAACGACAAGACCGGGCTTACGAGCGGATTCCACCGTTCGCGCCTGGCCTGGTACACGATAGACCCCCTCTTTACCCGCCGCGGCTCCTCGCTTACCCCGGGCCACATCAAGAGCGACCTGCAGCAGCTCAGCAATCACTACGTGCGCGAAGTGTACACCAAGGAGCTCTTCCCCCTGCGCCAGCAGAGCACCTACCAGGGAGCCACCAACACGCTGAGCGTGCTCAATCTGGCCTACTACCCCAGCGAGCCGGGCCCCTACAACTTTAATGTGGCCGACCTGCAGGCCGACGGCACCCTCAGCAATCCGCAGGCCACCTGGGGCGGCATGATGCGCAAGCTAGACACCAACGACTTCGAGCAGGCCAACGTAGAATACATCGAGTTCTGGATGCTCGACCCCTTCATCTACTCGCGCGAGCAGGCCGATGCAGCCGACTACGGCGGCGACTTCTACATCAATCTGGGCGAGGTGAGCGAAGACATCCTGCGCGACGGCAAGAAGTTCTACGAGAGCGGAATGCCCGTAGACGGCAGCAACAGCTTCATCTACACCCAGTGGGGCAAGGTGCCCACGCAGAGCACCGTAACCTACGCCTTTGCCACCACCAGCGGCAGCCGTGCCCTGCAAGACGTGGGCTTCAACGGCCTCACCGATGCCGAGGAGCAGGCCTTCTACAAGAGTGCCTACCTAGACCAGATACAGGGCAAGGTAAACCAGGCCGTGTTCGACAGCATCTTTGCCGACCCGGCACGCGACGACTACCACTATTTCCGCGGCTCAGACTGGGACGAGATGCGGGCCCCCATCCTGCTGCGCTACAAGTACATCAACAACCCCCAGGGCAACTCGCCCGACAGCGACAGCCGCCTGGAGAGCTACGACACCTCCTACAAGTCTACCCCCGACGTGGAAGACATCAACCAGGACTACACGCTCAACGAATACGAAAAGTACTTCCAGTACCACGTGAGCATCCGCCCCGAAGACCTCCAGGTGGGCAGTAACCATATCGTAGACAAGCGGGAGTACACCCAGACCCTGCGCGACCAGACCAAGAGCACCGTTACCTGGTACCAGTTCCGCATCCCCGTAGACGAGTACGACAGCCGCCAGGGCAACATCAGCGACTTCTCGAGCATCCGCTTCATGCGCATGTTCCTCACGGGCTTCAAGAAGCCCATCGTGCTGCGCTTCGGCACGCTCGACCTGGTGATGGGCAAGTGGCGCACCTACGACCAGCAGCTGGGCGCCGCATCGGGCGGTACCCTGGAGGCCAGCGCCGTAAACCTGGAGGAGAATGCCGAGAAGACCCCCGTAAACTACATCTTGCCCCCGGGCATTACCCGCGAGCAAGACCCCAGCCAGCCCCAGCTCGTAGAGGCCAACGAGCAGGCACTGAGCCTCGTGGTGAAAGACCTGAGCACGGGCGAATCGAAGGCCGTGTACAAGAACTCTACCCTCGACCTGCGCCAGTACAAGCGCATCCAGATGTTTGTACACGCCAATGCCCTGGAGCAGAACACCACCAATCTGAAAGACAACCAGCTGGCCGTATTCATACGCCTGGGCAGCGACTACAAGAACAATTACTATGAGTACGAAATACCGCTCAAGCTCACCGAGCCCCGCAGTAACTATAACCGCAACAGCTCGGCCGACCGCAAGCTGGTGTGGCCCGAGGACAATATGCTCGACGTGGCGCTCAGCGTATTTACCAGCCTGAAGAAGGAGCGCAACAAGGCGAAGGCACAGGGCCTGGCCTCGTACATGGCCCCGTACACCGCCTACGACAGCGACCACCCCAACAACAAGCTCACCATCGTGGGCAACCCGAGCCTGGGCGAGGTGAAGACCATGATGATAGGCGTGCGCAACAACTCTGGCGATGTAAAGAGCGGCGAGGTGTGGGTGAACGAGCTCAGACTGAAGGAGCACAACAACACGGGCGGATGGGCAGCCAATGCCAATCTGAACGTGCAGCTCTCCGACCTGGGAAGCGTAAACGCCACAGGCCGCTACGTGAGCGAAGGCTTCGGCGGGCTGGAAGACGGCGTGGCCAGTCGTACCACCGACAACTACGGCACTTACTCGGTAACCACCTCGCTGGAGATGGGCAAGTTCTTCCCCGACAAGGCGAAGGTGAGCATCCCCCTCTATTACAGCGTAACCAAGGAGAAGACCTCGCCCAAGTACAATCCGCTAGACACCGACATGGAACTCAAGGACGCCCTCGACGCAGCAGGCTCGAAGGCGGAGCGCGACTCTATCGAAAACATCGCCGTAACCAAGGTGACGCAGACCAACTTCTCCGTATCCAATGCGAGAGTGGGCATTGCCACCCGGCGCCACCCGATGCCTTACGACCCCGCCAACTTCTCCTTCACCTACAGCCACTCCCACCAGTACACCACGGGCGAGACCACGGCCTATGAGCGCAAGGACAACTGGCGCGGCTCCATCGACTACTCCTGGACCCCCGTGTACAAGTCGTGGGAACCCTTCAAGAAGCTGAAGAACAAGAGCAAGTGGCTCGACATCCTGAAGCGTTTCGGGCTGAACTGGCTGCCGCAGAACATCGCCTTCAATACCGAGATGACGCGCGACTACTACGAGCTGCAGGAGCGCGACATGGAGGCACTTACGGGCGGCAGTACGGGCGGCACCGGCGAGCAGCTGCCCCTCACCTTCAGCGAGCAATTCCTGTGGAACAGGGAGTTCTCCATGCGCTGGGACCTTACCAAGAACCTGCACATGAACTTCCAGAGTGCCACCCACGCCCAGATAGAGGAGCCCTACACGCCCGTTAACAAAGACCTCTACGCCGACCAGTATCATGCCTGGAAAGACTCCGTATGGACCAGCATCCGAAACTGGGGAGCACCGCTCGACTACAGCCAGACCTTCCAGGCCTCCTACAAGTTGCCTGTCAATCTGCTGCCCGTCTTCGACTGGGTAAACACCGACGCCTCCTACAACAGCAACTACTCCTGGGAGCGAGGCACCGAAGACGAGGACGGCAACTCTTACGGCAACACCATCAATACGCACCGCGAGCTGACGCTGAACGGCAGCTTCAACCTGGAGAAACTCTATAACCACGTGCCCTTCCTCAAGAAGGCCAACGAGCGGTTCGGCCGCTCGAAGAGCACCAGCCAGCTGAGGCGCGAGCAGCAGGCGAAGGCCAAGAAGAAGGCCGAACAGGCCAAGCAGAAAGCCAAGGAGAAGGCTGATAAAAATGATGCCGAGGGCAAGAACGGGGCGGCCGACGGCAAGAACTCCAAGCTCTCTGCCAAGAACACCCCCCAGAAGGCTCTGCCCAAGAACAAGAACGCCTTTGAGAAGGAAATCACCCTCGTGCCCGACTCGGCAGTCACCCTCAAGCACGGCAAGAACTCGAAGCGCCTCATCGTTACCGCCAAGACGGAAGACGGCAAGGCTTATCGCCTAAAATATAAAAAGGTAGACGGTAACCAGATCAAGATACTCTCCCGGGTAGACTCTGCCATGAAACTGAAACTCACCGTGCTGCCCAAGGAGCCGCTCGACGAGAAGAAGTGGTACAGGGGCCTGCAGACGGCAGCCCGCCTGGCGATGATGGTGCGCAACGTGAGCTTTAATTACCGCAACAGTTACCAGATTACTCTGCCGGGCTTTACGCCCAGCGTGGGCGACGCCTTCGGCCAGAAGAAGGTAGGCTCGATGGCCCCCGGCCTCGACTTCGCCTTCGGCATGATAGGCGACGACTACATCGACAAGGCGCGCCGCAACGACTGGCTCATAGCCAACGACTCCGTGGCCACGCCAGCCACCACCAGCCGCACCGAGAACCTGCAGCTCAAGGCCACCCTGGAGCCCTTCAAAGACTTCAAGATAGACCTTTCGGCCACGCGCACGCTTACCACCCAGAAGAGCATCCAGTACATGTACGAGGGCACGCCTACCACGCAGAGCGGCACCTTCCAGATGACCACCATCTCGCTGGGCTCGGCCTTCGAGGGCATGGGCAGTGCCAACAGCGGCTACCACAGCAAGACGTTCGATAGGTTTGTAGGCTCGCTAGAGGGCTTCCGCCAGCGCGTAGAAGGGCAGTATGCGGGCACCGTTTATCCCGCAGGGTCGGCACTGAGCGGCGGCAAGTATGACGCCCAGCGCACGCCCGTAAGCCAGTACAGCGGCGACGTGATGATACCCGCCTTCCTCAGTGCCTACACCTCGATGGGCGGCAGTTCGCTCTCCATATTCCCCGCGCTGAGCCGCCTCCTGCCCAACTGGACGGTGCGCTACAGCGGGCTGGGCAAGCTGCCCTGGTTTAGCGAGCACTTCAAGAGCGTCAACATCAACCACAGCTACAAGAGCATCTTTGCCGTAGGCAGCTACAACAGTTACAGCACCTACCAGGAGTACATGAACGGCTTGGGCTTCATCACCGATGCCACTACGGGCAACCCTTCGCCCAGCAGCATGTACAATGTATCGCAGGTAAGCATCAACGAGGCCTTCTCGCCCCTGCTGGGCGTAGACGTTACGCTGCCCAACAACATGACCATCAAGGGTGAGTACCGCCAGACGCGCGTGCTAAACCTCAGCATGACGAGCGTGCAGATAAGCGAGGCTCTGAGCAAAGACTGGGTAGTGGGCCTGGGCTACCGCATCAACGACTTCAACCTCTTCGGCGGCGGTGCCCGCAAGGCGGTGAAGGGCAGTAAGGGCAAAGGCCAGCAGAGCGGCTCTACGGCCGGCACCTCTACCGGCCGGCGCACCTCCGGCACTAACCACGACCTGAACATGCGCCTCGACTTCAGCCTGCGCAACCAGGCCTCTATCGTAAGAGACATAGCCACGATGACGAGCAGTGCCAGCAGCGGCAACAAGGCTCTGAAGCTGAGCTTTACGGCCGACTATACGTTCAGCAAGCTGCTCACCATGAGCTTCTACTACGACCGCCAGACCAATACGCCTCTGCTCTCCAGCAGCAGTTATCCCACCACGACGCAAGACTTCGGTCTGAGCATCAAGTTCTCGCTTACGAGGTGATTCACGGCCTGCAGGCTCCCCTCTCCCCCCGAAGCTGATGCGCCCTGCCGCGCAGCATACGGGATGGGGGCAGCATACTGCCGAAAAAATGGCAAAATATTTGGAGAAATGGGAATAAAAACGTATTTTTGCACATTGAATAAGTAAAAATATCAAAACAAGCAGATTATGG
>CAVDKC010000091.1:0-11089 GCA_963609615.1 Oribacterium sp.
CTTCTCTGAAGGCTGCTGACTTCAAGGGTATCATCGACGCTTGGAACAAGTAATCTGAAGGATATATTTCCGAAGGGATACCCGTCCGGCAACATGGAGGGGCATCCCTTCTCCTATTTTCTTAAACAACCCATTTTTTTACATTATCATCATCAGGATTATGAAACAATTCGTCACCACACTGTTCATCATTCTCAGTTCGTCTTTGGCGTGCCAAGCCCAAAAGTATCTGGACCACATCCAGAAGAAGACACCAGGACTGGGCACTGTAACCGTGCACCAAAGCAAGGCTATCGACGAATTGGTGAACGGAAAGGCCTCTGCGCCGCAAGACATCAAAACTACCCCCAAAAACACCCCGCAAGACAACAAGGCCGTAGCCCCACAGCAGAAGAACAACCTTCAGCACAAAGCTACCGAGACGCAGCACAAGAGCACAGAGCCTCAGCATAAAACTGCCGATACCCAGCACAAAGCTACTGAGCCGCAGCACAGCAACGCTACAGCCAAGCCAGACTATAACAAGCAAGAAAACGAGACACCCGTAGTAGACATGCGCAAGAAAGTAATGCGCAAGAGCTACAAGGTAACAGGATATAGAGTACAAGCATACGCCGGCGGCAACTCCCGCAACGACCGCCTCAAGGCGGAACAGACAGGAAACGCCCTGAAGATGAGTTTCCCCGACCAGCCTGTCTATGTGCACTTCTACTCTCCACGATGGATTTGCCGCATGGGCAACTTCCGCAATCTGAACGATGCACAGAAAGCCCTCGCCAAGGTGAAAGCCCTAGGCTACAAGCAGGCGTGCCTGGTAAAGGGACAAATCACGGTACAGTACTAAAATTAAGTGAAGAGCGATTTTAAGTGAAGATATTTTTCAAAAAAAGATGAAGTTTATTTCTTGGAATGTGAACGGCTTACGCGCAGTCGTAGGCAAGGACTTCGAGAGCCAGTTTAAGGCTCTGGATGCCGACTTCTTCTGTCTGCAAGAGACGAAGATGCAAGAAGGTCAGCTCGACCTCCACTTTGAGGGTTACGAGAGTTATTGGAACTACGCCGAGAAGAAAGGCTATTCGGGCACAGCCATCTACACCAAGCACAAGCCGCTGGGCGTAAGCTACGGAATGGGCGTAGAGGAACACGACCACGAGGGAAGAATCATTACCCTGGAGTACGACAACTTCTACCTCGTAACGTGCTACACCCCCAACTCGCAGACCGAACTGAAGCGTCTCGACTACCGCATGAACTGGGAAGACGACTTCCATAAATTCCTGAAGGCTCTGGACGCCAAGAAGCCCGTAGTAATCTGTGGCGACCTCAACGTAGCCCACCAAGAGATAGACATCAAAAACCCGAAGACCAACCGGCGCAACGCTGGCTTTACAGACGAGGAGCGAGAAAAGATGACCCTCCTGCTGAACGACGGCTTTACAGACAGCTTCCGCTACCTGCATCCCGAAGAGGTAACTTATTCGTGGTGGTCGTACAGATTCAAGGCTAGAGAGAAGAACGCCGGTTGGCGCATCGACTACTTCCTGGTTTCCGACAGCATCAAGGACCAGATTTCAGAGGCCAAAATACATACAGAAATCATGGGCAGCGACCATTGCCCTGTAGAAGTAGACATCTGCTTCTAATACACACAAAAAAAAATATGGGGATGCACCTTCCTCACGGAAGCCATCCCCATATGGTCATATCAACATAAAATTTCTAATTATATAAGAGAGATTTTTATCCTTTTTAGATTTTCTTGAAGTGTTACTTCGCCCTTACATGAACTGCTTGATTTCAGAGAGATTCTTCTTCTCGGAAGTACCGTCATTGTAAGTTACCATGAAGTAGTTGTGCACAGACTTGCCGTTCTTAAACTGTACTACTGCCACACCGCCATCACGGAGCTGCAATGTGAAGTAACCCTCACGCTTGCCATTCACGTACTTGCCGTGCCACTTCTCCTTACCGTTCTTATAGTAGGTAGTAACCTCGCCATTGAAGATAGAGTTGCGGTCGTTACCGAGGTCGATGAAGCTGTAGCCACCCTCAGCGCGAAGATTACCGTTCATATAAAAGTCTTGGAAAACATCCTTCTTGTTCAAGCCAGAACCTGTAGTCATGAGCAGTCTGTAATAACTTGCCTGGTCTGCGCTGGCTACGTTACTCATATTTTCTGCATAGAAAATAGTGTCTGCTACTACTGTTGCATTCTCTACGTGCTTACGACCAAAAGTAGCAACGGTCATCAAAGCCATCAATGAGAATAATATTACTCGTTTCATATTTTTATTTTTTAGGTTGTTGTTATTTATTTTTTCTGATGCAAAGATAATGCGTTTTTCTCAAAAACTGAATTTTCATTAACGCAATTTTATCATATTTTTTCGGGTAGTTTTACTTTTCAATTATTAGCGCACACAAATTATCAATTTGACACTTTTCGGGCGTTCCCTATGCACTTTATCAGCATATTACAAAAAGAAGACATAGAAACACACCTGCCAAGTTTACAATTTGAAAGCCACCAAGCATAATCAGAAAAGCACGAAGACCCGAAAAACAACAAGTATTAAGAAACTTTATTATCACTTTTCTGCGCTATCTTCCATTTATTTTGTACTTTTGCACTCAATAACATATTAAATAAGGTACGCGCATGAAACATCTTATCATCATAGCTTCCATTCTCAGTATCGGGCTCCTCTCTTCCTGCAAAGACTCGGAGGGCACTGTCGGCGATGCACCCAAAACTGAAAACGGACAAGACAGAGACTACGACACCATTACTGGCGACGACTATGTTTACCACCTGCCTGTAATCTTTCACGTATTCTACAACGACAAGAACAACCCGTCGCAATACATCACACAAAACCGCCTCAAAGAACTCGTCGGCAATGTAAACGAACTGTACGAAGGATTGGTCTACACACAGAACACAGATACTACTGCCAGCCAAAACATACACATCCAGTTTGAATTGGCCGCACAAGACGAAAACGGCAAGACGCTCAGCACCCCGGGCGTGGAATACATCCACCTGGAGGCCGACTCCATAGACTGCGAACAGTTTATGAAAGACAAGTCGTATGTGCAGTATGTATGGAATCCCAACGACTACATCAATGTGATGGTGTACACCTTCAAGCAGCCCGATTCCAACTCTACGATACTGGGCATCAGCAACATGCCTTATCAAGTGAAAGGCTATCCGGAGATAGAAGGCCTGGAAGACGGCAAGAGCTACCCTCTCAACAAGCCCAGCAAGTTTCCGTACTGCGTTTCGCTCAACGCCATCTACGTAGACCAGAAATATGAAGGCACCAGATACACCACAGACAAATACAAGAACAACTATACTTACACCACTGCCGACCCCAACGCCACACTGGCGCACGAACTGGGGCACTATCTGGGACTACTCCATGCCTTCACCGAACTGGACAAAGACAACACCCATCAAGAACCAGTAGACTCTTGCAAGGATACAGACTACTGCACAGACACCCCAAGCTACAACCGGCCGAAGTATCTCTCATGGCTAAAAGAATTTAGGGAAAAAGCCCAAAAGGAGAATCCCGACACGGCATTAACCCTCACTCAGATGGCAGTACGCACCAACAACAAGGAGGAGGAATGGCTGGCAGACAACTTCATGGACTACAGCGTATGCTTCAACACGAGGTTTACCCCCGAGCAAGCCAACAGGATGAGGCAGGTGCTCTACTACTCTCCGCTCATTCCCGGTCCTAAGAAAGCCCGCCCTACGACCAGAACCTGGGCAGAAACACCTGCAGAGGAGCCAGACCTACCTATCGTACTGGCAAAAGAAAGAACCATCCGTACCAAAGACATCAAAACCATCACAAGAACAAGACGATGAAATATACTATCAAGGCTCCTAGCCACCTCAACGCAAATATCAACCTGCCTGCATCCAAGAGCATCAGCAACCGTGCGCTCGTAATCTGCGCCATGGCTGGAGGCAGCATCAAGCCCAACAACCTAAGCGACTGCGACGACACGGAAGTAATCATCGACGCCATGGAGAAAATGCCCGAAGTAATCAACATCAAGGCTGCGGGCACGGCGATGCGATTTATGACGGCTTATCTGGCCAACACTCCCGGCGAGCACACCATCACTGGCACCGAGAGGATGAAAAACCGTCCCATCAAGGTACTGGTGGATGCCTTGCGCCACCTCGGCGCAGACATTGCATACGAAGAAAAAGAAGGCTATCCCCCACTTCGTATCAAGGGAAAGCCACTGCAAGGCGGACAGCTGGAAGTAGTAGGCAACATCAGTTCGCAATACATCTCTGCCCTGCTCATGACTGGGCCCATCATGAAGAACGGACTGGTACTGAAACTGACTGGCGAAATTGCCTCACGCCCATACATCGACCTCACTCTATGGACGATGAAAGAATATGGAGCCGATGCAGAATGGACCGACGTAGACACCATTACCGTAAAGCCCCAACCGTACAAGGAGGTAAGCTACCAGATAGAAAACGACTGGAGTGCGTCTTCCTACTGGTACGAGATGATGGCACTCAATGCGAACCCAGACTCACAAGTCAAACTGGAAGGACTCATGGACTGCTCCAAGCAGGGCGACTCTGTGGTAAAATACATCTTCAGCCTGCTAGGAGTAAAGAGCGAATTTGCCGACCGCGACTGCATCTCGCACGTTACCCTGAAGGCGCACCGCTGCCTTTTGCCTCGCCTCGACTACGACTTTACGGGTTCGCCAGACTTGGCACAGACCATCGTCGTAGCTTGCTGCGCATTGGGAGTGAAATTTAAGTTCACGGGATTGGCAAGTCTCAAAATCAAGGAGACCGACCGTATTGAGGCTTTGAAGAAAGAACTGAAGAAGGTGGGGTACGTGATACGGGACGAGAACGACAATACCCTTATCTGGGACGGCGAGACCTGTCCACCTTCCTTCGCCCCTATCGACACCTACGAAGACCATCGCATGGCCATGGCGTTCGCACCGCTGGCCTTCAAATTCCCGCAGATAGAAATCAACGACCCCGAAGTGGTTTCCAAGTCTTACCCTCACTACTGGGAAGACCTCAAAAAGGTAGGGTTTGAGATAGAGGAAAGTGAAGAATTCATTTGAAGTTGAAAGTTCAAGGTTGAAAGTTGAAAGTTGAAAGTTGAAAGTTGAAAGTTATGATTAGCTTTACCAACCTAAAAAGTAGAGAGAATAAGTAATCATAAAGTTCAACGCTCAACGCTCAAAGTTCAACGTTCAAAGTTCAACGTTCAAAGTTCAACGTTCAAAGTTCAACGTTCAAAGTAAAAAGTTACAATAACAGTTTTCTAAAAATGTTTTACTTACTATTAGCTCTGATTGCATTGGGCATTATCTCCGCAATTATCGGTCTCCTCTCCCACCACAAGGGAGAGGAAGAGGCACCGTTGCAGGAAGGCGTCTCATGCAACACCTGCAACGGCGAAAACTCCAAGTGCGAGCAAGAGTGCATGATGGAAGCTGCCACCAAGCAAATAGAATATTACGATGATGAGGAACTAGACCGATTCAAGGGGCGGGATGCCAACGACTACACTGACGAGGAAGTGGAAGAATTCGCCGAAGTGCTCTACACCATGCAGCCCGAAGAAGTGGCTGGCTGGAACCGCAGCCTCATTCTACGCGGCATCAACCTGCCTAACCAACTCAAGGATGAAGTCATCGGATTCTTAAGTGAAGAGCGAAATTAAGTGAAGAGCGAAATTAAGTGAAGAGTGAAGAACGAAGAGTGAAGAATTCATTTGTAAGTGAAGAGTGAGAGTTATGATTAGTTTTCATAACCTAAAAAGTAGAGAAAAAAGTAATCATAAAGTTCAAATTTCAAAGTTCAATGTTCAACGTTCAAAGTTCAATGTTCAACGTTCAACGTAAAAAAGTTATGATTAGCTTTCATAACCTAAAAAGTAGAGAAAAAAGTAATCATAAAGTTCAAATTTCAACTTTCAACTTTCAACGTAAAAAGTAAGTCAAAATGGAGATACTACAATATACATTTTTCCAAAACGCATTGCTGGGAGCATTCCTGGCAAGCATCCTGTGCGGTTTTATCGGAACGTACATCGTTACTCGCCGCTTGGTTTTTATCAGCGGCGGCATTACCCATGCTTCCTTTGGCGGCATCGGCATCGGTGTGTTCGCAGGATTCAACCCCATCCTTTCTGCCATGGTCTTCGCCATACTGAGTGCCTTCGGCGTGCAATGGGTTTCCAGAAAGAAAGATGTGAGAAAAGACTCGGCCATCGCCATGTTTTGGACGCTGGGCATGAGCGTGGGCATTATCTGCTGCTTCCTGACTCCAGGATTCATGCCCGACCTACCCTCTTTTCTCTTTGGCAGCATTCTCGCCATCGACAGTCTAGACCTTTGGATTCTGGCAGCACTCTCCCTGGTAGTCGTATTGTTGTTTACCTGCCTGCTCCGCCCCATCCAGAGCATCGCCTTCGACAGTACCTTTGCCCGCTCGCAGCACCTTCCGGTAACTATCTTGGAATATTTGATGATGACCCTCATCGCCATGACCATCGTGGCTACACTGAAGATGGTGGGCATCGTGCTCGCCTTGAGTCTGCTCACCATACCCCAGATGACCGCCAACCTCTTTACCTATAGTTACAGGCGAATGATATGGGCGAGCATCATTCTGGGATGGATTGACTGCATTCTAGGACTCTACATCAGCTATCTGCTCAATGTGCCCTCGGGTGCCACCATCATCTTTACGAGCATCATCGTCTTCGTCATCGCCAAAATGACCAAAGCAGTACTAAACTCATGAAGCATCGTCCACACACATTCCTCCTTGGCACTTTCATCCTGACCATCGTGTCTACAGTACTCATAGGATGCTCTACGCAGAAAAACACTGCTCAGAGCAGATGGTGGCATGCTTTCAACGCAAGATACAATACCTATTACAATGGTACACTGGCCTACATCGACGGTTCGCTGGAAAAAGAAAACGGCAACAAGGACAACTACACGGAAATGTTACCCCTCTACACCGTGAGCAACAAGAACAGCCGCGAACTGGGCAAGAGCAACTTTGACCGTGCCATCGAGAAGAGCGAGAAAGCCATTCATCAACACAGCATCAAGCGTCGACCCGAATGGACGAAAAGTCGTCGCAAGACAGCAAAAGACATAGAATGGCTAAGTCGCAGAGAGTACAACCCTTTTCTCTGGAAAGCATGGATGCTGATGGGTCGTTCACAATTCCACAAGGGAGACTTCGAGGGAGCCGCCTCCACCTTTTCTTATATGAGTAGACTCTACTCCACCCAACCGGCCATCTATGGCAAGGCAAGAGCATGGCTCGCCAAATGTTACATAGAGCAAGACTGGGTGTATGATGCCGAGGACGTAATCCGCAACATACAGCGAGACTCCATCCACTGGCGCGCCCAGAAGGAATGGGACTACACCCTTGCCGATTACTACATCCACAAGGGTGAAGCTGCCCAAGCCATCCCTTACCTTAAGAAAGTAATCTCGCATGAGATGAGACGCAAGCAGAAGGCGCGCGAGTGGTTTCTCATGGGACAACTACAGGCTTCCATCGGCAACAGAACCGAAGCCTACAAGGCTTTCAAGCACGTAATCCGCCTGAACCCTCCTTACGAACTGGAGTTCAACGCCCGCATCGCCATGACCGAGGTGCTGGCTAAAGACAACAGTAAGAAGATGATAGGCAAACTCAAACGAATGGCTGCCTCCGACAATAACAAGGAATACCTCGACCAGGTGTACTACGCCATCGGCAACATTTACCTCAACCAGAAAGATACCCTGCAAGCCATCTCTGCCTACGAGAAGGGCAACCAAAAGGCTACTCGCAGCGGCATTGAGAAAGGTGTGCTCCTGCTGCACCTCGGCGACCTCTACTGGCAACTAGACAAATACTCGGATGCCAAAAGATGCTATGGGGAGGCCATCGGACTGCTAGACAAGGAACGCAAGGACTACAAGCAACTTTCCGACCGTTCCAAGATACTGGACGAACTGGTGCCGTACACGGATGCAGTGCAACTGCAAGACTCGCTGCAAGACCTGGCCAAGATGAGCGAAACAGACAGAAATGCAGCCATCGACCGTGTCATCATCGCCCTAAAGAAGAAAGAGAAAGAGGAGCGCAAGCGAAAGGCTGAAGAAGAGGCTGCACAGAAATCCACCGAAGGAAATGGCAACTTCGGCAATTCCGCCAACAAAAACTCCAACAACCGCAACAACGCCACAAGCAACGCCAATGCCCAAAACAATGGGCAATGGTACTTCTATTCGCCTCTCACCGTAAGCCAAGGTAAGGCACAATTCCAAAAGCTCTGGGGAAAGCGTGAGAACGTGGACAACTGGCGACGCATCAACAAGACCGTAGTGGCTTCGGCCACGGGGGCAGAGGAAATGACCGACGAAATGCGCGACTCCCTTGCACTGGCAGCCACCCAAGAAGACTCCATCAAGCAGGTGACAGACAGTGCCGTCAACGACCCACACAAGCGAGAGTACTACCTCGCCCAGATACCTTTTACCCCAGAACAAATGTCTGAGAGCAACAAGATTCTGGAAGACGGTTTGTTCCATTCCGGGGTCATCTTCAAGGATAAGCTCGACAACCTCCCTCTGAGCGAAAAAGCCTTGCGAAGACTGGTAGACAACTATCCGGATTTTGAACATCTGGACGATGCCTTCTATCATCTCTACCTCTTGTATTCGAGAAAGGGCGAACCGTCTGTGGCTGCCACCTATGTAGAGCGACTGAAGAAAAACTATCCTGAGAGCCAGTGGACTACCCTTCTTACCGACCCTTACTATCTGGAGAATGCCAAGATGGGCGTACAACTGGAAGACTCTCTGTATGCAGCCACCTATCTGGCTTTCAAGGAGAACAGATACCAAGAAGTGAAAGCCAATGCCGCCATCTCTGAAAAGCGTTTCCCCCTAGGAGCCAACCGCGACAAATTCCTCTTCATCGGCGGACTGAGCAAGCTCAACGATGGAGAGGTCAAGGAGTGCGTAGCCGACCTCCAGACAGTGGTAGAAAAGTATCCTAACAGTCGCCTCAGCGAAATGGCTGGCATGATAGTAAATGGAGTAAATGCCGGCAAAAGGCTTTACGGTGGAAAGTTTGACCTGAGCAATGTATGGTCAAGACGCAGCGAGGTGCTCAACGACCAGGACAGCACCCAGCAGAAAGGTTTTGTTGCCGACCGCAACACCGACTTCGCCTTGTTGCTTGCCTATGCGCCAGACTCCGTGAATGCCAACCAACTCCTCTTCGAAATTGCCAAGTACAATTTCACCTCATACATGGCAAGAAACTTCGACCTCAACATAGAGGAAGTACAAGGTTTGCAACGCATGATTATCAGCGGGTTCCACAATTTCGACGAAGCTCGCCAATACGCCAACGCTGTCTACCAGCAGCCAGCCATCACCCGTCTGCTAACAAATGCAAGGGCATTCGTCGTCAGCACAAGCAACTTGGAGCTACTGGGCACCAGCCTCTCGTACGATGATTACGACAAGTTCTACAACCAGCATTTCGCCCCATTGAAACTCCAAAAGGGCTTTTCGCTCTACGAACCTGAAAACGAAATAAAAGAGACAGAACAGGAAAACAGAGAAACTGAACAGGAAACCGAGGAGACTGAATTGGAAATCAGAGAGACCGAACTGCTTCCCCAAGAGACTGAACTGGAAATCAAAGAGACTGAGCAGGAATCCAAAGGGACTGAACAGAAAATCAAAGAGACGGAACTGCTTCCCCAAGGGACTGAACTGGAAATCAAAGAGACTGAGCAGGAATCCAAAGGGACAGAACTGGAAAATACTTTCGAGTCTAATCCAGACAACTCAGAGAAACCAAGCGATGAGCCCTCAGCAGAGGAAACCATCACTCTCCCGGCAACGCCAGAAGAAAATAAAGACCAACCTTCAAAACAAGAGTTTGACTTGCCAGAAAAAAAGCAGGAGAATGATGACACAGGCATCTATTTTGATGACTCTGCCACCGAGTATTCAAACGAACTGGAAGACGAGTATTACGAACTAAACGGCTTCTAATCCCAAGAAAAAAAAGTCCGTGGACATTCATTTGCCCACGGACTTTTGGTTTATACGAATCTCTTACAAGATAAAAATCTGAGTAATCTGCGAAATCAGCGAGATTTTTCAGTTTTAATCTCTGCGAAAGATAATTATTTTGCGAGAATCCTATGCTTTGAAGCTCTCCAGGTCTTCTGCCTGGAAGTTCTGAATGTAGGCGGAATGGCCAAGAACCTCTTCCTCTGCCATGCGAACATACACGTTGGCACTCTTCTGGAACATCTCGGGAGCCTTGGTGGCATCGTCGAGGATGAGGAGAGACATTACGATGTCGCCAGTCATGTTGTAGAGACGGCGAGCCAAGAAGTCGTGAACGGCCTGGTCGCCAGCTTCCTTCACCTTGGCGATGGCTGCCTCGTAGAGGTCTACTAGCTTTGCCACACGCTCCTTCAAAGGCTTCAAGTCATCAGAAACCTCAGTCTCCAGCATCTCCTTGATAATTCCTAAGTAGGTACCGTTGGTAATGTAACGGATGGCTGCCACTACCTGCAACTGGGTAGTACCCTCGTAGATGGAGAAGATGCGAGCGTCGCGGAACAGACGCTGGCTCTTGTACTCCATGATGAAACCTGAACCACCGTGGATGCTGATGGCATCGTAGGCATTCTGGTTGGCGTACTCGGAGTTCATACCCTTAGCCAATGGGGTGAAGGCGTCGGCAAGACGAGTGTACTTCTTCAGCTCCTGACGTTCCTCCGGAGAGAGCTTAGTGTCGCGGGCGATGTCCTCCAATGCCTTGTAGATGTCCACGTAGCGAGCTGTACAGTAGAGGAGCGAACGACCAGCATCGAGCTTCGCCTTCATGCGGGAGAGCATGTCGTAGACGGCAGGGAAATTGATAATCTTCTCACCAAACTGGGCACGCTCCTTGGCATAAGCCAGTCCCTCGTTGTAGGCTTCCTGCTCCACGCCCACGCTCTGTGCGGCAATGCCCAGA
>CAVDKC010000092.1:0-11011 GCA_963609615.1 Oribacterium sp.
AGAGGGCTATGTCTTTTTCTTGCTTGCTCATCATTTATCTCCTTTCTGTGGCTCTACCACGCATACGCTATGTTCCAAATGAACGAAAACTGTAAGCGTTAACCGTACTGAAACTCTTACCGATTTCTTTTGCCAAATCTGTTTGCGACACGTCTCTGTCAACAAGAACAGCCTTAATTCTATTCAGTTTCATTCCTTATGATTTATCTTGATGCAAAAATAAAGAATTTTTAGCACAATAGCGCATAATCTGCGATATTTATACTATCTGCGCCTTGTTTTTAACACTTCACAATGATATTACTTCCATATAAACGTCTTCCGTATCATCCAAATTGGTCTTAACTGAAAATAAATCATAAAAGATAATCTATATTTTTGCAAGCCGAAGTTTTTGTTGTACTTTTGCAAAACCGCTCATTTTAAGAACTACGATATGAATTCACAGGATATTGTAAGTCATTTGGAATCAAAAGGCATTCGCCCTACCGCCAATCGCATTCTCGTGCTGAAAACTTTGGCTGAGGCTGGCTCTCCGCTGAGTCTCAGCCTTCTGGAGCGGAAGATGGTAACGATGGACAAGTCGAGCATCTTCCGGGCCCTCACCCTCTTTCTGGAGCACGACGTGGTGCATGCCTTCGAGGACGGGCGGGGGGTGCTCAACTACGAGATTTGTGGGGAAAGGGGGAAGTGCGACCATCATGACGGCCATATCCACTTCTATTGCGAATCGTGCCAACGCTCCTTCTGCATGGAGGACATCCACATCCCGGATTTTGATTTGCCCGAGGGTTTTTATCCTCATTCCGTCTCCTTCGTCATCAAGGGCGAGTGCCCAAAGTGCCGAAGCCGGCATCGCACGTGAGGAGGCCTCATTTAGTTTCACGGGATGAAACACTCAGTTCCACGGGATGAAACAGGTTGTTCCAGGAGGTGGAACGGTATGCGCCCTCCCTAGAGAGGTTTTTTCTTCAACAAACTTCGGATGAGAATGCCGCTGAAAAGCAGGCTGACCGTTAGTAGAGTGGCCTCTGTCAAGAGACTGTATACGCTCGTGCCATCCTTTATGATGCACCACAACAAGCAGGTGAGGCAAAGCAGATGGCTGACGGTATAAAAGAAGGCTCTCAGAGACATTCTGTATCCATAATAAAATCTGCTGAACAAGGTAACTGCCAAGGTCTCCAGCGCATAGGCTGCTACGATTCCGCAACCTAAGCCGCAGAGCGGATGGCTGTCGTCTCCCGTCAATAGAGGCGAGAGCATATAGCCTCCTGTCTCGCAGGCTACCAGCAGAATAACGCAAAACGACTCCTGGGCGAGATATACCTTCGACTCGCCTCTAGACAGGGGGAGGTATTCTATCGGCAGGTACACTGCCTTGAGCAGCATGGCGATGGATGCCACCTGGCACATCGGGAGTATATCCATAAACTCATGGTTGTAAAGCAAGGGGATGATGAATGGCAAGGCTATCATCAGCACGGCTATCACAGGACCTATCAGCAGGACATTCATCTCCAGCTGCCGGTTGACGCAGAGGTTTCTCTCCTCCTCTGCTTCAGGTTTGCGTCTTTCGCCGGTGATGGAAGACAGCCTGGGATAATAATCGGAATCCAGCACCGTGAATACCATTCCGGCATATACGATCACGATGGTGATACCGGCATTGAAAAGTCCCACTGTTTCCAGATTGCCCTGTGTGTTGATAAAAGCGCGTACCAGAAATTCCGCTCCGGTACTCATCATGCCTGCCAATGTGAAGGCGATGCCCATCCTTACCATAGGCAGGCCGCCTGCCAGTGTAGCTTTGGAGAAATTCAGTTTGACGGGCGCAATTTGCCGCGAATAGCGGAAATTGAGGGCCCATTGCGAGAAGGCTGTCAAAAACAAGACTGCCAAGATGCCGTTCTGGCCGAAAATCCAGTAGACAGGTACCGAGATGGCGAGCGTGAGTATGGCGAGCATGGATGCCTGTGTGGCCAATGCCCTCAGACGGCCTACGCCCTTGAGTATCGCCGTCTCTCCCCCCGCCAGGATGGTGAAGAAGATGGTGGGCGACAGCAAGACGACCTGTAGGGCATGATGGCCCCAGTCGAAGGCGAAGAAGCTGAGAAGCGGTCCGAGGAGGATACATATCAGGAGCCCGGCCACTGCGGATAATAAGGTAAAAGTGCGCACCGTGCAGATGGCATCCTCCAGCGACTCCTCTTTGGGGGCGTTTGTCACCATCTTCACCCCACTGGTAGGTATGCCCAGATTGGTGGTGCTGGTAAGTAAGTTGGAGGTAGACGTCAAGAGCGACAAGAGCCCCATGCCCGAAGGGCCCAGAAACAGGGCAGTGAACTTATTGCGTATCACACCTGCCAGGATGTTGAGCCCCTGTACACCGCCAAAGATGCCGATGTACTTCAGTATGTGTGAATAGCTGTCGTCCCTTTTCATTTACTCCATGATATTATATTAGTGTGATGATGAAAAAAGGCCAACTCCCGGAAAAAGGGAATTGACCTTTTATACTTTTTCAATCTTCCAAGAAGATACTCAGAGAGAAGATTAAGCCTCGGCTGAAGCCTCCTCTGCAGGAGCTTCCTCAGCAGCCTTGGCAGCCTCAGCCTCTGCCTGAGCAGCAGCTGCAGCAGCCTTCTTGTCAGCTACCTTCTTAGCGATTGCCTCGTTCATCTTCTTCTCAGCCTCGAGCTCCTTAGCAGCAGCTTCCTTCTTGGCCTTAGCGTCGCCCTCGCGAACAGCAGTAGCCTGAGCGTCCTTGCCGTTCTTCCAAGCGTCGAAACGCTTCTGAGCCTCAGCCTCGTCGAATGCGCCCTTCTTAACGCCACCACGGAGGTGCTTCATCAAGTAAACGCCCTCGCCCTTGAGGATGTTGCGTACTGTGTCTGTAGGCTGTGCACCTGTCTCTACCCAGTAGAGGGCACGGTCGAAATTCAAATCTACAGTAGCAGGATTGGTGTTAGGATTGAATGTACCAATCTTCTCAGTAAATTTACCATCACGTGGTGCTCTAACGTCAGCGATTACGATGCGATAAACTGCATAGCTCTTGCGACCGCCGCGCTGCAATCTGATTTTTGTTGCCATTTTTTAATTTAATTTTTAAATATTATGAGGTTTGAATTTTATGCTGCCATCTCGTGACAGCGGGTGCAAAATTACTACTTTTATTCTAACTGGGCAAACTTGGGCTGCATTTAGGCTGCATTTTTAGCATTTTTTATCCAAAAAAGCCCGCCTCTGCCCTGTTTTTATCTGATTCTGTCGGCTGCCTTGAGTAGTTTGATGTCATCGTTCACTCCCTTCTTGGCCATCCACAGCAGTACTGCCGACACGAGTGGCAGGCAGGCTGCAAACTGGAAGTGCATGTTGCCCGTGAGGCCTCCCTGTGCGGCTGTACCGTCTGTAACGGGCAGTACTACGCCGCTGAACATCAGCGCAAAGTCTACATACCACAGTGCCACAAAGAGCATGGCTACCGAGCAGAGGCTCTTCTGCAGGTTGAGATTCTTGTAGAGGAAGATGGTGGCCAGGCTGATGCAGGCACCTACAGCCAGAAGCAGGAAGAGTGGCAGGCAGGTGGTCGAGAACGCCATGCCCGTATTGTCGCCTCCGGCTATGCCCAGATTGTAGAGCAAGGCATCACTGCCCATCCCCTTGGGTGAAATGCTGGCGATAGGCAGGAAGAGGCACACGGCAATGGCGATGGCGGCCAGTAACAGAAACAGGGTCTGTTTACGCTGTATCATATCTCCGTCTGAATGTTTTTAGAGTTGGTTATCCTTGGCGTCGCGTACGTCCTTGGCAGGGTCGCGCCAATAGATATTGTTGTCTACAAACTCCTGTGTGGCTATCAGTACAGGCTTCGGCAACTTCTCGTAGTAACGGGAAATCTCTATCTGCTCGCGGTTCTCGAACACTTCCTCCAGAGAGTCGTTGTAAGAGGCGAACTCGGCGAGCTTCTTGCTCAGCTCCTGCTTGATGTCTAGAGAAATCTGGTTGGCACGCTTTGCGATGATGGCTACACTCTCGTAGATGTTCTGAGTGTCGTCGCAGAGGTCCATGATGTTGCGTGTTACTGTGTTAACTGGTGCTTTTGATTTCTTGAAATCCATAATTTTATAGTACTATATGATAATTTTTGTTTTACTTCTGTCCTTATATATATAAATAGGTGTAGCCCTAAGAGAGAGGGGGGAACCGGATTAGTTGCCTACCAGCTTGTCGAGTGCTGACTCTGGATGCGCCTTTTCAAATTCCTTGCACTTCTCGATGTATCGCTCGGCCAGTGCACGTTCCTTGGAGTCGGGATACTCGTTGATGAAACCGTAGCACTCGTCCTCGGCATCCTGGTATCTCTCCAGCTGCTTGCTCTCCACACTCATCTTGGCCAACTCGTACTTGCCTTTGAAGATCAGGGAGGAGAACTCCTCGCGCTTGTTGCTGTAGGGGTAGTCCTTGAGGGCATTCTGTGCCGTCACGATGCAGGCCTCGTAGTTGTTGCCGCCGTTGGTGCAGTTGCCGAAGTAAGTACCCATGTCGAAGTAGAGCTTGGCACTCTTGTATTCCTTCTCTACCAGGAGGTCTTGCAGGGCGAAGAGGCGGTTGCTTGCCTGTTCCTTCATGCGTGCATCAGGATAGAGGTCGAGAAACTCCTGGAAGGAAGCGATGGCTGTAAGCGTGGTGCTCTGGTCGAGTCGTGGCTCCGGCGCATTCTGGTAGAGGCTCTCTCCTATGTAGTATCTGGCATTCTCTGCAAAGGTGCCCTTAGGGTAAGAGGAGCAGTACTTCTTGAAGTATTCGGATGCCGTCTCGTAGTCCTTCATGCCGAATTCCGCCATGGCGAGCATGTAGAGACACTCCTCAGCCTCGGTGGAACCCTTCTTCATGGTTACCACATCTTGCAGCAATGGCACTGCACGCGAGTACTTGCCCTGGGCAAAACATTGCTTGGCATACTCGTACTTATAGTTGTTGTCGCCAGTTTTGATTACCTGGTTGTATTCTTTCGCACAGCTCGAAAGGAGCAGTGTTGCACATGCTGCGATAAGTGTCAGTTTCTTCATAATCATTAATTTGAGTTGCAAAGTTACAGAATATTTGGGTATTAGCAAAAGAAAAAATACTTTTTTTCGCTTTTTATCAATCTTTTAAACGATTAATGCTGTTTTTTTTGTATTTTTGCACTTCGTAACTGGGCGTCTGGAGGCTTTTTCGCCCGAACGCCCCAAGCTGCTGTTCTATTCTCATCACTCAAAGTTAGAAGACATGGATTTCAAATTGACATCTCAATACAAGCCGACGGGCGACCAGCCTGAAGCCATCCGCCAACTCACCGACGGGGTGCTCGACGGTACGCCTGCACAGGTGTTGCTCGGTGTAACGGGGTCGGGCAAGACTTTTACCGTCGCCAACGTTATTGCCAACGTGGGTAGGCCTACTCTCGTGCTGAGCCACAACAAGACTTTGGCGGCCCAACTCTATCAGGAGATGAAGGGATTTTTCCCCGAGAATGCCGTGGAGTACTATGTCTCTTACTACGATTATTACCAGCCCGAGGCTTATCTGCCTACCACCGATACCTATATCGAGAAAGACCTCGCCATCAACGACGAGATAGACAAGCTGCGCCTGGGGGCTGTCTCTGCCCTACTCTCCGGCAGGCAGGATGTAGTCATCGTCTCCTCCGTATCCTGTATCTATGGTATGGGCGGCCCGGTGGCGATGAAGGAGAATATCATCCAGTTGCACCGTGGACAGAACCTGGACCGCAACGAGTTTCTGCGCAAGCTGGTGGATGCCCTCTACGTGAGAAACGACATCGAGCTGCAGCGTGGCAACTTCCGTGTGAAGGGTGAGACGGTAGACGTATTTATGGCCTATAGCGACCATGTGCTGCGCATTACCTGGTGGGACGACGAGATAGACAGCATCGAGGAGGTAGACTCGCTGACCTTTCACCGCCTTGCCTCGTTCGACGACTACGAGATATACCCTGCCAACCTCTTTGTGACGAGCAAGGAGCAGCAGGAGATAGCTATCCGCCGCATCCAGGACGACCTGGTGCAACAGGTGGAATATTTCAAGAGTATCGGCGACGGCATCAAGGCACAGCGCGTCAAGGAACGTGTGGAGTATGATATGGAGATGATCAAGGAACTGGGGCACTGCTCGGGTATCGAGAACTATTCCAGATACTTCGACGGCCGTCAGCCTGGCGAGCGTCCGTACTGTCTGCTCGACTTCTTTCCGAAAGATTTTCTCCTCGTCGTGGACGAGAGTCATGTCAGCATACCGCAGATAGGGGCGATGTATGGCGGCGACCGTGCCCGTAAGCAAAATCTTGTGGAGTATGGTTTCCGCCTGCCGGCCGCCTTCGACAACCGTCCGCTGAAGTTTGATGAATTTCACGACCTCATTCCACAGGCGATATACGTGAGTGCTACCCCAGCCGACTACGAACTGAACGAGTCGGAAGGTGTCGTGGTAGAGCAGATTATCCGCCCTACGGGATTGCTCGACCCTGAGATAGAGGTACGTCCGAGCGAGAACCAGATAGACGATTTGCTGGACGAGATACTTACCCGTACCCATCGCAACGAGCGTGTGCTCATCACGACGCTCACCAAGCGTATGGCGGAAGAGTTGACCGAATTTCTGCTCAACCACGGTGTGCGTGCCGCCTATATCCACAGCGACGTGGCGACGCTAGACCGTGTGAAAATTCTGAACGACCTGCGTGCCGGAGAATATGATGTATTGGTGGGGGTCAACCTGCTGCGTGAGGGCCTGGACTTGCCAGAGGTATCGCTCGTAGCCATCCTCGATGCCGACAAGGAGGGGTTCCTGCGCAGTCATCGTTCGCTCACCCAGACGGCTGGTCGTGCTGCCCGTAATGTGAACGGCAAGGTAATCATGTATGCCGACAATATTACCGAGAGTATGCAGCGTACCATCGACGAGACTGCCCGTCGCCGCAATATTCAGCTCAAGTACAATGCCGACCATGGCATTACGCCTAAGCAGATAGTGAAGGCGATTGCCTCCACCCTGCCCACCGGCAAGGAAGAGGGAGCAAGCGGTGCCGCCAGTATCGGGAAAGGTGCGCCAGGAAACGGCAGCCCGGATTTCGGCAGCGGAAAAACGAAGATTGTCGGGATGGATGGTTCGACTCAGCGTATATATGTCGAACCAGACAGTACCGCCATGGTGGCAGATCCTGTCGTGCGCAGTATGAGCCGCGAGGAACTGGAGAGAAGCATCGCCAATACCACCGCCCTCATGAAGCAGGCCGCCAAAGACCTCGACTTCATGCAGGCTGCCCAGTACCGTGACGAAATCATCCGCCTACAAAAGGAACTAGGACTCAAAGGATAACTTTTTGAGTCTTGAGCGGAGCTGTTCTGCCTCGCCCTTGCGGATAGACAGTTTGATGCTGCAAGTATTGTCAAACGTTTGGTCTACGATGCGAGGGTTCATCTCCTTGACGATTCTCATCACATCGTTCATCATCGGATAGGTGAAGTCGTAGGTTACGGTTTCCTCCACCTGTTGTGTTACCTCCTCGCAATGTGCCAAGGCATCGGTAGCCGCCTCACGGTAAGCCACGATGAGACCGCTCGTGCCGAGCTTGACGCCGCCGAAATATCGGATTACCACGATGAGGATGTCGGTAAGTTCAGCCTTGTTGATTTGTCCCAGGATAGGCTTGCCTGCCGTAGAGGAAGGTTCGCCGTCGTCGTTGGCACGGAAGTCGGTACGCTCTGCGCCAAGCATATAGGCATAACAACAATGTCGGGCATCGTAATATTTCTTACGGTACCCGGCAACTATTTCTTTCACTTCGTCCACGCTCGTAACGTGGTGGGCAAAGGCGAGAAACTTACTCCGCTTCTCGGTGTAATATCCCTCGCCTATCGTATCTGATATGGTTTTGAATTCGTCAATCATACTTTTTTACTTTGAACTATTTTACGTTGAACTTTGAAAGTTGAAAGTTGAACGTTATGATATGTAAAGCCTATCTTACTTTCTTGCTTTCTTTCTTTGCCTTTTGTCTTCCTGCTTTCATTACATAAAGTTCCAGTCAAAAAGCTAATCATAACTTTCAACTTTCAACTTTCAAAGTTCAACGTAAAATAGTTCAACTTTCAACATTTCATAACGTTCAACTTTCAACTTTCAAAGTTCAACGTAAAAAAGTTCAACTTTCAACGTTTCAAAGTTTATGAATAATCAGTCCGCTTCTCAGTTTGGGTTCAAACCAAGTAGCCTTAGGTGGCATAATCTTGCCACTGTCGGCGATGTCCATGATCTGCTGCATGGTGACGGGATGCAAGGCGAGTGCCATCTTCATCTCGCCGCTGTCCACACGACGCTTCAACTCGCCGATACCGCGAAGACCGCCCACGAAGTCGATGCGCTTGTCTGAGCGTAAGTCCTTGATGCCGAGTATCTCGTCGAGGATAAGGCGAGAGGATATGTCTACGTCGAGCACGCCGATAGGGTCGCAGTCGTCGTAGGTACCTGGCTTGGCGAAAAGGCCATACCATTTGCCTTCTAGATAGAGCAGGAAGGAATGGAGCTGCGCTGGCTTCAACACATCCAGCCCCAGCTGCTCGATGGCATCGGCGATATCCATCTTTTCGTAGCAAGGGATGCCGTCCTCATCGCCCGAAACATTCACGTTGATGGCATCGATGCTGATAACATCAAAGTTCTTGGTCAGGGCTGTGAGGAATTCCTCGGATGTCAAACCGTTCAAGTCCTTCACCACACGGTTGTAGTCGAGGATGGTGAGTTGGCTTGCCTGGAAACATACAGCCATGAAGTAGTTGTACTCCTCCTTGCCTGTATGGCCAGGATTCTGTTTCGCTTTTTCTGCACCCACGAGTGCAGCTGCCGCAGAGCGGTGATGGCCGTCGGCGATATAGAGGCTCGGCATCTTGGCAAACTCTGCCGTGATGGTAGCGATGTCCTTGTCGTCGCTTACCACCCAGAACTGGTGGCGGAAGCCGTCTATCGGAGCAATGAAATCGTACTCTGGCTTGGTGGCGGCATAGCGCATCAAGATCTTGTCGAGCACCTCATTGTCAGGATAAGCGAAGAAGACGGGCTCTATGTTGGCATTGCATACACGCACATGCTTCATGCGGTCTTCCTCCTTGTCGCGGCGGGTCAGCTCGTGCTTCTTGATGATGCCAGTCATATAGTCATTGACGTATGCGCCCACCACAAGACCATACTGCGTCTTGCCGTTCATCGTCTGGGCGTATATGTAGTACTGTTCCTTGTCATCCTGTACGAGCCAGCCGTTCTCCTGGAACTTCTTGAAGTTATCTGCTGCGCTCTCATAGACACGAGGGTCGTACTCTGAGGTGCCAGGCTCAAAGTTGATTTCGGGTTTGATGATATGGTAGAGGCTCTTCTCGTTGTCGCCAGCCTCGGCACGAGCCTCCTCGGAGTCTAATACGTCGTATGGGCGAGACTCCACCTGCTCCACTAGTTCTTTAGGTGGTCTGATGCCCTTGAATGGTTTTATTGTTGCCATGCTTTTTCTGTTGAATGTTGAACGTTGAAAGTTGAACGTTATGATATGCTATTATTCGGTTTGGTTGCTTTTACTATTTTGGTTAGGACTGCTTCTATATGGTGACAGTCTTCTGCCAAAGACTCATATTGGTCATTTGTCAAATATTGAGCGTCATTAAGTAAATCAAGCCAATATCCAGTTTCATTTGCTTCTTTTAATGCAATGTTCATTTTACTGCAAAAATCAGCTCTGGATTGTGCATTCTTCGCCTCATGTATATTGGCCCCGATACTAGTACCACTTCTCAATATTTGCTTTGAGATGACGTGTTCTTTCTGAACTTCTTTCAGGTACTTGTACAAGTTGACTATACGCAAAGCGAAACCTTTAGACATATTGTATATGTCAAATTCTGGTTTATTCTTCTCTAACATATCAAAGCTTAAAAAAGAACGTTGAATGTTCCTCAGATTATAATCAGCCAAACTAATCATAACTTTCAACGTTCAACGTTCAACTTTCAACGTTAAAAGTTTATTTGTTTACCTGGAACTTCGTGCAGCCATCCTTGAAGAAGGCATTGATTTGCTTGGCGGCAGCGATGCCGGCATTGATATTGGCCTCTGCGGTCTGCGCTCCCATCTTCTTGGGTGTAGAGAAATAGCGGCCCTCAAACTTGGCGAAGTCGGCATCGGCATCTGGCTTGATGTCGGTGATAAACTTCAGGTCCTCACGCTCTGCCAGCAACTGCAAAAGCTCGGGCTCGTTGATAACCTCCTTACGGGCTGTATTGATGAGGATGCCGCCCTTAGGCAACTGGCCTACTGTCTTGTAGTCGATGCTCTTGACGGTCTCTGGGGTAGCCGGGATGTGGAGAGACACGATGTCGCAAGTCTGGAACAGTTCGTCCTGGCTCTTCACGGCATGTACCCCGGCAGCCTCGATGGCATCGGCAGGACAGAAGGCATCGAATGCATACACGTCCATGTCAAAGCCCTTGGCTACGCGAGCCACATTGCGGCCCACATTGCCGAATGCGAGGATACCCAACTTCTTGCCCTTCAACTCAGAGCCAGCCTTGCCGTTGTAGAAGTTACGCACGGCGAAGACCAGCAGTCCGAATACCAGCTCGGCTACGGCATTGGAATTCTGGCCAGGCGTATTCTCTGCCACCACGCTGTGAGCGGTAGCGGCTGCCAGGTCTATGTTGTCGTAGCCGGCACCTGCGCGCACCACGATTTTCAGGTTCTTGGCAGCATCGAGCACCTCGGCATCCACCTTGTCTGAGCGGATAATCATCGCATCGACATCCTTCACTGCATCGAGAAGTTGTGCCTTCTCGGTATATTTTTCGAGCAGCACGAGTTCGTGGCCTGCTCCTTCTATCTCGTTCTTAATACCATTCACAGCTGCGGCAGCAAATGGCTTTTCTGTTGCAACTAATACTTTCATACCATTTTAACTTTTAAC
>CAVDKC010000093.1:0-10802 GCA_963609615.1 Oribacterium sp.
CGTAAAAGTATGGCAGATATTTTATAGGCTAGGCATTTTCAACCGTACAGGTCGGAAAATTTTAGAGGATACCAATAAAAGGTTGTTGTATGTTTTGAAAATATGACAGCAATCGTTGGTCGTAATGACATAGGTAAGTCTACAATAATGGAAGCATTAGACATTTTCTTTCATGATGGTAAGGGATTGATAAAGCTTGACAAAGACGATATAAACAAAACAGGAAAGAAAAGTGGCAATCTTGATATAAAGATTTCTGTATGTTTCACTGAGCTCCCACAAAATGTAGTTATTGATGCATCCAATGAAACAACTCTTGCAGACGAATTCTTGTTAAACAAGGAGGGAAATTTGGAGGTTTCCAAGACTTTCAAAAATGCAGCAACATCCGTAGCAGGTATGAAAGTCGCAATTAAGGCGAACCATCCTACTAATCCTCTGTGTGCAGACTTATTGCTTAAAAAACAAGCAGCATTAAATTCCATGATAGAAGAATTAGGCGTGGAATGTGAAGACAAACGAAAAAATGCTTGTTTAAGGAAAGCCATTTGGAACAAATATAGTAGTTCAGATGAATTAAATCTGGATGAAATAGAGATTGACGTAAATTCGAAAGATGGTGATATAAAAGCCATTTGGGGTAAACTTCAGACATATTTGCCATATTATAGTCTATTTCAATCTGATCGAAAAAATTGTGATGGTGACAATGAGATTCAAGATCCATTAAAAGAAGCAGTGAAACAGATTATTAATGACTCTGAATTGCAAGAAAAACTTGATTATGTTGCAACTGAAGTAAGGAAAAAGTTACAAGAGGTGTCAGACCTGACATTGGCAAAGATTAAAGAAATGAATCCAGAAGTCGCTGATAGCCTCCATCCAAAAGTTCCGTTAACTCAGGACTTAAAATGGGCAGACGTGTTTAAGGGATTATCGATTACAGGTGACGAAGATATACCAATAAACAAACGAGGAAGTGGGGTTAAACGCCTTATTCTTTTAAATTTCTTCAGAGCAGAAGCAGAAAGAAGACAAAAAGAAGCAAATAACCAACATATTATCTATGCAATAGAAGAACCTGAGACCTCCCAACATAAACAGCACCAAAAGATATTGGTGGATGCATTGAAATCTCTGTCAACAAACAGTGGCGTACAGGTAATAATAACAACACATAGTTCTGATATTGTAAAGCAACTTGACTTTAAGCAATTAAAAGTTATTTATGAGAGTAATGGCATCAAGGCTATAAAAAATGTTCAAAAGAATAGTCTTCCATATCCATCATTAAACGAAGTAAACTATTTAGCATTTGGCGAAGTTAGTGAAGAATATCATAATGAACTTTATGGATTTCTACAAGCCAAAGCTACTGATGAAGATTCAAACAATTGCCACGAAAAAGAATTTGAAAAGTGGTTGGTATCAAAAGGATGTTCTAAGAGTATGTCTTGGATAAGAATGAATAAGGGCGTTGCTCAACCTGCGTTGCAGATGACACCAGAAACATATATTCGAAATTTCATTCATCATCCAGAAAACGACCAAAATCAAAAATATTCAATCCAAGAATTGACAGATTCTATTGACAAGATGAAAGAAATCGCTCAATCATGCATATAAAGAAAGTGGCTAATCCTAACGCATGGATTAGCCACCTGTCTTTTACTACGATTTGGTCTTCAGATACAAAGCTATTACGCCATAAACCGCTATTTGTACAGCAATCCAAACTTTCATCCAAAAGTCCGATAGCCATATACCTTCACCTTGTTTACAAACTTCGCAAATACGTTGTTCATGAGCTTTTATCATAGTATTCTGTTCAGCGAAGTGCTTTTTCAAAAGTTCCGTTTCTTCCTTGATATAGCCATTCTTTACAAGGCGAAATTGGTCTATATCGGCTTGCTTGATAGTTAGTTCTACTGGTTGCGAAGTTATGTTCTTTAGTTGTTCTACAACAGACAATAAGCATTTGTTCAATAGAGCTGTAGCTTCTATTAGCTTGGCTATTTTATCAGTTTCTGTATTCAATGTTTCTGAATCATCAACACTCTGCATCAGATTAGAGATATCTTTGTGGGCAGACTATACCCAAATATGGAAAGATTATTCTAATTCTGACCGAAATCTAAATGTAGTGTTGTATAATAGCAAAGAAATTAGAAGTAAATTGATGGGAGCAATATCATATCAGCCATTTCGAAATTTTAATGCTTTGTTAGGTTCTCATTTGTTGCGGGTCAAAGATGAAAATCAACTAAAGACAGTATCAGAGAAACATACATCTTGGATGCCTTTGTTTAAAGGATACTTGAAGCCAGTAAAGTGGATGTATTTTTTATATAATTATTTTTGTGATGTAGAATATCCAAATCTTGAACAATTATCAACAATAAGATGGCAAGTGAATGATGTGCTTTGGCACAGAGGCAATTCTGTCCTAAAACCTAGAATTATGCATTATTCTGAAATTACTGTCAATTTCGTCAATATAGTCAAGATAAACTATATGTATAAGCAAAGTAAGGATGAAATCATAGACTACTATTTGCAAGAAGAAGATAAAACTTATCAAACTCAAACCAACTGTAATTATAAGCATAACTATTTTGGTGTAGAAGGTGATTATCATCTAGGTCAGAATTTAGAATTGTCGGTAGTGGCTAATTATCAGTGGTATCATCGCTATTTGAAAAATGATACGAAGCACTTTGGAAGGATATGGTATCTTGACACACAGTTCCTTTGGAATGTTCCAAATACAAAATTGAGTTTTATGGCTAGCTACTTTCTACGTCACGACAAATTGCCATTATTACAAGGCAAACAGTATAATGAAGAGGAAAAATTATTTGTAGGAACTTCTTGCTCTCTATTGAAAGGTAAATTGCCAATATCTCTGGAGGTAAGCATACCGACTTCTTTGATTTCCAAGAAAACATATACAAAAGTGAGTCTTCCAAATTTTGCTTATCAAACCTATGGCGATAATAGGGTAAATGCTTTTATAGCCCAAATAAGCATTAAATATAGTTTAGGAAAGGGGAAGACAACAAAGCTAAATAATAGTAAGAATTTAGATGTGGAAAAATAAATGAGGAGACGCTCTTTTTCCTGCTTGAGCGCCTTCTTTTCCTTTTCGTTGTCAGCGGGCTTCTCAAAAGCCTGCCTCTGCGTTGGAAAGAAACTCGTCCTTCCATTCAGTAATCTTTTTCGGTGACACGCTGTTGCGTTTTGCAAGCTCGGCTACAGTTTCTTTCTCCTTGATGGCCTCTATGGCCACTTTAGCCTTGAAGGCCGATGTGAATTTTGACATACGTCCCATTTTGTTTTTTTTGATGTTTTGTCCACAAAGGTAGGCATATTTATGCTATTGACCAAATGTGGGTGTCTAAAATCAGGGGAGTATTATACCCTCACAGTCCTCAACGCCATGCGGGCGTTGAGGAAGGGGTAAATATTCGTTCATGCAAAACTAAAGATGATATATGAACGATTTTTTGTATCCGATGAAACATGATTGATAGTTTGTTTATGTACTTTTCCGTACCTTTGCACTAAGTTTAGAGATGAAAAATATATAAGGAGGAAGAAAGGATAGCATAAAGATGAAAGAACTCGTACCCAACGGCGGCATTCCGCGAAGCATTCTTTTCGCCATGGCCGTCATCGGCGGGCTGACCGTCGCCAACTTGTATTACAACCAACCGTTGCTCGAAGCCATGCGTCAGACACTGGGCGGCACGGAACTGCAGGCTAATCTCATTACATTTATCACTCAGTTGGGCTACGCCTCGGGATTGATACTTGTCGTGCCCCTCGCCGACAAGGTGTCGCGCCGCAAGATCATAGCCTTCAACATCAGCGTGGCAGTGGTGTGCTGCATAGCCATCGTCATGAGTCAGAACCTATGGCTCGTATGGGCGGCATCTCTTGTGCTGGGGTGTAACAGTGTGGTTCCGCAGATGTTCATTCCCGTGGCAAGCAAGTTCTCCAAGCCGGAGAACAAATCGCGCAATATGGGCTTCGTGCTGACAGGTCTTCTCAGTGGCGTGCTTGGGGCGAGAGTGCTGAGCGGATATGTGGGCGAATGGCTTGGATGGAGGGCGATGTTCGGTATTGCTGCCGTCATCATGGCGGTGAGCCTCATGGTTATGTTGCGCACCTTACCGTCAATGCCGTCCACTTTCAATGGGTCATATAGCAAGCTGATGAAGTCTATAGTGCGTATCTACCGTGACACTCCTGCCATACGCATCTATGCCTTACGTGGCGGACTGAGCTTTGGAAGCATGATGGCCATCTGGTCGTGTATGGCGTTCCACCTCACGGGTGCTCCTTTCCATGCCGGAAGTGATGCCGTGGGACTGCTCGGGCTTTGTGGATTGGTGGGTGCTACGGCGGCAAGTGGCATCGGCAAGTATATCCCCCGTTTCGGCATAGAACGTTTCTGTCTCGCAGGTGCCCTCCTTCAGTTTGTGGCGTGGGCGGTAGCCTATTTCTTCGCCGACACTTATTTGGGGCTCATCGTTGCCATCATCCTCGTCGATGTGGGCGCACAGTGTTACCAGTTGAGTAACCAGAGCGGTTGTCTATCGCTCGTTCCAGAGGCAACCAACCGTGCCAATACCATCTTCATGAGCCACCTTTTCGCCGGCGGTAGCCTGGGCACGCTCTGTGCCGGTGTGGCGTGGAACGGTGGCGGCTGGGATGCCGTGTGTCTCGTAGGCATCTCCTTCGCCTTGGCAGTGTCGGTGGTGAACCTCTTGTTCCACCTCTCTCGCCGTAGCAAGGGGTAGGCTTTTCATCAATAGCTGTTGATGGCATCCCAGATCATGAATTGTTCTGCCACGTATCCTGTCTTGCCGTTGACTTTCAGCTTGAACCAGTAGCCCTTGTCCTTTTCATAGACATAGCCCAAACAGGGGAATACCTCGGGAATCTCGCCGGGGCGGTAGGCGATGGAACCTATCTTCTTGCTGCCCTCTACAGGACGCAGACGAACGTTCACACGGGTTTTCACCACATCGTCGGCCAACACTAGATAACCTTTGCCTTGCTCGGCACTATATTCCTCAATGCGGCCCTCACTCCTTTTCACCAGACCGTAGTCTTGCACATCTACCAAGTAACTGTCGCCGCAGTCGGCAAGGTATCGGCTCACGTTGCCGTGCTTGTCTATCACCACCTTCGCCTGTTTGCGGTGGACGTAGTAGGCATTGTTCTTGTCCCACTCGGGCGAGGAGATGTAGATGTCGGCAGTGGGGCGGAAGTTGTTGGTGTGCCACGTCACGGTGTCGCCCTCACATATCTGGGCGAAGACCATCGGCTCGCCATATTCCGAGGTGATGTTATAGAGCAAGCCTCTCTCTGGCGAAGTCTTCCGGAAGGGGGCTGCGGCGAAGAGGGAGTCGGTGAGGCAGAACTCGGTGAGGTCGTCGGCAGTAATGTTGAGCGTGAAGTCGTCTATCTGCCGGTTGGCCCACCGGGTAGCGGGAGTCAGCCAGTAGGGAATCTCGAAACTCTTCCCGATGCTGTAGCTCATGCGATAGGTGTAGGTGTGGTGTACGATGTTGAGGCCCTGCTTGAAGGGGGCATCGAAACAGTAGGCGTAGGCATAGCCGGTCACACTGTCCAGTTCGGCATTGTAGAGGGCGTTCTCGTAGGGCACGAGAGAGTCGGGAGCCTCGCCCATTCCCTTCCATTTCGTCATGTCGAGCGGAGTGAAGTCACTGTCCCCGTTCTTGTTTTCGAAAGGGAAATGGCCAGCCACCAGGGCATTCCTGCAGGAGAGCTTCTGACGGTTCATCACCACGCTGAAGTCCTTGATGAAGGGATGGATGCCTTGCTTGTTGATAGGGTCTCCCACGTTGTAGGGAGGCTGCGCCTCGAAAGCCATGGTCACGGTCTTGGGCTGTCCGTTGTTCATCAGTTCATAATACACGTCCACCCTCGCCATGCTGTCCTTCCCGATGGTGATGGTGAGGATTTCCTTTGCCACGGAGATGTCGGTCTCCTTGGTGGGCACGAGGAAGCTGCCGCTGGTAAAATACACGCCGTCGTTGGCCCAGAGACTGCTGATGCCGAGGAAGGCGAAAAGGTATGCTATGATAGTTCTCTTCATTGTTCTTTTATTTTAAGATGGTTCGTACTTGATGATAAATTCGGGGGCAAAGATACGCATAAAGTTTGGAATGGCAATATGAAAAGCCATGCTTTTTGTGGTTTCTGCTGCGATTTTTGTTTCTTTCGGTGGCAAAAATGTTACCTCTTAACATGCGTGGCAAGTGATGAACGAATATTTCCCTGTTGTACGGCAGTTTCTCACTACCTTTGCCATCGAAATCGACGAAACAATACAAACAACTGACAATTATGAATAAATCATCCAAACTGACTCTCGTCCCGGTGATGCTCTGTTTCTTCGCCATGGGATTTGTAGACCTGGTAGGCATCGCCTCCAATTATGTAAAGGAAGACCTTAACCTGAATGATGCAACAGCCAATCTGTTCCCATCATTGGTGTTCTTCTGGTTTTTGATATTCTCCGTGCCTACGGGCATGCTGATGAATAAGATAGGTCGCAAGAAGACGGTACTCCTGTCTCTCATCGTGACCGTTATTTCCCTCCTTTTGCCCATCTTCGGCGAAAACTTCAATGTGATGCTCGTGTCCTTCTCGCTTCTCGGCATCGGTAATGCACTGATGCAGACTTCCCTCAATCCGATGGTCTCTGCAGTGACATCGGGCAAGAATCTTGCTTCTACGCTCACTTTCGGACAGTTTGTGAAGGCCATTGCCTCTTTCCTTGCTCCATACATCGCCATGTGGGGAGCTATGGCAAGTATTCCTGCGTTCGGTCTGGGCTGGCGTGTGCTTTTCCCCATCTATATGCTGATAGGTATTGCGGCAACCTTCCTCTTGGCGGCGACACCCATTGAGGAGGAGAAGCAGGAGGGCAAGGCATCTGGTTTCATGGCTTGCCTCAAGCTCCTCGGCAAGCCTATCGTGCTGCTATCCTTCATCGGTATCATGTGTCATGTGGGTATCGACGTGGGTACCAACACTACTGCTCCTAAGCTCTTGATGGAGCGTCTGGGATGGAGCCTGAACGAGGCTGCCTTTGCAACATCGCTCTACTTCATCTTCCGCACCATCGGATGCTTTACCGGAACAGCCTTCCTCCGCATGATGAAGACACGCACTTTCTTTGTCATCAGCGTGGTGATGATGGCATTGAGCATGGTGGGTATGTTCTTCGGCGAGAGCAAGATGATGCTCTATGCAGCCATCGCCCTTGTGGGTTACGGCAACTCCAACATCTTCTCTATGGTGTTCTCGCAGGCTTTGCTTGCCCTGCCCGAGAAGAAGAACGAGGTGAGCGGACTGATGATTATGGGGCTCTTCGGCGGCACAGTCTTCCCGCTCATCATGGGATTTGCCAGTGATGCCTTTGGACAGATGGGTGCCGTGGCAGTGATGGCAGTAGGTGTAGTTTATCTTTTCACTTATATAAGAAAGTTGTAAGAAGTGCTCGAGATTTATGTTCAAAACTACGGAACAGAAGTTTCAACTAAGGGACAATTTAAAGAAACATAGTATTATGAATACAAATAATTTAGACAATAAATATTGTGTAGGTTTGGGTGAGATACTTTTCGACGTGCTCCCCACAGGTGCTCAACTCGGCGGTGCTCCCGCCAACTTTGCTTACCATGCCGGTCAGCACGGTTTGCATTCCGTGGCAGTCAGTGCCATTGGCAACGATGCCTTGGGCGAGGAGGCTCTCCGCTTGCTCGACGAGAAGAAGTTGAAGTATGTGCTGCCCAAGGTAGACTATCCTACGGGCACCGTACAGGTTTCGCTCGATGCAGAAGGTGTGCCTACTTACGACATCAAGCAGGGCGTGGCTTGGGATAACATTCCTTTTACCGACGACATAAAGGAAGTTGCCGTGAATTGCGGGGCTGTTTGCTGGGGGTCTTTGGCTCAGCGCAGTGAGGTGAGTCGAGAGATGATCTATAAGTTCATCGACCATACGCCTGCTGATTGCCTCAAGATCTTCGACATCAACTTGCGCCAGAACTTCTACAACAAGGATATTATCTGCGAGAGTATGAAGCGATGCAACGTGTTGAAGATTAATGACGAGGAGCTGGTTACCATCGGTCGCCTCTTCGGCTATCCTGGTCTCGACATTGAGAACAAGTGCTGGCTGATTCTCGGCAAATACAATCTCGATATGCTTGTCTTGACCTGTGGCGTGAATGGCAGTTATGTTTTCACCCCCGGCGAGGTTTCCTTCCAGGAGACTCCTAAGGTAGAGGTGGCTGATACCGTGGGCGCAGGTGATTCGTTCACCGGTACCTTCTGCGCCAGCATCCTTAAGGGCAAGAGCATCCGGGAGGCGCATGAGCTTGCCGTGAAGGTGAGTGCTTATGTCTGCACCCAAAGCGGTGCAATGCCCGAGATTCCGGCAGAGTATGCGAAATAAAGAGAATGTATATAAGAGAGATAGTAAATGTAGGTTAGAACGCAGATTGCACTGGCAGAATACTTTGCGGTATTCTGACCAGTGCAATTGATTTACTGCGACATTTACTTTTAAAGAAGTATAAAATAACGGGGTAAAAACATCGATTTTCGCATAAAAAAACTATCTTTGCAACGTATAAGTGTATAAATGCATATAAATAGACAAAAAGCGTATAAGTATATAACAACGTTGTTGAAGATGAGGTTTGGGGTGTTTTTTCTAATATGGATGGCTGTATTCCCAGTAAGGTGCAGGGCACAACAGGCGGAGGTAGGGAAATATCCCGACTTCAAGCGTTGTTTTGACATCCTGACAGAAAACAGGGTGGCGTACAACCAATACAACGACAGCATTTTCATCATCAAGGAGCACGACCAGTGGGTGAAGTTCTTTCGCCATCGTGCGCTCAAGAATCAACAAATCTATATTTCCAACAAGGAGGTGCTGCGCACCATAGAGGAATATTTCAGCCAGGACAGGAGACTCATCTCCGTGGAGGCATACAAGGAATTGCATGACTGTGCGGCGGCTTATTTCTATAATGGGAAGAGCGACCCCTTCCTCATGTTGAAGTTCTGTAGGATATTGAACGAATATGCCAAGGATGCTCCCGACAGCCTGAATTTCTCCAATGTACAGAATGCCTGGGAGGCCGTATCCTATTCCTCCATCTATAACCTGGGCTACGACTCCACGGCATTGGAAAAGTCGTACCAATGCTTTATGCGCACGCTGGATGAGCGCAACAAGTCTTATCCTTATTATACCAGAGGACTGGCCTACTCGCTCCTCAACCTGTGTATGTCTACCTGGGTGGTGAAAGGATTGCAGAGCCTTGAGGAGAACCGCAGTATCTACCGTCGCCTGCTGGTGTTGATGGACAGCGTGGACCTTTCCAAAGTGCTTTTGCCGTCTGAATATCTCTCTTTGAAGAACACTGTTCACAACTACGATGAACTGCTGGTGCGCAATGTCTATATGTTGGACACCACGTCGATGGAAAAGCAGGTTGTCGACTCGCTGATGCAACGCATCGTGAAGCGCAATCTTTCCAACAAAAACCTGAGCCTAATCAGCTTTCAGCGCACCCTCTTGATGCAGAATATGTTGGGAGAACTCACCGTAGAGGAGGCGGGCGAACAGCTCTGGAAACGGTATTTGGAAGAAAGGGAGGCTTTGGCGGGGAAGAAATTGCAGGACAGTCAGCTGAGTTCTTTCATCTATCCCTGTTTCACGCTGTTGTTCTTCAACGACAAGTCGAACAAGAGTTTCTCGAAGAAGCGCAAGTTTGTGAAGCGTCTCTGCCGCGACATCGAGGTGGCTTACCAGAGCCGTGCCGACGGACAGTCGAGAATCAATTATGTGAGGATATTGAATCAGCTCACCACCTATCCCCGTCTCATCAAGTATCTCAACGAGAAGGAGCGCATCCGGTTTCTCAGTGCCCTCAATGTGGCGACGCAGGTGACCACCTACGCCCATTCCGTACACGTCTCGATGATAGCGCAGGAACTGATGAAAGGTGTCGTGAAATACCAACCGCAGCTTTTGGCGGGCACCTTGGGACATGAAAAGACAAGCGAGGTGCGCACTCACAAGAGGGAATATCTCGACTTCATCCATGATGCGGCGATGTACCACGACTTGGGCAAGAACTCCATCATCACCGTGGTGAACAACGACTACCGCCCCCTGACCGACGAGGAATTCGCCATCATCAAGCGGCATCCCCGGTTGGGGATGCAATACCTGAAGTTGGGTCCCAGTTTAGAGAAGTATCGTGACACCACACTCGGCCATCACAAGTGGTACAACGGCAAGGGCGGCTATCCTGATGACTTTGACAACACGAAGTCGCCGATACGCATCCTAATCGACATTGTGACGTTGAGCGACTGTATGCAGGCTGCCACCGAGCGACTGGGCAGGAACTACAGGGGTGAGAAGACCTTCGATGCCGTGATGGCGGAGTTCCGCAAGGATGCCGGTACCATATATAATCCCGACCTCGTGGCACTCATCGATGCCCATCCCGACTTGGCGGAGAACTTGGCGGAACTGATCAATGATGGCTGGGTGGAAATCTATTATGACATCTACAGCCAGTTCATCAGATAACAAAAATCCCGAATGCTTCTTTTTCTTGCATTCGGGATTTATCATTCTAATCGATATTTACCTTACTTCTGGCACTCCTTGCAGGGTGCCCATGGCTTGAGCTGCTTGAAGAAGTCGTTGCCCTTGTCATCCACGAGGATGA
>CAVDKC010000094.1:0-10688 GCA_963609615.1 Oribacterium sp.
CTTGTAGACAAACCAGCAGTTCCAGTTCTTTCCGCCGTCTACATCAGCCGTGGAGGAGACTTCCACACCTAGATTTACTGGGTTGATGTCATTGGACGCTATCTTGAACTCCACGGGGAGGAGTTCGGTGGGGTAGTCCTCAGGCACGGTGATGGTGAGGGTGCCGGTGCTGCCTTCTGCTTTTCCGAGTTGATTTTCTACATTGCTGCTGCTCGTAAAGGTGACGTCGAAGTCAAACTGCGTGATGCTGTAGAGGTGGATGGTGCGCGACAATCCATTCTTGGTATCGAGCAGTTGAATCTTCGCTGTCTTCAATGCTGTGGAGATGTCGGACAGTGTGTAGCTGATGGTGCCCTTGCCTGTGTTTGCATCGTAGCCGACGGAGGGGGTGGCACTGGTAGCCAAACCGTTGTTCTCTACCCAAGTGGCTTTGAAGTCACTGGCAGTCATGTCGCTGCCGCCTGTGTAGGTGAAGGCGATGCTTTGACTGCTGCTTGCCCCTGTGTTCAGCACGACATAGGTGCCGTTGTCGATGAGCATACTGTGTTCGCCGTCTGAAATCTCGGGGATGATGTCGTCGATGGTGACAAAGGCATTGTTGGACGGAGTTCCGTCTATGGCATCTGTGAAGGTAGTGTAGCCAGCGTCTTTCGAGAGTTTGCTGAGGGTAATCTTATACTCGTGGTTGCGGAGTATCTTATACGCCTCGTGGTTGTCGTCCTCCAGAATAATCTGGTGATAGCGAGTTGTGCCGTCTGTGTAAGTGGCTTTCAGGATTACCTTCAGATAGTCGCCCGACTGGTTGGGGTGTTCGAAGGCATAGGCTGTCTCTGAGAGCTCAGCCTCTTCGCCATCGATACGCAAGGTGGCATCTGTGGGGAGGTGTATTTGAGCTGTGAGTCCTGTCATCCTTCCGTATTGCAAGGCATTGCATACGGTCAAGGTTGCTGATTTGAGGTCAGAAACGTTGTTGGTAACGGTTACCTTGGCGCGGTCTCTGAGCATCTGGACAGTCTCCTGGGTGCTACCGTTTAGGTAGGTTTTCATCTCTTCTACGGTACTTTTCTTGATACTTCCCCAATATACGAACTTCTTGTTGGCGGTATAGTTGCTCTCCAATGTCGCAAGGACTTCGCTCTCACTCTTGCCAGTCCAGCTGTCACTATTGGCGGATGTGATGTTGGCGTTGGCAAGGAAGTGAAGGGTTGTGGCTGTGGTGGGTACGGTACCTGTTACCATCTGGTTGGCACCGCCGCTTGCCGTGTTCTGCACATCCTTAGCCATGGCGATAAACTTGCCGTAGCTGTCGAAGCAGAGTATTTGCATCGAGTTGGCAGGGATGCCTTCTTCCCCTTGTGCCTGAGCCCTTGTGCCACTCTGGTAGTCGGTGGTATGGATATTCAGGCGGAGAGCCATACCGTCTTGGCTTATGGACGGGGAGCCTGTGTACTCCCCGTCTATGGTGTTGCTGCAAGAGGTCAAAAGGTGGGAGATGGTGATGGCAGCGATTGCCATGGTCAGGCCAATCAGCACGTCGTTCAGTATGTGTTTGAATTTTCTCATAATCTTTGCCTCTTTTTACTAGTTATTGTTTACTTTGCTCCAGTTTCGTCACTTCCTCGGGAGAGAGGTCGCGGACGCAGCGGACGTAACCAGTACCGGTGTTGGTACTCTTTGTCTCCACTTGCTCTCCATTCAAAGCCCAATAGGTTTTACCTCTCAATACTTCAGTTATAACATCTTGGCTTTCGTTGTACTGATAGCCTACGATGACTCCTATCTCGGCTGCCGTAGGAAGTCGCCAGTCTTCATAACGAGTTCCGTCTAATCCTACCTCTATATAGTCATCGCAGTGCTTGGATGCGGTTGTGCTATTGCTGACAGGAGAAACTGTTCCCAATTGCGATGCCAAGGCGAAGGCTGGTGAGACGACATTCTCATCAGACAGTTTTGTTGTTTCATCAATATTGTTGACGTGTCCGATGGTGTAGGTTCCGTCAGTCTGCGTAATCTGTACCACATACATATGGTTGTTGTTCTGGCCATCATTGTAAGAATTGGCACGCTGCGCTTTGTATTTTTTATTTCCTCCCCAAGGCCATCCTGAGGAAGTGCTTTCGTCATTGTAGTCGTATATTTCCCCATTGTAGTATACCTTTGCCTGAAAGGGTGATACAGATGATGTTTTTTTCGTTGTATGTTCTGTTTGGTCAGTTTGCCAGTCTATCCACCCATCAAGGCTCTTCGTGGAATACCATCCGTCTATGGCTTGGATATACTCTAGCGGATACTGTTTTACCAGAACTTCTTTTGAAGCGGTGCCGGAAGTCACTTTGAAGCGGATGTACTTTACAGTAAGATTCGTGGGCATTTCGGAAGAGATGCTCACCGTTCCCTGCTTGGCTCCTGTCTTTATGGTGACTGTTGGGTATTGGGAGTTGCCTTTGGAAATCGTCTGCTTTTCGTTGTTCTTGTCGTAATAGTACACCTCCTCTATAGATACTGTACAGGCATTGGATGCAAAGAAGTTTACTTCCTCATTGCTCTCCACGTTCCTCATGAATACGAGGGTGGGGTAGACGTTAAGGTAAGTCAAGTCCTTGGTCTCCACGGTGGTGTTGGCGGTCTGGTCCCAGTCTAGGATGGAGTAGTTCAGCTCCAGGTGTCCCTCAGCGTTGAAGTATCCATAGACCAGCAATTCGTGGTTGCGGTGGCCATACTCTGCCGGAATGGAGAAGGGGGCAGAACGTTCCTCGCCTGTGGTGTACATCTTGTAATATATAGTGCCGGAGATGGCTTTGTCTGTTTCGTTGTAATAGGCGAGGTTTTGAGACGTGATGCCTGCATCGGCAAGTCGCTGCAGATAGGTGGTGGCATCCTCGTTCTCGCCACGGATGTAGTCCTTCGGTTCGGACACTGCCAGGATGCTGGCGCTGCTGATGCCGTCGAGCATTGTCTTGCCGGAGATATACTCCAAACTGCCCGATGCCTTCAAACCTTCCGTAGAAAGGTTGGTGTACTTGGCACCGTCTGGGAATACATAGCTTCCCTGTGACAAGCAGTTGCCGTCCAGTTCTATCTTCGTCACCTCTGTATTGGCTGCGTCACTTCCCGTTTTGCGGGCAAAGAAGAAGTGGAGCTTCGACACGGTGCGCTGCATCGGAATGCTGAGCGAAGGGGTGGTGCTGTTTTCGTCTTCCAGTTTGTAGTCCTCCACGTTGATGTCTGTCACGTATCTGGAGATGGGCAAGCCTGCGTCTGGTACGCTCGTATCAGTAGGTTTCCCGTCGGCATCGATGATGTACTTGTTGGCAATCTTGGCCGACTGCAAGTCTTTTCGGGTTACTTCCTTGGGACTGATGTTGTTCCCATAGAGCGACGTTCCGCTCTCGGCATTGGCGAGGATGAAGAGATCGAGTTTTTGCAAGGGTGTTCCTCCTGAGTTGCGGGGAATCTTCATGCTTATATGATGGTTACTGTTTTCTGAGAGATTGGTCTCTTCCTTGTAGCTTACCGGGAGTATGTTCTCGCCAGTCAGGTCGCTGTTGAAAGCCCATACCCTGACACTGTGGATGTCGCTCTCTGTATTGGGATTGGCGACTGACTCGTCGCTGGCTCTGGTCTGGAGGGCTGCGGTGGATACATTCAGATGAATGTAAGTGTCCTTGTCAGACTCGGTGGAGCTTCCGTATTCATCGTCGATGCACGATGTCAGTGCTGGTGCGGTAGCGCAGAGCAGCATCAGTTTCATAAGAATGCGTTTCATCTTGTCCTCCTTTCTGTTATTGGATGTCTGTATTGATGAGTTTCACCACCCATCCGTTTACCTTTAGGCGGGTCTGGATGTAGTAGTCGTTGCCCACCTTGGGCACATAGAACGTCAGTACATAGTGGTCTTGACGGTCGAGATATTCCTGGTCGCCCCATTCTGTACCTTCGGAAGACTGCGTGTGTTCGCCGCACATGGCGAGGAACCAAGGCAGGGAGTGGTCGAAGAGTACCTTGCCGTTGCGCTTGTCGGTGATGACGATGCGCTTGTCGTCGTATTCGTTTCCGCTGCGGGAACTTGCGGTGTCGTTGTTGCGCTCGAACATGCGGGAGGAGGCGAGGTCGTATACCAGAGCCTTGTCCACCTTTTCGCCTTCTATCTCCGTCTCGCCGCTGGTGTTGGTCACGGTCTTGGAACTGTAGGGCAGGTAGGTAATCTGCTTGTTTTCCACCTTGTCGCCGTTGCAGTCGAGTAGGGCGGCGGAACCGGCGATGCGTACGTCGAAGTTGTCAAGGGTGAAGTCGTCTTGGTCGTTGTCGTAGGGCATCAGCACGATGCGGTAGGTCTTAGTGCATTTCATCAGACTCAATTCGCCCTGTACGGTCTTGCCTTCCTTATAGTTGACGGAGGTCTGGGCGGTGTAGAGGGCGGTGAAGTTCTTGTTGTTGATAAGTTCTTCCTGCGAACCCTTCTTGCCCATCTCCTCCTGAAGGTCGTCCATGGTAGACACGCCTGGGGTAAGTTGGGTGAAGTTGAACTCCATCTCGTCTTCGCTGGCACGGGTGTCGTCGTATTGCTTGTTGCGGGCTAGGCACACGAAGGTGTATTTTCCGTCGCCAGGCAGGTCGTTGATCTGCATGGTGTGCCCGGTGCTGAACTTGCTGGCCGACTCCACATAGGTATCGTAGTATTTCCCGTTTTTGTCGAAGACATACACGTTGAGGTTTTTCACCTCCGCCGAGAAAGCGTCGGCATCTTTCACGTTGTAGGTGTAGTCAAACTTGAGAGACACTTGCGACGGGCAGTCGTCCATGTCGTCCTTGATGCAAGACGACAGGAGTGTCACCAGCACAGCTACGAGCAGGATGGTTGGGAAACTGGTCCGTGTGTTCCACTCTACCAGTCTGTTCCATATATTGGTTGTCAGTTGTGCCATATTGTTGTCGTTTTATTTTGAGTTAATGGGAGAATACTCGGGGGAGATTTTCTCTCCCCCGGGCTGTTTCTTGAAGGTTTCGCTTCTGCTTCTATTTCTGCTTCTGCTGCTTTTCGCTTTCGCGGGCATCTTTGTTAGTCGAGGTTTATTGGGATGGTCTTGAGAACCCAAGGATTCACGGTAACCTCTACGTTGAGATAGTAAACAGGCTTCACCTCCTTGTCGCCGTTAGGAGTATCTGTACCCAAGTCGTAGATATTCTTGATATCTATTCTGTAGATGCTGTTGCGGAGGATGCTGTAGTTGGCGTGAGCTGGGTCTTCGATGGCATATGTGTAGTATACCTTACCAGCTACGAACACCTCAATCTTGTAGGTATTTCTAAACGTTTCCAAAATAGTCTGGTCATCAGTGCAAAAGGTTTTTCCCTCTGTAGACTTAGAAGCGTCCTTAATCTCGTCTACCACCTGTTCAGCAGTCTTTGTTCCGAAAGGATTAGCAGCACCGGCATGCTTGATGATGTCCTCGATGGATGTGAACACGCGCTTGTCGTAGCGATAGAATGTACCGTCGGTGAAGTCCTTGTTGCCATCAGTAGATGCAACGGCAGTGTACTGCAGGTAGATGCTGGTAGCTTTGTCTACGTCGTTAGTTGTTTGCTCAAAGAGATACTGCACTTTGTCTTTCTGGAAGTTTTCCAGTTGCTCAGCTTTTAGCTCTGTTCCGTAGGAAGCCTTATCCCAGTAATAGGTAAGATCTGTTGGTACTTGGAGGGTAGTCCATGCGGTTGCGTCCCACTTCTGCTCCATGTTGGCTTTGTTGGCCAAGTTGCTGGTAGCAAAACCGTCGAATGTCAAGTTTGTAATCGCCTCGATGTTCTCGGTGCGGTCATGCTTGTTTGCCTCCTTGTTGATGGTTGTCACAGTGGTAGGCACGTCGATGCGGGCGGTCAGACGATCCAACTTGATGGCTTCTGCTGGCTTGGCAGGATTGTCCACGTCTTTGTTATCTTTTGTAAACGTAACGGTGTACTGGTCAGCCTTCACAGCCTTGTCGTTCTGGTTGAACATCACGAAAGCATTGTCTGTAGCATAGTCGATGCCACCATTAGTAGATGTAAATGTCTGGGTGGTAGGATCTGCATTCAAGTCAACATCTGTTTTGTTGGCGAGGAAGTAAACCTTGTAAGGTGTGTTCTCCTCGACCTGAGTAACGGCCACCTTGATAGGATTGGTTGCAGTGTTGCCTGTGCTGTTCCATTCTTCTGCAGTAATCTTCTTGCTGAACTTTACTTTTCCGCTGGCATCTACCAGCCAGATTGTACCACTGGTAATCTTGCTCTCAGCATCTGATCCATCCTCAATAGATGTACCCGTAGTACGGGTTCCATTACTTGTGTTTCCCACTACCTTCAGATTCATATAGAAGTTCTCTACGTTCTGACGGGAGGTGTTGTCGTTGGTAGCGTCCTCATTGCTGCAACTTACGAATGCGGTAGCTGCTATCGCGAGCATACCCATCATGAATTGATTCATCTTTTTCATAATCTTTTTTGTTAAGGGTTCTTTTACTTATAATAATTATTCACTCATTCATCTTTTACTGATACAAATATATTTTCCATCATCTTTTTTTACTGATAGCTCTTGTTCACTATCTCATAGCTTACGGTGTAGTCGGTGCGGCGCAGGCTAGGATAGAGCTGGTTTACGAAGTGGCGGTGGGCTGCCGGTGCCTTGCTTCGGATGGCTTGCTCCTTCTCGTCGGGGGTAAGGCTCGTATCGTTTATGATGTCGAGCACCTTCTGCTTGTCGGGAAGGTCGCTTGCTTCCACATATTTCAGTACGCCGTCCCAGTCTTCTGCTGTCGAAGTCATCTCGAAGAGGCTGTCTTCTGCTGGATATTGCTGCTTCAGGTAATTGAAGAGCGCACGGGTGCGGTTGTATGCCAACTTCTCGTTGAGGCTATACTTGCCGTCGGGGGAAGCGTAGCCGTGGAGGGTGATGGCGGTGATGCGCACGTTCTTGTTGTTCTTCACCATGTCGATTACCTGCATGATTTCAGCCAGTTCGCTGGCGTTGCGGTCGAGCGACGGCACGATGTCATACTTGTTGATAGGGAACTTGAGGTAAGCCGTACCCTTCAACTGCTGGATGTTGGTCACCATCTGCCGCTCCTTCTTTACGGGCTTCGGCTTCTCCTTGAGCACCTCGCCGAGGTCGGCGAGCAAGTTGTCGCCCACGAGTGTCTGGTTGCATCCGCATTTGTCCTGCCCGATTACCAGTTGCGAGTTCTTCATCCAGGGCTGGTAGGCGAGGGAATGGCTATAAGCGATGTCTTGTGGCTCGCCGTTCCTCCTTTCCGTCACCACGGCAGGGGCGTCGGTGGCTGTCTTTCCGTTGCGCTGGTAGTAGATGTACCTTTTGCGCCCCATGATTTCCACGGCAGGCATTCTTGCGGTGTCGTTATCATGGACGAGCATCGGAATGAGGATAGTCCCCTTGTTGCTCTTCAGGTTCATCTGCGAGATGGAGAAGAGGATGTCCACATCCACCGTGCTGCCCTTCTTCGCCACCTTCTTGTCGAGTACTTTCACCAGGTTGCCCGCCAGCGACTGTGCCTTGGTTTGAATGGGGATGGACATTCCGGCGATGGCCAGACCTATCCATAGAATATGCTGATGTTTCATGTGTTCTGTTTTTAATGGTTAGGATACGTATTTTATAAAGGGCTAGAATACGTAGACCAGGTTTACTGCCGCCTTGCTAGGCCCCACATAGTGGTGCGACTTGTCGCTTTCCACCTTCTCGCCACAGTTCTTGCACTCAAACTTGTCGTATCGGGTGTAAGCCCATCCCAGTCCTATCTCCGCTTCCAGGTTCCAGTGCTTGGAGAGCGTCCAGGCATATCCGTAAGCTAAGCCCGCACCCACTGCCCATCCTTCATAGCGGTAGTCTTTTAATTTGGAAAAGTTGGTTCCTAAAAAGTTAAAATCCAAGTCGATGTTTCCCATATTGTATTGTCCACCCATTGCATGCAGTCCGATGAAATGTCCTTGCATCTTGTTGCAGAACCAGTACCGGGCCTCGGGCTGCACCATCCAGTGCTTCCATTTCCTGTTGTCGGAAAAGGTCCATCCGTTGTAGTTGCCCGACAGGTCGAGCGTCCACTTGGGCGACAGGGCGAACTCGAGTCCCAGGTTGATGGTGGTGGTGGCGTCATACAAAAGATTGCTTTTCAGTGCCGCCTTTTGTGCGAGTGCTACCTGTACACACAGGAGCGCCATCGTCATAATCGTCATTCTTTTGTTCATCACGGTTCCAGTTTTGAGTTAATTGAATCATCTTTTACTTATACGTATATTCCTGCGACTTTCTTTCGGTTTAAGGGAAGGGAGGTCGAGAAATCTGAGGCAAAAGTAGAGTAAATTGCGAGTAAATGCAAGGGAAATCATACTGAAAAATAATGATTTTCTAACCTTTTACTTCCTTTTACAATGAAAAATGCTTAATTTCAAGAGAAAAGACATAGGAAACTCTTGTACATTGAAAGGATTTGATTATTTTTGCATACGAGAACAGGACTCATATATTTTTAATCTTATCATTATAGTTAGGATATGGAAATGATGCTCTTGAAATGGATTAGTAAGTTGGAGTATTATAAATTGCCCCAACATTGTGGATTGAGAGACCGGAGACAGTTTGTATGTTTTCTCTTTACCACCTTTGCAGAGATGCTGTTCATACCCGCCAACCTGATGGGGTTGAACGATTATCTCCAGCCCCATGCATTTGATGTGCTCAACTGGGGACAGCTGGTCTTTGTCATCCTGCTGCAAGTGGCGTATTGGCGCAACTGGTTGTCAGTACGCACTGGTCTGTATGTCTTCTTCGTTGAGATAGCGGCGAAGATTTCTACAGAGTCGCTTTGTCAGGTCTTTATGGGGGGGCAAATTCATGTGTTGGGAAATTTCAACATCATCCTGATATTGGCAGTGGTAGCTCTGGCTGTGAGAATCAAGCGGCTCGCCATCATCCTCGTGTTGCTGCTTACCTTCGACCTGATTATTTGCCTCTGGCAGTATGAACTGGGTTATATGGTGAGGGTGATGCGCATATTCTTCGTGGGTTATCTGCTTATCTTCTTCGTGGTGTTCTACAATTCCAAGATTGTGGCCAAGGGACTGCGACAGCCCCGACTACTGAAGGAGGAGGAGAAGAAGGCACTTGAGATGCTCACCAATCTGACAGAGAAAGACAAGGAGAAGGTTGGCTCGCTGCTAGACAGGCTCAGCCCCGACTCGAAGGAGCAGTTGCGCAAGAACGTAGTCCACCATTTCCACGATAGCGAGTTTGAGAGTCTGGTGTATATGCGGCTCTGTCCGGAACTTACCAAGAGCGAAATAGAGATTTGCAAGCTTGTGCTGCAGGGCAAGGTCATCAAGGAGATTTGCCAGATTATGGACAAGACGGAGTCGAATATCACCAGCCAGCGGTCGCACATCCGCTCCAAGCTCAAGATGGAAAAGCATGAAGAGCTGCGCAGCGGTCTTGAGATCCGTGTTCTGAAAGTGAGGAAAATGCTGGAAAAGGAAGGAATTAAAAGGTAAAAGAGCAAAAAGGTAAAAAAGTAGAGGAAGACTTCTTCCTTTAATCTTGATATATAAATAAGGTGTAATGGAAATATTGTCATTTATTAGGCGTTTTGCCCTACCATGCTCCCTGGTGTTGGGAGCCGTGGGCTATCTTTTGTTTGCCTACATTCCGCTGCTGGAGCCAGTAGGGGATGCTGTAGGCCCCTATCTGCTAGACTTGATGCCCGTGTTGCTGTTCTGCTTGCTCTACGTCACGTTCTGCAAGATAGAAATCAAGGAGATGAAGCCGCAGGCTTGGCACTTCATTCTCCAGCTAATCCGCACGTCGCTGGCATTGATGATGGTAGTGCTCATCATGGAGTTTAGAGATGACTACGAGACCAAGCTCGTGCTAGAGGGGGCATTTATCTGCTTCATCTGTCCCACGGCGGCGGCAGTGGCGGTAATCACGGAGAAGTTGGGTGGCAGCATTGGTTCGCTCACCACCTATACCGTCATCGCCAACATCTTTACGATTATCATCATCCCCACACTCTTCCCGATGGTAGAGAAGGGAGCCGACGTGAGCTTCCTCATGATGAGTGCCATGGTGTTTCGCAATGTTACCACCGTCTTGGTGGTGCCCCTGATCCTTGCCCTCTTGAGCCGCAGGTTTCTGCCCCGCTTTGTTGACAAGGTGAAGAGCGTGAAAGACTTGGGGTTCTATATGTGGTGCTTCAACCTCGTGGTGCTAATGGGCGAGACTGTGCGTAACATCCTCCATGCCGAGGTGTCGGACGGCATCTTAGCCCTGCTGCTCATAGTTCCCCTCATCGTATGCCTTATCCAGTTTACCATAGGCAAGGCCGTGGGCCATCATTTTGGTGCAAGCATCAGTGCCGGACAGGCATTGGGACAGAAGAATACCATCGTGGGCATCTGGCTCACCCTCACCTTTCTCAATCCACTCGCTGCCGTTTGCCCGGGAGCCTATGTGGTGTGGCAGAACATCGTGAACGGTTGGCAACTATGGTATAAGGAGAAATATGGCAAACTGAAGTGGTAACAGCAGTAACACGCTCTAAACTTGTCTTCAATTGAATATCAAGAAGTTGGGCGTTTGCCTATATCTTATAGGTAACAATATGGAAACGAGCGGACTTCTGCTCGTTTCTGTATTTTGCAAT
>CAVDKC010000095.1:0-10561 GCA_963609615.1 Oribacterium sp.
TCTTGGCACGGATGGTAACAGGCACGCCGTGCTCGTCGCTGCCGCCGATGAACACTACCTCTTGCTTCTTCAGGCGGAGATAACGAACGTAGATGTCGGCTGGCACATAAACACCTGCCAAGTGGCCGATATGCACACCACCGTTGGCGTAAGGCAAGGCTGCCGTAACGGTGGTACGTTTAAAATTCTTTTGTTCCATATTAGCTAATCTATTTTTGTAATTTGCGTGCAAAATTACAAAAAATGTTGGATATAAGGAAGTTTTCGCCCAACTTTATTTGCTTTGTACAAAGTTCAGCCCCAGCATCATTGCTTTTTTCACCATTTGCGCCACATTGTTGGCGCATAGCTTTTGCAGGAGGTTGTGGCGAGTTGTTGGCTTAATAGGTAGCTAATGCTATTATTTGTATCAAGAAATAACAGTATTAGCTACCCCTTAAACAAAAAATACCACATGCTTGCTCCTTGTTTTTACCATTTTGATGCCTAGATATGTCCTCTTTCAGCCCAATCGCCCCTGTCTAGGCTACGATAGCTGATGGCTTCCGCAAGATGCTGAGGCTCTACGGTCTTACTGCCGGCTAAGTCTGCAATGGTGCGGGCCACCTTGAGGATGCGGTTGTAGGCACGTGCCGAGAGGGAAAGTTTTTCCATTGCCATACGAAGGAGTTCGATACCAGCCTCGGTGGGTTCTGCAAATTGGTGTATCATACGCTCTGTCATCTGTGCGTTGCAGTGAATACCTTTGTATTCCTTAAATCTTTCGGCTTGCAACTCCCTTGCCTTGATGACTCTTTCCCTGATTTTGGCACTAGGCTCGCCAAGGGAGGCCTTACTGATGTCCTTGAAAGGTACGGGGGTAATCTCACATTGTATGTCAATGCGGTCTAGGAGTGGTCCGGAAATCTTGTTCATGTATCGTTGTATCTGTCCTGGAGTACAGACGCAATGGTGGGTTGGGTCTCCATAGTAGCCGCAAGGGCAAGGGTTCATGCTTGCTACAAACATGAAAGAGCATGGATAATCTATGGAATATTTTGCCCTGCTGATGTTTATATGTCGATCTTCCAAAGGTTGGCGGAGCACTTCTAGTGTAGTCTTGTTGAACTCAGGTAGTTCGTCACAGAAAAGGACTCCATTGTGGGCAAGCGAGATTTCGCCGGGTTGTGGCGAAGTGCCTCCGCCTACGAGAGCCACTTGTGATATGGTGTGGTGAGGTGCTCGGAATGGTCGTTGCGCTATGAGCGAGACATTCTTGCCGAGTTTTCCTGCGATAGAGTGTATCTGCGTGGTTTCCAGACTTTCTGAGAGGGTGAGTGGTGGAAGAATTGATGGTAATCTTTTTGCCATCATGGATTTTCCAGATCCTGGAGGGCCCACCATGATGAGGTTGTGTCCACCTGCTGCTGCTACTTCCAGAGCGCGTTTTACGTTTTCTTGTCCTCGTACATCGGCATAGTCGAAGTCGCAATGTACTTGGTTCTCGTAAAATTCCTTACGGGTGTCTACGAATGTTGGCTCGGGTGCGGTTTTGTCGCTGAGAAATTGGATGACATCAAAGATGTTTTTCATGCCGTATACCTCTAGGTTATTGACTACAGCGGCTTCCCTTGCGTTTTGTTCGGGCACGATGAGCCCCTTGAAGTGTTCGGCTCTCGCCCTAATGGCGATAGGGAGTGCGCCCTTGACGGGTTGCAATGTGCCATCTAGGCTCAGTTCGCCTACCATCATGTATTCCTTGAGGTGCTCTTCCGGTATATTGCCGTTGGCTCCCAGTATGCCGATGGCCAGGGGAAGGTCGAAGCTGCTACCCTCCTTGCGGAGGTTGGCTGGAGCAAGATTGATGGTGATGTCGGCTATAGGAAACTTAAAACCGCTGTAACTGAGGGCTGCTGCGATGCGGTCACGGCTTTCCCTGACCGCCTCGTCGCCTAGGCCCGTAAGGTGGTACTGAACTCCTCTGTTGAGGCTAACTTCTACAGTGACAGTAGTAACTTCTAGTCCGTTGACTGCTGCGCAATATGTTTTTACTAACATATAGGCTTCGCTATTTATTAGGTTGGTGTATATGCTCGCAGGATTATTTCAGCAAGTTGTCGAGCTTTTGGTAAAGTTCTTGCCTTTTCAGACCTCGAGCGATGATTTTCCCATTTTGGAGTATGATGTTGTCGGGGATGGAAAGGAGTCCCAACTTGTTTAAGTTTTTGTCTTCTAGCATTTTCCCATTACATACTACCTGCCATGAGATGGAATCTCTCTCCATGTTGCTTTTGCAGGCTGATGGGGTAGCATCCAGACAGAAACCCAAGAGCTTGAGTTGTCCCTTGGATGACTTTTGGCGTTTTCTAAGTTCTCTCTGCATGTCTTGGCTGTCGTAATTGAATGAAGCCCAGGTGTAGATGACTGCCACAGGTGCAGCCTTGATGCCAGAGAGTGATACTAACTTGTCGTTCATGTCGTACGACGTGAATGAGGGTATCTGCGAGCCGATGCCAGCCTCCTTGTAGGCTGCCACCTGTTGCTTGATGCGGGCTATCTGTGTGTTTTTGGGCTGTTCCTTCTCTATGATGGAGAGGAGGGAGAGTGCCTTCTTATAGTCTGGTTGCGATGTGGTGATAAAATATTTTCTGATGAGGAAAAGGCTTACAGGTGAGTCGGCGTGGTCTTTGATGAAAACTTCAGCATGTTTCTTTTCCTCAGGAGGTGTACTGTTGGCGATACTCTTTCTGAATTTCGTCATCAGTTCGTTGTCCTTGGTGCCTTTTACTTCCATTTCTTTGAGGTGCGAAGCATCGCCCTGAATGTCCACCGACTTGCCCGAACCTGCAAAGATAGGCTGCTCGGAAAAGTTTGGGAATACAATCATAAAGATATGGTCGTCTGTACAGGCGGTTTCGTATGTAAATCTACCACCTACTACTTTGATGGTATCTACCTTATCTATGCCCCCGTCTAGACTATATACGTAAAATTCACCTTGATTAAGATTCAAAAGTTTACCTTCGATTTTAAAATGCCCGCTGCTTACACCGCATGAGTTGAGTATAAAAACAGAAATGAATATGAGGATATAAGCAATCTTTTTCATAAGGGAAAAATTAGGAGTGCCGCGAGCGGGACTCGAACCCGCACAGCCATTACTGGCCAAGGGATTTTAAGTCCCTCGTGTCTACCAATTCCACCATTGCGGCATGGTAAACTTAAGAGTGAGAGCGGAAAACGGGACTCGGACCCGCGACCCCAACCTTGGCAAGGTTGTGCTCTACCAACTGAGCTATTTCCGCATTTCTAAATTGCGAGTGCAAAGGTAGCGTTATTTATTGGAACTACCAAACGTTTTACAAATTTTAAGACAAAACTCCTGCTATTTTCTTTCTTTTCATAGAAAGAATAGGGTTAATTGCCTACTTTCAGTATACTTCCGATGCCTGCATAGGATACTTGGTAGCGCATGAGAGATTCGTCGCTCTTGCCCTGTCCGCCGCTTTCGATGGCTCCCGTTTCCAAAGAGTAAGTCCTCTTGCACTTGTTGCAGATAACCGACTGCCGGTTTCCTGTCCATTCTAGCGGATAGTTGGTACCGCCATATTGCAGAATGCAGTTGAGGCATTGTCTGTCCCACGCCGCATATCCATTGAAATTAGTATGCCCTACTATAAAACCGTTCTTGGAAAAATCTTTAGTGTCTTTGCCTGCTCCTAGATAGGTGTAGTCGGCGTAGTTTTCCTTGTCTGTGGTTAGAGTGATTTTCTCGGTATTGTTTTTGCCGTCGTTGAGTGTGGAGAGGATAGTCCAAGTGCCATTTCCTTTCTGTGCGCTTACCATCGCATAGGAACCACTGCCGTTGAGTGCCGTCTCGATACTGGTGCCTGGATGTAGGTTGGTATTGAATGTGAAGCGACAAGGGTAGCGTGTGCTGATGCTGTTCTCTGCATCGCAGGATTCTAGCAATAGTGCACAAATGAAGAGCATGACTATGCCAGTCATGCTCTTCACCTTATTATATATATAGGAATGCTTTTGTATCATTCTGATTATCTTTTCTAGAGTTTTAAAGCATTTGAATTCTTCACTCTTCACTCTTCGCTCTTCACTTTAGAAGATTCTTTTCAGCTTCTTCCATACGTTCGAAATGGAATTCGGAGAGGGTGTTGTCCATCAGTTCCTGAATCTTGTCGTTGCAGAGGTTACCGATACTGCCCTCATGGGTATGATGGATGTTCTTGTTGGGCTTGAATTCTCCGGCCTCTATCTCCAGTCCTACCTTCTTATAGGCGTCACGGAAAGGCATTCCGTTGGCGGCAAGCTGGTTTACTTCCTCTACGGAGAACATCGGGTCGTAACGTGGGTCGTCGAGGATATGCTCGTTCACCTCCATCTTGTTGATGATGTATGCTGCCATTTGCAGACAATCTTTCAGTTCGTCGAAGGCCGGGAGGAACACTTCCTTGATAATCTGGAGGTCACGGAAGTAACCCACTGGCAGATTGTTCATGATGAGCATTACCTGCTGAGGGAGGCTCTGGAGCTTGTTGCTCTTAGCGCGGATCAGCTCGAAGACATCTGGGTTCTTCTTGTGAGGCATGATGCTCGAACCTGTGGTACACTCCTTAGGCAATTTTACAAATCCGAAGTTCTGGCAGTTGAACATACAGGCATCGAATGCCATTTTTGCCAGTGTTCCTGCCACGGTAGCCATGGCGAAAGCCACGTTGCGCTCCATCTTGCCTCTGCCCATCTGTGCGTAGACTACGTTGTAGTCCATGCTGTCGAAGCCGAGAAGTTCTGTGGTCATGGTGCGGTTCAATGGGAATGAACTGCCATAGCCTGCCGCACTGCCCAGCGGGTTGCGGTTGGTCATGCGATAGGCTGCCTGGAGGAAGAGCATGTCGTCGGCAAGGCTCTCGGCGTAAGCGCCAAACCATAAGCCGAAAGACGAGGGCATTGCCACCTGGAGGTGGGTGTAGCCTGGCATCAAGACATCCTTGTATTGGTTGCTCTTCTGTATCAACTCGTCGAAAAGAATTTTTACTGAGTCTACTATCTCCTTCAGCTCATGGCGAGTGAAGAGCTTGAGGTCTACTAGCACCTGGTCGTTGCGTGAACGGCCCGAGTGAATCTTCTTGCCCATGTCGCCCAACTTCTGCGTGAGCATCAGTTCTACCTGGGAATGAACGTCCTCCACGCCTTCCTCGATGATGAATTCGCCCTTGTCGGCGATGGCATAGATATTCTTCAGTTCGGCGAGGAGCTGGGTAAGCTCGTCCTTTTCCAGCAAGCCGATGCTCTGGAGCATGGTGATGTGCGCCATACTGCCCAGCACGTCGTACTTGGCAAGGTAGAGGTCTAGCTCGCGGTCTCGACCTACGGTGAAACGTTCGATTTCCTTGTTTACTTCAAAGTTCTTTTCCCAAAGTTTATGTGCCATAATTGTATTCTTTAGTCCTGGTATGGAATCATCGCCAGTGCATCGGCTATCTTCTCGATGCCTTCCTGCAAAGGTTTCTTCACCATACCCTTGATAAACATGTTGAGCTCTGCCTTGATGGTGAGCTTCATCTTGCAAGAAAATTCGCCTGTAGGGAGCAGCTGTATCCAGAAATTGAATGGTACCGGACTGTTCTCTGTCTCAAACTTGATGGTCTTCGGTACCTCTCGGTCGATGATGCGCATCTTGATTTCACCTACCATCGGGGCAGTGATGGAAATGCTGTCTGCATCAAACTTCAGGTCTTTGAGCTTCTCCATCTCCTTGCGCTTGTCCTCTGGTATCTGGTCTTTTACCTGCTCGAAGCGGTCCTTGAGCATCTGTAGGTTGTTGAGGTCGCTCAATGTATTGTAAACAGATTCCTGTTTGTGAGGAATCTGTTTGATATTGCTTTCAAATGTACTTGTGCTCATATATTTACTTACTTTTTCCAGTTGGCAGGGTCTTTGCGCCACTCGTGGAGCAATTCTACGTCTTCCTGCTTGATGTAGCCAGTCTCCAGGGCCTCGGTTACTACATGCTCATAGTCTGTAAGGGTAACGAGCTTGACGTTGGCGTCTGCGAAAGCCTTCTCGGCGATAGGGAAGCCGTAGGTATAGCTTGCTACCATGCCGACTACTTCGTTGTCATTTTGGCGAAGAGCCTCTACGGCCTTAAGTGAGCTGCCACCAGTAGAAATCAAGTCTTCTACCACTACGACCTTTGCGTTAGGGGCAAGCTCGCCCTCAATGAGGTTCTGCATACCATGGTCCTTAGCTTTGGAACGAACGTAAACGAAAGGCAAGTTCAGCTCGTCGGCTACCAATGCGCCCTGTGCGATGGCACCAGTGGCAACACCAGCCACGGCATCAGCATCAGGGAACTGCTCCAGGATGGTGTGTACGAGCATGAGTTTCACATAGTTGCGGAGCTCTGGGAAAGACAGAGTCTTGCGGTTGTCACAATAGAAAGGCGACTTCCAGCCAGAAGCCCATGTAAAAGGATCGTTAGGCTGCAATTTGATGGCCTTAACCTTCAATAACTTAGATGCGAATTCTTTCTTTAGTTTGTCCATAATTATGTAAGGATTAAATGATAATTCTTGTTATTCCTTGCAAAGGTAGCACAAAATATTGAGTTATCAGTATAAAAAGAAGAATTATTATATATTTTTTAATCCCCCGGGGCTTCTTTACGGCCGTTTAAGCCTTTGCCCAACCGATAGTGGTAATGCTAAACTTTATCTTCCCTGCTTGCTGTAATGTCTTGCAGCAAGATATGATAGTGGCCCCTGTGGTGCATACGTCGTCTACTATCAGAAGGTGTTTTCCTGCAAGTTGACTGATGGGGTGCTTGCCTTCTGCGTCGTGGTAGAAGGGCGATAAGCGGAAGGCTCCCTCTACATTGAGGTTCCTTTGCCAACGGTTTTTGCTGGTTTGGCTTTCATGGAAGCTGGTTCGGGCGACGGCGTCTGTGATGATGGGGATGTTTGTTAGTTGGCTGATTCCTTCGGCTATCTTTTCACTCTGGTTGTAGCCTCGTTCCCTCCTTCTCTTGGGGGTGATGGGGATGGGGATGAGGGCATCGATGCCTTCGAAGAAATGGTTTTCGGCTGTTGGTGGTTTCTGGAGACCTCTCTCGGCAATGGTCTTGCCGAGATGTATGCCGATGTCGGGGCTGTCGTTGTATTTCAGATTGTAGATGAGGTTGCTGGGCAATGAATGTCTCTGGTAGTAGATGAGGGCGGCGCAACGCTCGATGGGGATGCGGGCCCAGAACTGTTTCGCCATTTCGTTTTCATAAGGGTTTTCCCAAGTGTCTGTGTAGGGAAGATGGAGGCGGCAGTAGGTGCAGATTGTTTCTTCCGTTCCCACGAGTCGATTGCCGCATACTGTGCAGTATCGGGGAAAACATAGGTCTATGATTTTGCTTAATAGGCTCATTTCTTTTACTTGCAGGAAACACGGGTAAACGTCAAAAATCTAAATCTTCGATATTCAGCTGGGCGATACACTTCTGGATAAGGTCTATGCTGTAGCCTCTTCCCATGGCAAAGCGGATGAGCTTCATAGAGCGTTCATAGTCGCTTTTCGCCTTGATGGTCTTGTACTTGTTCTTCAGTAGGGGCAGGAGGGTCTCCAGATAGAGGTCGTCTTCTATCTCTGCGAAGATGGGGTCTGAGATTTCTTTCGGGATATGTTTCATCCAGAGAGCTTGCTCCACCTTGCGGCGGCCCCATTTGTTGTACTTGATCTTGTCGTTGATGAAGAATCGGGCGAAACGCTCGTCGTCGATGAACTTTTTCTCTGTCAAAAACTGCATGTTGCGGGCGATGGCATCCTCTGTTAGCTCCCACTTTTTCATCTTCTCTACCATTTCCTGCGAGCAATGTTCGGCTTGTGTGCAGAGAGTGGTGAGCTTTAGGAGAGCCTGTTGCTCGGTTATCGGCTTCTTGGTGCGGCGTGGCTTGTTGTAACTTTCGTATTCCATTGTTATTTCTTTCTTCTTTTATTCCCTCTCCGAATATTTGTGTAAGCAATGCCCAAAAGCATCCCTACTGGTATCCAGTATACTTCTGTTGTGGCTGCATATATTGCTGTGCCTAGCAACAGGCCGTATGCTAATCCTTCAGATGTAGGGTCGTTCTTCCAAGACCGGGGGCGGCTTGGGTGGTGGCTTTCATCATTCTCTTCTTTCCGAAAGAATCTTCTTTTGTAGTGATGTCGATGAAATGCAACTTTTCCAGCATTTCTTTCGTTTCACTTTCGTAGATTGGATTGATTTCGAAATAGAGAGTTCCGCCGGGTTGGAGGGCTTTTGCAGCATATTTGGCGATGGCGCGATAGAATTTCAGCGGGTCTTCGTCGGGAACGAAGAGGGCGATGTCTGGCTCGTAGTCCAAAACGTTCTTTGCCATGTCTTTCTTCTCCTTGTCACAAATATAAGGAGGGTTGCTCACGATGATGTCCCATTTCTCTCTGTCTCTTGGCAGTGCCAATGCATCTTGGTGCACCATGCTCACATTCTTGGCTTCCAGAGTTTTTGCGTTCCCTTTTGCGATGTGGAGAGCGTCCTCCGAGATGTCCCAGCCTGTTACTTCGGATTCTCTCATGTTGAGCCCCAGGGTGATGGCGATACAGCCGGAGCCTGTGCAAATGTCGAGGATTTCTGCGGGCGTTTTTTCTTCCGGCAGACAGTCTTCTGTTATCCATTGGCAAAGCTCGGCAGTCTCGGGTCTCGGAATCAGTACGCCTGGCCCCACGTGGAAAGTTCTTCCGGCAAAGTCTGCTTGTCCTAAAACATACTGTACGGGCTCGCCTTTTTGTAGCCTGTCGATAATTTCTTCGAGATTTTTGCCCTCGTCTGCGGATAATTCATTAACTTTGCCGCTGATTATGTCGGTCAGGGTCATTCCGTATTTTACATCGAGTACCATGCGGACGATAGCTTGCGCTTCGCCAGTATCGTAGAGCGGGGTAAGGGATTGCCAAAGTTGCTGATAAGTTTTCATGACGATAATAGTTTGATGAGTGAGCCTACGTTGGCTCTATTTGATGGCAAAGATACACTTTTTTTAGCAAAAGCGAGTAATAAAAAGGAGAAAAATGTTATGAGTCAGAAAGAAATAGACGAAAAGTATATGCGCCGTTGTTTGCAACTGGCGAAAAACGGCTGGCAGAACGCCAAGCCTAATCCGATGGTGGGGGCTGTCATCGTGAGCGAAGACGGCAGAATCATCGGCGAGGGCTATCATGTGCGTTGTGGCGAGGGCCATGCTGAGGTGAATGCCTTTGCATCGGTGAAGCCAGAGGATGAGCATCTCTTGGCAGGTGCTACCATCTACGTGAGTTTGGAGCCTTGCTCGCATTACGGCAAGACCCCTCCTTGTGCCGACTTGGTTATCCGGAAAGGAGTGAGGAGATGTGTCTGTGGCTGCGTCGACCCCTTTGCCGAAGTACAGGGGCGTGGTATCCGGAAGATTCGTGAGGCTGGCATCGAGGTGACGGTGGGTGTGCTGGAGGCGGAATGTCTCGAACTCAACAAACGCTTCATTACCTACAACACCCATCGGCGACCCTACATTATCCTGAAATGGTGCCAGACGGCTAATGGCTTCCTCGATGACGAGTTTCACGGAATGGCAATCTCTACGCCATTCACCAAGATGCTTTCGCACAAGCTCCGTGCCGAGAACGATGCGATATTGGTAGGCAGGATAACCGATGAGCGAGACCATAGCCGGCTCAATGTACGCGACTGGAGCGGCAAAGACCCGATGCGCCTCACCATCGACCGCCATCATCCCTGCTTCGAGGGCATCGATTTCTCTGTGGGCAAAGAGGATGTATTGAAACAAATCATGGAGTATCTATATATTAATAAGGTGCAATCCTTGATAGTGGAGGGTGGCGCCGTTACCCATCAGTCGTTCCTCGACGCTGGTCTTTGGGACGAAATCCGGTTGGAGACATCGAGTACGAAATATGTTGAGACTGGCACAAAGGCTCCTCTTTTGCCTCACAATGTGAAGCCGATAAAACATGAGGAATATGATGGCAATGTCGTCGATACCTATGAGCGGGCATAATAGTGCATACCTCATTCGATACAATACTTAACATCTAACATTCTTAGAAATGAGCAATAGATTTACATCGCGCTTAAGTGATGACAGCGATTTCAAGAGAGACGAGCTAGTCAGAAAGATAGAACATGCCGTAGAGCACATGACGCTCTCCGAACTGGAGGCCCTGTCGTACGATATGTTTACGAAGGGATATATGGAGGATTATTAGCTAGAAGGATAAATGCCAGAACCTATGCGGCGAAAAGTATACTGCCACAGTAATAAAATAGTCTAAGGAGGCTTCCGTAAGTTCCACGGCATGAAACTCCCAGTTCCACGGCATGAAACTCCCAGTTCCACGGCATGAAACTCAGAGTTCCAGGCGTGAAACTTTTATGCGCTCCCTTAGGCGTGGCTTTCCTTTGGGTAAAGTAGGTAGTCCCTCGATGGGGCAGAATGGTTGCCTGTATCTGTAACTACTCAGTCATCTAGAAAAAGGGATACACGTATTCAAGGGAGGGCTAAAA
>CAVDKC010000096.1:0-10412 GCA_963609615.1 Oribacterium sp.
GGTTTTGCTGCGTAACAAGCCCTTTCTCTGCTGCGCGGTTGTAGACGGCACGGAGAATACGCAGGTAGAAGGAACTGGTGTTGCGGCATACTCCAACAACGTTCTGTAGGTATGCCTCGTAGGACTGCATCACGTCGGCATCCATCTCGGCAAGGGTAATGTCTTGCTGATTTCTGAACCGCATGAAGCTATTGAGGGTAGCTTGGTAGTGGAGCATCGTGCGGTATTGTCCGTTGGTTTTCAACTGAGAGATGATGCGGTTCATGAACTTGACTAACGACTCTGACATTTTCTTTCTTCCCATGATGTTATTGTATTTGATTGGTTAATGAATACGACAGGGGCATCCTCTGTCTCTTGTCGAGAACAAAGGATGCCCCTATATATAACGGGAATAGGTCAGAGCCGTTGGCAACTGTATGTTCTTTTTAACCGAAATGAGGAAAGTAACTGATAACCAGTAAACTTTCCTCATTCTTCTCTCAAACACTTTTTATATGTACTTTCTCCTTCCGGAACTCCCTGTTTCATCCGCTGAAACTAAAGGGTAGGAAACCAGAAGAGGAAATCTTCATGCCTCGTGCTGGCGTACGCCCATACGAGCCTCCACTACGTTCACCACATAGTCGCCAAGCTTTTCACACTCCTGAATGATGTCCATGTACATTGTGCCGATAGCGTAGGTGTAGAGATGGTTATTCACATCATTGATGTTCTGGCTCTTCAACTGGTTGCGATAGTTGTTAATCTCGTTTTCGATGTTGAAGGAGAGGTTGGCATCATTGTCGCCCTTATGACTCACGAGGGTGATGTTCATCTGGGTGAGAGCCTGGTCGGTAAGTTCCATCATCTGGTGCATGTGCTCATACTGGCTAGGAATAAAGTCATCCTTACCCTTGAGGCGGCGATTGATGGTGCGGGCAATGTTGTAGCAACTGTCGCCGATACTCTCTATCTCCGAAATCTCACGCAGCATGGCGCGAATCTTCGCCTTGGTCTCGTCACTTAGGTGGGCATCGCTCACCTGGTCGAGGTATTTGGCAATCTCTATCTCCATATTGTCAGAAATGCCCTCATACTTCTCGATGCGAGAGAAGAGCTTCACGAATTTGTCCTGGTTGGTCTCGCCCAACAATTCCTTTACCATGCCAAACATGCGCTGGATGCGCTCGGCAAAGGAGTGGATTTCCTTCTGAGCCTCCAAGACCGAGATTTCAGGGGTCTTCATGATGCCCGTCTGGATGAAGCGCAGACGGAAGTCATCCTCGTCGGCATTCTTCCTAGGACGGATAATCTTGCACACCAACTTCTCCATCTGCGGGACAAACCACACGAGGATAAAGGTGTTGGAGATATTGAAAGTGGTATGGAAGGCGGCAAGCACGAAGGAGAGCTTGCTGGCGTTGGCGATGAAGTGAGGGTCGCTCTTCTCCATCGTGTCATCGAAGCCCACCCATCCGCAAACGAGATGGATGAAGGGGCGGAACACGCAGAGAATCCACACTACACCGAACACATTGAATACCATGTGAGCCATCGCTGCCCTTCGGGCCTGCGTATTGGCTGTAAGGGCAGCCACATTACTGGTAACGGTAGTTCCGATATTCTCGCCCATCACGAGGGCAATGCCTTGGTAGATGGGCAATACGCCAGTAGAACAGAGAATCATGGTGATTGCCATAACCGCTGCCGAACTCTGCACGCACATGGTAAGTACACTACCTATCAATAAGAAGGTGAGGGTAGTCTGGAAACTGTGAGGATCAAAACTTGCGAAGAAATCGAGCACAGGCTGGTTGTGAGCCAAGTCCATGTCGATACCGGTTTGTCTGAGGGTTCCCAAACCGAGGAACATAAAGGAGATACCAAAGATGAAATCACCGAGAATCTTGCGCTTCTTGCTGTAAATGAGGATGATAGCGATGAAGAACGCTGGCCATACGAAGTCGGTGATGTTGAACGAGAAGCCTGCACTCATAATCCAAGCCGTAAGGGTAGTTCCGATGTTGGCACCCATGATGACCGAGATGGCCTGGGCGAGCGTGAGGAGACCTGCATTGACGAATGAAACGGTCATCACCGTCGTAGCGGTGGAAGACTGTACCGCCGCCGTGATGAGCGTACCCGATAGGATGCCCGTCACACGATTGGTAGTCATCGTTCCTAACACATGGCGGAGCTGAGGTCCTGCCATCTTCTGCAAACTGTCGCTCATCGATTTCATACCGAACATCAGTAGGGCGAGTGCTCCGATAAGCTTAAAAAATATCCAAATCGACATATTATAACTTAAATTTTGTTGTCAAAATCATCAAAGTATCGAATTTCTTCGTAACTTTACGCTCGCCTAGCCAATGCCTCTTAGGGAGGCTTCGAAAGCTGGCAGATTCAGCAAACCTCATAACATAGATGTAACAAAAATGAAACAGGTAATACAAATCCGTTGCAAAAATACGAAAAAATCCCAAAAAGTAGCAATAGGAAGCACACTTTTTGATATTTTTTCTCAATTTGACCTCCAAATGGAACATGGTCCTGTGTCCGCTAGAGTCAACAACAAGGTGGAAGGTATGCACTATCGTGTATACAACAACAAGGATGTGGAGTTTCTCGGAATGACTACGCCTTCGGGCTCCCGTGCCTATACCCGCACCCTCTTCTTCGTACTCTGCAAGGCGGTGAAGGATGTCTTCCCATTCAGTCCTGATGTCATCATCGACATTCCTGTGTCGAATGGTTTTTATGTAGACGTGAAGCTCGACCGTCCGCTCACCGGCGAGGATGTGGACATGATACGCCAGCGCATGGAGAAGATTATAGCCGACAAGATGCCTATCTGTCGCTATATGGTACCTACCGAGGATGCTATCAAGCTATTCGAGGAAAAGAAAGACGTGGAAAAAGTGAAACTCCTGAAGACTTCGGGTTCCATCTATACTACCTATTATAAAATAGGTGACTATGTAGACTTCTATTATGGCACGCTGCTTACCAACACCTCGCAGCTCTACCTCTTCGGACTGGAGAAGTACTATGACGGCATGCTGCTACGCATCCCTTCGCTGAAGAACCCCAACGTGTTGGGCGAGATGACCAAGCAGGACAAGATGTTCGACATCTTCAAAGAACATCACCGCTGGCAAGACATACTCGGCATCCGCACCGTAGGCGACTTCAATCTAGCCGTGGATGCGGGCTATACTACAGACCTGATCAACATCAGCGAGGCTCTGCAGGAGAAAAAGATTATGCAGATAGCCGAGGAGATAGCCCATCGGGAGGGCGTAAAACTGGTGCTCCTGGCCGGACCGTCGTCTTCGGGCAAGACGACGAGTTGCAAGCGACTCTCCATCCAACTTGCCGTGAACGGACTGAAGCCTTTGCAGATTTCGCTAGATGATTATTTTGTAGATAGGGAAAAGACTCCGAAGGACGAAAATGGCGAGTACGACTACGAGAGCATTTATGCCCTCGACCTCGACTTGATTAACGAGCAGTTTAACGCCCTCTTCCGTGGCGAGGAGGTGGAACTGCCGAAATATGACTTCCAGACAGGCAAGAGCAAGAAGAGCGGCAAGAAGTTGAAGATGGCCCCCAACAATGTGCTAGTAGTGGAGGGCATCCATGCCCTGAACCCCGAGTTGACGGCGCATATCCCTAACGAGCAGATATTCCGTGTCTACGCCTCGGCGCTCACCACCATCTTGCTCGACAACCACAACTATATCCCTACCACCGACAACCGCCTGCTGCGCCGCATCATCCGTGACTATAAGTATAGAGGCGTGAGTGCGCAAGACACCATCCATCGATGGCCATCGGTGCGGGCGGGCGAAAACAAGTGGATATTCCCTTATCAGGAGAATGCCGATGCCATGCTCAATACGGCGATGCTCTTCGAACTTGCTGTAATCAAAACGCAAGCTGAACCCCTACTCCAGCAGGTGCCAGAGAACTGCGAGGAGTATGCCGAGGCTTATCGCCTGCTGAAATTCCTAAAGTATTTCAAGGGAATACCTTACAATAATCTGCCGCCAACATCCTTGTTGAGAGAATTCTTGGGAGGCAGTTCGTTCCACTACTAGACTTTTTAGGGGGAGTTAAGTTCTCATAACTCCCCCTAAACTTTCCGAAAATTCTATTCCTCTGTGTACAACACCTGGACCATGGTCTGTCCTACAGCCTTCAGTACGTTCTTGTCAAGGTGCGCCATATCGTCGCTCACCGTATGCCAAGTAGGACCGAAACTGCTCTGTTGGCAGTCTGGATAGTAGGCGATGACATCAATGGTAGGAATCTTCGCCTTCTCATTGACAGGGATATGGTCGTCGGTAATCATGCCGCCGTCGCTCTTAGGGAAATAGCTGCCGAAACCTGCCTGGCGAGCCGCAGCCCAAACCTTCTTGACTATGCCACCGGCATACTGCATCGACATCCCCTCACGATAGAACTTGGCTCCTTGTCCGCCTACCATATCCAGGAGGATGCCGTAACGAGGATGATAGTCCTCTGGCTTGTTCTCGCTCCAGTACTGAGCACCTAGTGCCCACGTGTCGCCACTGTCCTGCACATCAGCCCACTGAGGCGTACCCCAGTCTTCAGTATCAAAGCATACGAAGTCTACGCCGATATGAGGATTCAACTTCTTGTCGGCCTGCAACTGGCGAGCAATCTCCAACATTACAGCCACGCCGCTGGCACCATCGTTGGCTGCCATCACAGGCTTGCGCCAGTTGGTGCTGTCTGGGTCATTGTCTGCCCAAGGGCGACTGTCCCAATGGGCACAGAGCAAGATACGAGTCTCTGCCTTTGGGTTATAATGAGCGATGATATTGGTATTCTTCAGGATAGTGCCATCATATCCCTTGAGGTCTGCCTTCTGGGTCTCCACCTCGCAGCCAAACTGCTTGAACTTCTGCACAATCCACTCGCCACACTTGTCGTGTGCCTCGCTATTCATCGTGCGAGGGCCGAAATCGCACTGCGCCTCGCAATAAGCCAGTGCCGAGTCTGCATTGAAGGCAGGACCTACGGGATTCAGCTTCTCTGCCTCCTCCACCTCTTGCACCTCAGGCGAACTGCTGCTGGCATTCTTATAGCTGATGCTTCCAGCCACCACTCCGGCAGCCACCACCAAGCCAAGTATTATCTTCATTTTCTTAGTCATCTTTTCTCGTATAAAGCATTTAGATTCTTCACTCTTCGTTCTTCACTCTTCGTTCTTCACTCTTCATTCTTCACTCTTCATTCTTCACTCTTCACTTTCCAAAGTTCTGCACCTGCGTCATCACTCTGAGCCAGTTGCCGCCCCATATCTTGGCAATGTCTTGCTCACTGTACTTGCGGCGGAGCAACTGGAGGGTAAAATTGATGATTTCAGACGAATCGGCCAGTCCGCGAATACCGCCGTCTCCATCAAAGTCGGTACCAATACCCACATGGTCGATGCCCATCACATCAATAGCATGCTCCAAGTGGGCAATGGCATCCATAATGTCAGCCTCTCCCTCCTTGCGAAGGAATCCATGATAGAGTGTGGTCTGGGCAACACCACCCTTGGCAGCAAGAGCCCGCATCTGGTCGTCGGTCAAGTTGCGAGGCACATCGCAGAGCGCACGACTGCTGCTATGGCTACACACAATGGGGGTCTGACTAATCTCCAGCGCATCATAAAAACTCTTTTCGCCGCCATGGCTCAGGTCTACCATGATGCCCAGCCGGTTCATCTCCTGTATCACCTCAGCCCCAAAACTACTCACGCCATTGTGGGTATTGCAGCCACGGGCACTGTCGCAGATGTCGTTGTCGCCATTGTGACAAAGGGTAATGTACACGATACCGCGCTGGGCAAAGTGCTTTACATTGGCGAGGTCGTGCTCCAAGGCAAGCCCATTCTCGATGCCGAGCATGATGCTCTTTCGGCCCTTGCGCTTGTCGCAATAAAGGTCGGCAGGGGTGCGGGCGATACTGAGATAAGCATTGTTCTTGCTCACAATCTCTTCTATCTTGTCGAAAATGAGATCCGCATACTGCGCAGGCCCTTGTACATCGAATGCCACCTTGCTGCTGAAGCTCTCGCCTATCTGGGGCTGTGGCAGGTAAGCCACCATGGTGGTAGCATCCTGATGACCGTCGGTCATCTTGTGAAGGTCTACGAGAATACGAGGGTCACGATGGTCGAACTGGATGCCTTGCGGAAAGAACATCGGGGTATCACAATGGGTGTCGAGCGTCAGGATGCGCTTGTGCAGTTGCTTGGCCTGATAGAAGTCGTTGGCTTGGTTCACCAACCAGCCAAAGATCTTTCTGCCTTCCTCTCCAAGCCATTCCGGATGCCACTGCACGCCGAGTATCTGCTTGTACTCATTGCTCTCGACAGCCTCGATAATACCATCGGCCGACTGGGCTATGACGCGCATGTGCTTGCCAGGATTGCTCACCGCCTGGTGGTGGAACGAGTTGACTAAAATCTTCTCCTTGCTATATATATGATATAAGGTAGAATCTTTCTTGAGCTCTACACTATGAGTCGGTTCCGAGCGGTCAGCATCCTGCGAATGCTTCACTGTTTGCTCAATGTCTTGATACACCTTTCCACCCAAGGCGATGGCCAAGGTCTGGATACCACGGCAGATGCCCAACATAGGTATCTGGCGATTGAAAGCCAAGCGGGTAAGCATCAGCTCGGCAGCATCACGCTCCTGATTGATGTTGTGCAGGCGAGGAGAAGGTTCCTCACCCATCCACAAAGGGTTATAGTCACCGCCGCCCGTCAATATCAGGCCATCAAGGTGTGCCAAGGTATTGACAATAACATCGGTATCGGCTACAGGAGGGATAATGACGGGCGTACCACCTGCCGCTATCACCTGCTTATAATAACAATCACGAAGCGTAGCATCGATGCCCTCGTAATTGGCTGTAAGGCCAATGACAGGCTGATGCTCCGCTTCGGGAAAACGAGAGTACGCTTCCTGAAGATGCGACTCTATATCAAATGTTTCCATTTGCTGAACTGTCTATAAATGATGACGTTTCACTTACTCATCTTCCAACAATACAGGAATCTCACGCTTGATGCTCTGCTCCAGAGAGATGAGTGTCTCGGTAGATACCACGCCTGGGATGGCCTGAAGCTTGTTGTTGAGCAAGTCCATGAGCTGCTCGTTGTCACGAGCATAAAGCTTGAGAAGCATCGTATAAGAACCTGTGGTAAAATGGCACTCTACTATCTCAGGGATATTCTGGAGACGCTCCACTACCTTCTTGTACATATTACCACGCTCCAAGTTAAGTCCTACATATGTGCAGGTAGTGTACCCCAAACTCTTAGGGTTTACGTCGAAACCACTACCCGTGATGTAACCACCTTCTATGAGATGCTGCACACGCTGGTGGATGGCGGCACGCGATACGCCACACTCTGCGGCTACGTCCTTAAATGGTATTCGGGCGTTCTTGGAGAGAATGCCGAGTATCTTTCTGTCAAGATTGTCTATTTTTTCCATTTCTGTCTATTTTATATTATTGCTATTCTTTTGTTTTTGCCATTATATGATAGCAAAATTAATAAAAACATTCGAAACCAACAATAAAATGCACGATTATTTTGCAATAATCGTGCATTTAGATAGTGTTTTATACTGATTTTAACGTTTGCGTAGGTTTAAGCCCTACTTTTTCTTCGCCTTAGCATTGCTTTTAGCACTCTTCTTGGCAGCAGCAGTCTTGCCATTGGCTGTACCTGCCACAACTTCGTCTACCTTCTTAGCCTCGTTAAGAGGCTCAGATTTCACGATACTCACCAACTCCAAGTCGAACACCAATGTAGAGTATGGAGGAATCTGTCCTGCCTGGCGCTCGCCATAAGCCAATTCCTGTGGGATGTAGAGCTGCCACTTGCTGCCTACCGGCATCAGCGTGAGAGCCTCTGTCCAACCCTTAATCAGGTTACCGGCACGGAACTTGTCGGTCTTGGCATCACCATGCTTGGAAGTGGCATCAAATACAGTGCCGTCTACCAAACGTCCTTCGTAGATAACCTCCACCTCGTCGCTAGACTTAGGCACCTCGCCGTTGCCTTCCTTGATTACCTTATACTGCAATCCACTAGGCAGCACCTTCACGCCTGGCTTTTTGGCATTCTCCGCCAGGAACTTCTCGCCGGCACCAGCCAAGGCATGGCGTTTGAAGTCGGCCGCCTGCTTCTCGGTAAAGAAAGTAGTATCATTGGAAATGGCTGCGATAAATCCCTTGCTGAAGAGAGCATCGCTGATGGAATCCTTGGTACTCATCAATTCCTGCTTGGTACTAGGCAGGATGCGCTGTGCCACCATCTGGGCAATCTGCATACCTGTGATGTAGGCTGTGCCTTGAGGCGTGTTAGCCTTCTCGATGGCAGCCTCGTAACCACGCACAAAATCAGCCATATAAGCTGTGTCTACCTTATAAGATTGCTGGATGAATGGTATCAAGCCACGTGTGGCATATACACCTGCTGCATAACTTAGGGAGTCGCCCTGGCTAGCCAATACTACAGGAGCCACCTTTTTCTCTGTCTTCTTCTTGTTGGCAGCACTGGCTGCAAACAAAGAAGCACTCGCCACGAGGACGAGTGCTGTCATTAATATTTTCTTCATTTTTATCTAAGTCCTCTTGAAATGAGTTCCCACAAAAAATTACTTGCCACCTACTGAGACCAACTCAATCTTGAAGATCAAAGTAGAGAATGGCTTAATCTGACCCTGCTCGCGCTCACCGTAAGCCAACTGCTGAGGGATGTAAACCTCCCAAACAGAACCTGCTGGCATGTGAACCAAAGCCTCAGTCCAACCCTTGATTACCTGGTTGGCACGCAAGTCTATAGCCTGACCACGCTTGTAAGAGCTGTCGAATACGTTGCCGTCAATGGTCTTACCCTCGTAGTTTACCTTTACCATAGAGGTATCCTTTGGAATAGGGCCATTACCCTCCTTGAGAACCTTGTACTGAACACCTGAAGGAAGAGTTACCACTCCTGGCTTCTTCTTGTTGGCAGCGAGGAACTTCTCACCAGCCACCTTGTTAGGGCCAAACTCCTTCTCCATGTTCTTAGCCTTGATAGCCATCATCTTAGCCTGAGCTACCTGAGAAGCCTGCTCGATAGTCATCAAGCCCTTCTTGCCAGTAGTACCAGTAACGAAACCTGCCATGAAGTTCTTCAGAGAGATAGTCTTGGTAGAGTCATTGCCGAAGACCTCATGATTGATACCCTTTACCATCTGGTTGCTAATCTGCTGACCAATCTGAATACCAGCATAGTAAGCTGCCTTCTTCTTGTCGTCACCTGCGTTGGCACCGTCGTTAAGACCTTTGATAAAGTCGTCCATATAAGCTGTATCCACGCCCATACGTTCTACCATAAACTCCTTCAGACCTTGGGTCTGAGACATACCCATGGCATAGCTCATCGTATCGACATCAGTCTTGAGGTCTGCCTTAGGAGTAGAATTGCCACAGCCTACAAATGTAGCAGCAGCGAAAGCCACGAAGGCTCCGAAAAATAACTTTTTCATTTTTTCTATTATTTACTTTTTTACCTTTACTTTACTGCCACAAGCTCTACATCGAAAATCAAAGCTGAGAATGGAGGGATGGATGCACCTGCACCACGCTCGCCATAACCCAACTGATAAGGGATAAAGAAACGGTACTTGGCACCCTCGGTCATGAGCTGCAAGCCCTCTGTCCAACCAGCAATAACCTGATTCAGTGGGAAAGTAGCGGTCTGGCCACGGTCGTAAGAGCTGTCAAACTTGGTACCGTCGATGAGTGTACCCTCGTAGTGGCACTCCACTTGGTCGGTAGCCTTAGGAGCCTTACCGTTGCCCTCGCGCAATACCTGATATTGTAAACCACTCTTGGTGGTGATGATGCCATCCTTCTGACCATTCTCGGCGAGGAACTTCTCTCCAGCCTCCTTGGCAACCTTGCCCTTCTCGGCAGCGGCAGCCTGAGCCTTAGCCTCCTGCTCTGCGAAGAAATTCTGTACCAACTGCTGTGCCTCCTGCTCGTCGAGCTGGAGCTTGCCAGCAATAGCATCCTTTACAGCCTGTGCGAAATCGTCGATATTCAAACTTTCTGCACCCATTGAAGCCAACTGGCGACCGATGCCGATGCCCAAAGCATAACTTACTTTATCCATAAATTTATTCTAAAAACTTTGTATTAATAATCTTTATTTGCTCATTATGTCCTTAAAACGAGTGCAAAGATAATATTTTTCTTGGTGATAACGATGCTATTTGAAGAAAAATTACTAAATTTGTGCATTCTTAATAGTAAGAATCAGGAAATATGAACCATTAAAACATGATAAGATGAAGAAACTTGTATTTTTAACCGGTGCCGGCATGTCGGTGGAAAGTGGCTTC
>CAVDKC010000097.1:0-10369 GCA_963609615.1 Oribacterium sp.
GTAACATCTATGGTCGCTTGACCAACTCTACTCAGGGTGTATTCGAAGACCGTGTAGCTGCCCTTGAAGGCGGTGTGGCAGGCTTGGCAGTTGCATCTGGTGCAGCAGCCGTAACTTACGCCCTGCAGAACATCTGCCAGAACGGCGACCACATCGTAGCAGCCAACAACCTCTACGGTGGTTCTTATAATCTCATCGCACATACATTGACCACACAGGGTGTAACCTACACCATCGTGGACACCCGCAACTTCGACGAGGTGGAGGCAGCCATCCAGCCCAACACCAAGGCTCTCTACGCAGAGACTTTCGGCAACCCAAACTCTGACGTTACCGACATTGACAAGCTCGCCGAGATTGCCCACAATCACAATATCCCATTGATTATCGACAACACATTCGGTACTCCATTCCTTATGCGTCCTATCGAGCACGGAGCAGACATCGTGGTTCATTCTGCCACTAAGTTCATCGGCGGTCATGGTTCATCGCTCGGTGGTGTCATCGTAGACGGTGGCAAGTTCGACTGGAAGGCGAATGCCGACAAGTTCCCTACCCTCGCTAAGCCAGACCCATCTTACCATGGCGCAGTCTTTGCAGACGTAGCAGGTGCAGCAGCCTTTGTAACCCGTATCCGTGCGGTCATCCTTCGTGATACAGGTGCTGCCATCTCTCCATTCAACGCCTGGATTTTGCTCCAGGGATTGGAGACCTTGAGCCTCCGTGTGGAGCGCCACGTACAGAACGCCCTGAAGATTGTGGAGTACTTGGAGAACAACCCTAAGGTAGCTAAGGTGAACCATCCTGCCGTACCTAATCATCCAGACCACGAACTTTACAAGAAGCTCTACCCTAACGGTGCAGGCAGCATCTTCACTTTCGAAATCAAGGGTGGTGAGAAAGAGGCTTGGGAATTTATCGACCACTTGCGCATCTTCTCTTTGCTCGCCAACGTAGCCGACGTGAAGTCGCTCGTTATCCACCCAGCCACCACTACACACTCTCAGATGAGCCCTGAGGAGTTGGAGGAGCAGCACATCTATCCTTCTACTATCCGCTTGAGCATCGGTATTGAGAATATCGACGACTTGATCGAGGCTCTCGATGAAGCATTCACTTATGTTAAGTGAAGAACTAAGAGTGAAGAGTGAAGAATTCATATGAAAATTAGAAGAGTGAAGAATGGAGAGTTTCCTTCTTCAAACAAGAACAAGGGAAAGGCCTACAATAACTAAACTATTGGATTCTTTACTCTTTGTTCTTCACTCTTCACTAAAAACAAGATTGCTATGGCAAAAATATACAAGCAGATAACCGACCTCATCGGTAAGACCCCATTGGTAGAGCTGGGCAAGTTCTCAGCTTCCAAAGGTCTGGATACTCCGGTAATCGCCAAGGTGGAGTTTTTCAACCCTGGCGGTAGTGTGAAAGACCGCATCGCATTCGCTATGATAGAGGATGCGGAGAAGAAAGGTCTCTTGAAACCAGGTGCCACCATCATCGAACCTACCAGTGGTAATACGGGTGTCGGCTTGGCTCTCGTATCAGCCGTAAAGGGCTATCATCTCATCCTCACCATGCCCGAGACGATGAGTATCGAGCGCAGAAACCTGGTTAAGGCTTATGGTGCGCAGGTAAAACTCACCAGCGGCAAGGACGGAATGCCCGGTGCCATCAAGGCAGCCGAGGAGTTGCGCGATTCCATTCCAGGGTCAGTTATCTTGGAACAATTCGAAAATCCTGCCAACCCAGCCAAGCACTACGCATCAACGGGGCCAGAAATCTGGGCAGATACTGATGGCGAAGTAGACATATTCGTGGCAGGTGTAGGAACAGGTGGTACCATCTCTGGTATCGCCAAATATCTCAAGGAGCAGAACCCTAATGTGAAAGTCATCGCTGTGGAACCTGCCACTTCACCCGTATTGAACGGCGGACAGAGCGGTCCTCACAAGATACAGGGTATCGGTGCGGGATTCATCCCTAAGACTTATTCCGGTGAATACGTAGACGAGATATTCGACGTGCAGAACGACGATGCCATCAAGGCAGGTCGCGAGTTGGCTCAAACCGAGGGTTTGCTCGTAGGTATCTCTTCTGGTGCAGCCGCTTTTGCCGCCACCGAAATTGCCAAACGTCCAGAAAACAAGGGTAAGAAGATTGTCGTTCTCTTGCCAGATACAGGAGAGCGTTACTTAAGTACTGTACTCTATGCTTTCGAAGAGTATCCTCTCTAAGAAAGCCTATGTCAAACAGGTATGAAACAAGACCTAAAAAGGGAGCGTGTCAGTGATTGACATGCTCCCTTTATCATATTCATGCTTTTCATTCTTTGTTATTTCCTTTTCTTTGCCAATCTGATTTGAAAACCCGTCCAAAGACACCAAATGGCAAGAATGCCCATCACGAAGATAAAAATGTAGGTAGCGATGCTGCCGATGAAGATTCTGCCGCTATGCACTTCCAATGCCACATTCCACAGCGACATCGGAAGTTGGTTCATGCCCGCAGGCTGAGGAGCAAAGGAGGTGCCCTCGTAATAGTCTGCAATAACAGGTTTGGGCACGGATGGCGTGGAGAAATCAAGGCTCATGCCCGAGATAGCCTTGTTGCCAAATGGAGCTCCAGCCTTCTTCGGCGCAGGCTTACCTGTAAAATAGTCTATGGATGTACCGTGTTGTCTATCCCATACAAACAAGCCACTGAACGAACCACAAAACCATTTGCCAGTCTCATCTTTCTGAAGCACATTCAGTCCCATCACGCTAACAGGGGGCGCAGCGTCTATCGCCTTCACCGTAGCCTCGCCTAGATTCAAGGAGTAAAAACCTTCCGACGTAGACAAGAGCCAATCGTGCGCAGCCTCATCATATCGCACCATGCGCAGCTTGTCGTGCCACGGATTCTCCGTATTGAGCGTAGTACCGGGAAGAGCTGGAATCCTGTTTAATACCAAAGCTATCATCACAGGCGGTCGAAGACACCAGCCTGTAACAGCCAGCAAGAGCGTGAAGACGATGGTGTATCGCCCTATCCTATCATGCCAGCGAAGCGACGTTTGCAACCATATTTTCCGTCTCGGCCTCCTCCAGAATACAAACCCTGTGATGCAGAGCAACACCAGGATGAGGGCGATGGCATCAACCACCAGTTTGCCCACCATACCAAAGAGTTCACCACTATGCAGCAACCAGACGGTACGAAACGCCGTCACCTTGCCGTCATAGCCGACAGGTGCGTGGATCTGAATACGTCGGAATGTCGCATAAGGAGGAGAAGCCGTATAGACAAAGGAACGGCTCAGAACCACCAGGGTATCACCATGGAAGGCTACATCCGTGAGTTTCTCGTCTTCTCCCATCGGTATCTTTACCTCATGCCAAGTCCCATGTGCACCAACATGATACAAGCCGAAAGGCGAGACGGCAAAGACATCCTTGCCATTTGCCACGACATTTCTTATCTGCCGATTATCTGCGCCCTCAGGCAGCCCTTGGTTGAAGTCCCGAAAACTGGAGCCTCTGGAATCGGTAAGCCAAATGCCTCCATTGCCATAGAGCAACAAGCGATGAACAACCCGGGAATCAACTGGAGTCAGTTTGTCGAGGTCGAGCGTTCCCCTCAGCAATCCTCCGTTCCAGTCATGAAACTCGTAGCGACCAGGCAGGTATCTCCTGCTCACATTCACATCCCTGATGAGCGGACGGTGATTGAGCAAAATACCCGACACGCAAAAAAGGAGCATGAATATTCCCATACCCAGCCCCAGCCACTTATGTTGTTTTCTCCAAGTCTTTTTCTTCATCATTTTTGTTTTTTTGCGCTTGCAAAGATACACATAAAAAAACATTCAGCAAAATAATCCCGAGCCAAAAAGAGCTTGCCAGCATTCCTACTAGCAAGCTCTTTTCTTTCGTTCACAATATCTTTCGCATTGTGCGCAAATATCGTACCCCAACATCGCTCCGAGGATAAAGTCCTCCTCGGGCGAAAGTTGGCACAGAGGTTTGGTTACCATCATTCGGATAGCATCCAGACATTCATGCTTGCCAAAGAAGAGGTTCAGCCGGTCGTTGCCCACTGGCTGAATGATATACTCGATGTTCTGACGTTTCAATCTTGTTATGGCAAAAGACTCATATTTCTTGTTGAAGGTATAGAGCACCATGCGGCGCACACCTTTCTTATATTCATATATATGATTCATCAGAACCTTCAAGTCTATTGGCGTAGTCAATTCCTGCTGCATACTATCCGAAAATTTTGAGATTAAAGTGATGGCTTGATAGCCTCCAACCAAGCGTCGATGCGCTCCTCGGTCTTGTCATCCTCGTTTACATCGTCGAGGGCGAGACCTACGAACTTACCATCCTCCACAGCCTCGCTGTCATCGAAGGTATAGCCATCGGTAGACACTCCGTCGAGCACATTGGCACCAGCGTCAGCTGCAGCATCCTTCAGTTCCTTCAAGCCACCGCAGAAAGTATCAGGGTAAGACTCGCTGTCGCCACAACCAAAGAGGGCAACGGTCTTGCCTGCCAAACCTGCGCTCTTAAGAGTCTTCACGCCATCGTACCAGTCGTCCTGCATCTCGCCTGCGCCCCATGTAGATGTACCCAGGATGAGATTGTCATGACTAGCGATGGTATCATCAGAGATACTTGTCACGTCTACTGCCTCCACGCCTAGCTTAGAGGCGATGGTCTCGGCTATCGACTGGCATGAGCCAGTGGAAGAGCCATAAATAACAATTGTTGATTTCATTTGTCTATATACTTTTAGTTACGTGTTATCTTTATTATATAGGGCATCTCCTTGCCTAGAAGACCCCACTTCCTTTTCGAGTGCAAAGATAAAGAGAATCCCGAAAATACACAATACCTAAAAATGATGGTTTGCGAAAATACCGAGATATGGGGATGCACTCCGCACGCAGTCTTATACGAGTACTGGCGTTGACCTACACTGATATAAGTGTGAGCCAACGCCAGCATTTAAATCTGGGAATATCCCCAATATATTAATAAGGTGTATTACACAGCAAAAAGAAATGTACGGATAACCCAGTAGCAAACGATACCAGCAAGATACCCCACAAAGGCAATCCAAGAGATATGCTTCATGTACCAACCGAAAGTAATCTTCTCCAATCCCATCACCACGACACCTGCGGCACTACCGATGATGAGCATCGAACCACCTACACCTGCACAGTAAGCCAAGAGTTGCCAGAAGATACCATCCACAGCCATATCGCCTGTAGGAGCCACAGGATACATACCCATACAGCCAGCTACCAAAGGCACATTGTCTACGATACTAGAGAGCACACCGATGATACCCGTAACGAGATAGTGGTTGCCATCGAATACAGTGTTCAAACCCTGTCCGAGAGCGGTCAGTACGCCAACCTCTGCCAAACAAGCCACAGCCATCAAGATACCAAGGAAGAAGAGAATGGTACTCATATCCACACGAGAGAGCAACTTGGTAACTCGCTTCTGGGTTCCCTCGGCATCCTGCCCACGATGCAAACCACGATAGAATACCTCAGTAGCTGTCCAAAGCACGCCGAGCACCAAGAGGATGCCTACGAACGGAGGCAAATGAGTGATACTCTTGAAGATTGGCACGAATATCAAACCGCCTACACCAAGACAGAACACTGCCTTACGCTGCCCCTCGGTAAAGTCGCTCACCGAAGCATTCTGACTGGCAGAGGCCTCAGGCATCACCAGTTCACCCTTGAGCATTGTCTGGAGGATAAAGGCAGGAATAACCATAGAGACGACACTTGGAATAAGGATTTCGGCAATAACACCAGCAGCAGTAACCAAGCCCTTGTTCCAAAGCATAATGGTAGTTACGTCGCCGATTGGAGAGAAGGCACCACCCGAATTGGCTGCGATAATCACCAACGAGGCATAGACCATGCGGTCCTTGTGGTCGGTAACGAGCTTTCTCAATATCATAATCATCACTATACTCGTGGTGAGATTGTCGAGGATGGCAGAGAGTAAAAACGTCAAGAAGGCGATACGCCAAAGGAGCACACGCTTAGACTTGGTCTTCATCACCTTGCGTACCCAGTTGAAACCACCGTTCTGGTCTACGATTTCCACGATGGTCATCGCTCCCATCAGAAAGAAGAGGGTCGTAGCAGTATCACCCAAGTGCTCCTGGATAATGGCGGTCACCTGTTCCACCATACCTGCCGCCCCACCCGTATAGTCAGGGTGCATCAGTTGGAGATACTGGAGAGGGTCTACCATGTAGAGTGTCCAGCACCCCACAAGCATCAGCAAGGCAATAGCCGCCTTGTTCACCTTTGTCAAGCTTTCGGTGGCAATGAGTGCATAGCCGAGCACGAAAACGACAATAATCGAAATAGTCAGTGTAGTCATTTTATTATATTATTAAATTTTCTTGCAAAGACTCTTACAGCCCCACACTGTCAATATGGAACTTCAATAATCCCGCTGGCACTTTAGCCATCACCTCGTCGCCCGCCTTCTTGCCCAGAAGAGCCTTGGCGATAGGCGACTTGATAGAAATCTTGCCACTATGCAAATCGGCCTCATGCGGATTTACGATGGTGTAAGTCATGCTGCACTTGTTGGCGAGATTGGTAATCTTTACCTTGCTCAGCAATCCCACTGTATCCACCTGAAGGCGAGACTTGTCGATGACACGAGCGTTCTCCAAAATCTTCTGCTTGAAGCTAATGCGCCCCAACAGCCTGCCCTGCTCACGCTTGGCGGCATGATACTCAAAATTCTCACTCAAGTCTCCCTTGTCGCGAGCCTCTGCGATGGCATCACGTACGGCAGGGAGTTCTACCTTTACCATGTGTTCTAGTTCGGCTACAAGCTCGTCATAGCCTTCTTGAGACATATATTCCATTTTGTTTCCTTTTGATTGACGTAATTATATCCAGTCTGCAAAGGTACGAGGAATAAATGACACCACCAAACTTTTACAAAGAAAAAGGTATTACGAAGAGGTATTCGATTTTTCCGGGAACATAACGCCCTACGACAAATCACCCCACATAATTTGGTTATTTACAAGAATTGTTGTAATTTTGCCCCTTGAAAATACAACCATTATATATTAAGGTAAAAATCTGTATTCATAAGGACATGAAAAAAGGACTATTTGCGCTGGCCCTGGGTACCTTCACCCTCGGCATGGCAGAATTTATCATCGAGGGCATCATCACGGATGTCGCTCACGACATGAACGTTTCGATTCCTGAGGCAGGCCATCTCATCTCGGTCTATGCCCTCGGCGTATGCGCAGGAGCATTCTCGTTGATATTGATGCACAAGTATCGCCCCAAGAAGATACTCCTGTTCCTTGCATCACTCATCACCTTAGGTGCCATCATTGCCACCCTATCCCCCAGCTACTGGATGCTACTCTGTGCCCGATTCATCCAAGGTCTGCCTCATGGTGCCTACTTCGGCACAGCCACCATCGTGGCAGTAAAAATGGCGAAGAAGGGAAAGGGAACCAAGGCTGTGGCCATGATGTGCGCAGGTATGCCTGTAGCTAACTTGATGGGGGTACCACTAGGCACGTTCCTTAGCCACAACATATCTTGGCGAGCACCCTTCCTGATGTCGGTGGCATTGGGATGCATCAGCCTCTTTATGATATACAAGTGGGTACCCAACTTTGAAGCCTTGCCCAACAAAGGCATGAAGGCACAGTTCCGCTTCTTGCGAAACCTCGCCCCATGGCTCATCATCGGTGCCACATTCTTGGGCAATGGCGGCATCCTCTGCTGGTTCAGCTATATATCTCCACTCTTGCAGATGAACGGCGGATTCAGTGCTGCAAGCATCTCTATACTGATGATTCTGGCAGGACTGGGCATGGTCGTCGGCAACCAGATAAGTGCCTTCCTGGCTGACAAGATACAACCAGGCAGATTCACATACTATCTCCAATTCTTGGCTGCGGCAGCCTTGCTGTCCACATTCTTCCTGTCTCACAACGGATGGGTATCTGCCGCCATGATGTTCGTCAGTTGCGCCTGCCTCTTTGGCATCGGCTCACCAGAACAATTCCTCATCGTGAAGCATAGCGAAGGAGGCGAAATGCTGGGCGGTTGCTGCATTCAGGCGGCATTCAATCTAGGCAATGCCGTGGGAGCATTCCTGGGAGGCATCCCTGTAGCCATGGGAATGGGGTACAATTATCCAGCTCTCATCGGTGTGCCCATGGCTTTGGCTGGAGCCATCTGCCTGTTCACATTTCATAAGAAATACGAAAACAAACAGGCTGTGGCATAATAGGAAACGACGAAATATTGTCTTTTTTGTTATTTTATACCTTTCGATTGCAACTATTACGAATTTTCTTCGTATCTTTGTAGCATGAATTCATTAGATACCAACAACATAAAATGGAGTGAGAACGTCATCATCGCCGATGCCGACTACATAGACCGTGTGGCTTTCGACCTCACTGTCAACTTCGAGCGCATGATCAATCGCCGCATCCCATCTGCCGATATGGCGCAATGGGCTGTATGTATCGCTCTCGACGGGGGACTGCGCGAGGGGGAACACGAGACGCAAGTAGTACTTATCCACGACAAAACATCGATGGCGATGAAGAACTTCCACCCTGCCAACTATGAGAAGGACTTGAACGCTCAAGCCTTCAAGGATGGCAAACTCGGCGAATTTATCATTTCCTCTTATCCTACAGAAGAAAGTTTGGTGGGCAAAGACGAATTTCTCCTAGATGTAGCTCGCACCGTTTGCAATGCCAAGGAGGTGAAGCGAGTGATGATTATCCCTAACTCTGAAGATGGCAACGCCTACGACGAGTTACGCGATATGCTTCGCAAGCTAGACGATGACGACAAGCGCATCACGCTCTTTGCCATGCAACCACTTCCTGGCGGCAACTTCCGCCAAGAGATACTTGGCTATTCCCTGATGAATGCACTAGGCATCTCTGCTGACGAAATCAAATAACGGCGCAAGCCCAACTTAACATTTAACATTCAACATTAAACATAGGCATAAAGATATGGCTAAAGAAATAAAGGAGGGAACATTAAATCCCAACGAGGGCAAGCTGAAAGCCCTTCAGGCAGCCATGGCGAAGATTGAAAAAGACTTCGGCAAGGGCTCTATCATGAAGCTTGGCGACGAGCACGTAGAAAACATCGAGGTGATACCTACAGGTAGTATCGCTCTCGACAGCGCCCTCGGCGTAGGCGGTTACCCTAAGGGACGCATCATCGAGATTTACGGTCCTGAGTCTTCAGGTAAGACCACCCTCGCCATCCATGCCATTGCAGAGGCTCAGAAGGCTGGCGGCATCGCAGCCTTTATCGACGCAGAGCATGCCTTCGACCGCTTCTATGCCGCCAAGTTGGGCGTAGATGTAGACAACTTGTGGATTTCACAGCCCGACAACGGCGAACAGGCACTTCAGATTGCCGACCAGCTCATTAGCTCAGCTGCCGTCGACATCGTGGTAGTAGACTCAGTAGCAGCCTTGACTCCTAAGAAAGAAATCGAGGGTGACATGGGCGACAACGTAGTAGGACTCCAGGCTCGACTGATGAGCCAGGCATTGCGCAAGCTCACCTCTACCATCAGTAAGACCAACACCACCTGCATCTTCATCAACCAGTTGCGCGAGAAAATCGGTGTGATGTTTGGCAACCCAGAGACTACTACAGGCGGTAACGCCCTGAAGTTCTACGCCTCCGTTCGCCTGGACATCCGCAAGGCTACTCCCATCAAGGACGGCGACGAGATTGTGGGCAACCTGGTGCGCGTGAAGGTGGTGAAGAACAAGGTGGCTCCTCCTTTCCGCAAGGCTGAGTTCGATATCATGTTTGGCGAGGGCATCAGCCGTTCCGGTGAGGTATTCGGCTTGTGTGTAGCCAACGACATCATCGAGAAGAGTGGTAGCTGGTATAGCTATGCAGGTTCTAAGCTAGGGCAGGGGGCCGATGCTTGCAAAGCTATGCTCAAGGACAACCCCGAGTTGCTAGACGAGCTGGAGGCAAAGGTACGCGAGGTACTCGCTGCCAAAGAGAGCAAATAACCCTCTTCCCCCATTTGGAAATCGTTTACACCTTATTATATATAAGGCATTTGAGACTATAACCAGGAGTCAAGAAGCAGAAGTGCGACAAAAATATCGCCCTCTGCCTCTTGGCTCCTTTCTTTTTGTCATATATTTCTGCCAGCTTGTCAGCCTTTTCCGTCATTTTCCCCTTGGCACATGCTTTGTTAATAGGGTTAGCGAAGAAATAACATTATTAACAACGATAAAAATAAAAAAAAGATATAATTATGGGAAAAGTAATTGGAATTGACTTGGGTACCACAAA
>CAVDKC010000098.1:0-10222 GCA_963609615.1 Oribacterium sp.
TGAGGGGGTCGAAGCCCGACACGCAGAAGTGGCGGATGAAGTTCTTGTAGTAGTCGTCCGTAATCAGGGTAAAGGCATCGGCAAAACGGGCTATCACCACACCGTTGAGTACGGCGAGACACAGGAAGATGCCCAATGCAAGCCATCTCTCCTCCCGTTTAATCTTGAATATGTGGAAAATCTTGTTCATGTATCTGTTTCTTAGGAGATGTCTCTATTTCTTGAGGAAGAATCTCACCAGTACGAAGTTGATGGGGATGCAGATGCACAGTGTAGGTATCATCGCCCATTGTTTGGCAAGCCCGAGTCCTACAAAGAGGTTGAGGCAGAGGGTCTGCATCGAATAGTTTACTATATGGGAGAGGGTGAACCCAGCCCCTCGCTTGGCGTTTGCCTTCACCTTGAAGGTGTAGCGGGTGCTCGCCCAAAAGTTGAAGATGAAGCTCACTATGTAGGCGATGGTATTGGCACTGGTAGCCTGCGTATGGTCGCCCATGCCTGGTAGAAAATGGCTTAATGTGGGCATCATTGCCAGGTAAACGATGTACTGCATCACGGTGGCCAGTCCGCCCACAATGCCGAAACGCACCACTTCACCCAACTTCTCTCGCTGGTTGGCATCCAGATTGTGTATCTTGTCTTTTATCTTCATGGCTGCAAAATTACTCTTTTTTCTTCTAACTGGCAAATATTTACAGTTTTATCTCAATATTTTGCCTTTCCCGAAGAGGTATGCTGCTTTGGTTTTCTCCATCAGACGGGCTATAGCCAGACTGCCTGCAATGGAAAGCAGCACGGTAAACAGGGCGAACGCCACTTCGCTCTTGTCCCAGGCAAAGAGGGGGTGATAATACTTGGCTGCCATCGTGAAGATGGGGTGAAAGAGGTAGATGGGCAGTGTGTTGCGCCCTATATATAATAAGGTGTCTTTTATCTTGCGGGTTCCTTTGAATTTGACTCGGTGTCCCATGCTACGTATCCACATCAGGGAGGATATGCAGCACCAGCAGGAGAACAGTACTGCCAGACTGCCCCACTCATACCAGTCTTCACGGCTCAGAAGATAAGCCCATAGCGGAAGAGCCAACAAGACGGGACGGAACATCTTGTTCCATTCGATATGGCTTTGTCGAATCACAATGCCGAAAAAGTAATAGGCAGCGGCACTTGGCGAAAGGGCCGGGTGTTGCGAGGCGATGGCCAGCAGGATGGCAAAGAAGAACAGACTCCTGTAAGTGCTGTTTGCGGCTTGGTCTTTGGGTAATTTGCCCCGGAATTTTCCGTAGAAAGCGAGGTAATAGAGTATTCCGCAGATTATCATCGTCTGGATAAACCAATAAGGACCGATGGAGGTGATAAAAATCCTCTCGCATATCTGGCTCACGGAAAGTTCGGTAATACGGTCTCTCACAGGCATGAAGTAAGAGAGCACGGAGAATCCTGTCACCATGATGACGTAGGGAAGGGCGAGGCACAGCAGATAATGCCCCATCTGCCGAGGAGTCTTCTCGATGTTAACGAGATAGCCCGTGATGATGAGGAAGGTAGGCATCATGAAGGAGAGGATGCCTGCCTTGAGATGAGGATACGCATTACCGAAGCTCACGATGTGTATCAATATCATGAGCAGGATGAGGATGGCGCGTATCCAGTCGAGGTCTGTATTTCTTTTCATTTTTTTATCGCACACCAATAATTTTCGATATACTCCCAAAGTTCTTTATAGAACGGATGTAGGGTCATCGTATCCTTGTTGCCGAGGATGATGAGCTTCATTCTCGCTCTCGTCATCGCCACGTTCATGCGGCGCAGGTCCTTGAGGAAGCCAATCTGCCCTTCATCGTTGGAACGGACGAGGGAGATGAGAATAACATCTCGCTCCTGGCCTTGGAATCCGTCTACCGTATTCACGCTTATCAAGCGGCGGTAGGGCTTGAAGAAATCATACTTCTTGATGAGCTTCTTGAGGTACTGTACCTGTGCTCGATATGGCGAGATGATGCCCACGTCGATGCTCTCCTCCAGCACCCGTTGCTTGCCAATCTTCGTGAAATACTCGGCTAGGGTAAGGAGGGTCAGCTCGGCCTCCGCCTTGTTGATGCGGCCGAAACTCTCGCCCACAAACTGCTCCTTGAAGTTCAAGTCTTCACTTTCCTCGATGGTGTCTGATGGCTCCTTGTCGCTGGTATCTATCCACGTGATGGGATGGTCGTAGTCGAGGATGCTGCGATATTTTATCTGCGGTGCACTCTCCACCTGACCCTTGTAAAACCAGTTGCTGGAGAAGCGCATAATCTCATCGTTCATGCGATATTGTATCTTCAGCAAGTTTACCACCTCGGGCTTGTTCTCGGCGATGCGCTCCATAAGCGTCTTGCCCAGTCCTGCCCTTAATGCAGCGATACTCTTCACGGTAGGGGGCAACTGGCAATGGTCGCCAGCCAGGATGACTCTCGATGCCCTTCGCATCGGAATCCAGCAGGCTGCTTCGAGTGCCTGTGCCGCCTCGTCTATAAACAAGGTGCCAAACTTCATGCCCTCCAGTAATCTGTGGGCAGAGCCTACGAGGGTGCAGGCGATGACGCGTGCCTCGCCCATCAGTTCGCTGTTGATGCGTATCTCTATCTCGGCGGCACGGCTCTTCAGCCGTTCCATCTTCTGGTGATAGTTTTCGCTGCCCCGCTTGCGGTTCTTGCGCAGTTCACGGATGGCTTTGCGGATGGCCCAGAGCTGCGGGTAGTCGGGATGTCCCTCGAAACGTCGTTCGTAGGTGAAGCCCAACATTTTGTCGTTCACCCTCGTCGGGTTGCCGATGCGCAGCACGTTGATGCCTCGGTCTACCAGTTTTTCCGAAATCCAGTCCACTGCCATGTTGCTCTGTGCACAAACCAGCACCTGGCTTTCTCGCATCAGCGTCTCGTTGATAGCTTCCACGAGGGTCGTGGTCTTGCCCGTTCCTGGAGGTCCGTGTACGATGGCCACATCCTTTGCCCAGAGCACCTCGTTGACAGCACGCTCCTGGGTAGGGTTGAGCCAAGGGAACTTCATCGGTTCGAAAGAGAACTTGCCTACCTTCTGGTGAGAATAAAAAAGGTCGCGGAGATAAGCCAGGCGGTTGTTCTTCGCCTTCATCACCCTGTCGAGTGCCTCAAACATCAACTTATAACTGGTCTCATCGAAGGAGAGCTGTACGCCGATAGAAGCCGTACTCTGCTGCAAGTCGAGCAAGGGGGCGGAGTCGGGTACGGTAATCACCATACGGTCGCCGTCTACGTAGCTTACTACTCCCGTGAAGGAGAAGTACTTAAGTGAAGAGTGATTGTTTGGTTCTTCACTCTTAAAGAACAAGACGGGGCGGCCGAACTCAAAGTTGTGCTCGATGTCTTGGTCGGAGGTGCGGAACACCTCGATGGCCATCTGGTTCAGTGAATTATAAAAGCTCTTTCCCACTTTCAGTGGGTACCAGGCATCGCCACGTTTCACCTTTCGCTGCATGCCCATTTGTTCGGTCTGCTTGCGAAAGGTTTCCTTCTCGGTGTAATACTCCAGTTGGAGCAGCGTGCGCTGCTGTAATAATGCTTGTATAGGTGATGTTTGTTCCATATTATTGGGCAATCTCCATTACGTCTTCGATGTAGCGGTTGAACGGACCGTTATGCTCCAGTTTGATGGTACACATGGCTGCTGCAAATTTGCCAGCCTCGGTAGGAGTGGCACCTTGCAGTCGCTTGTAAAGGTAGCCTGCCGAGTAAGTGTCGCCGCAGCCCGTGGCATCCACTACCTCATGAGGGGCGTAGGCGGGTATCTCGTAGAACTGGTCGTCTACATAGATGAGCGACCCCTCACTGCCTAGAGTGATGATTACCTCGGTAACGCCCCAGGAATGGATGAGCTTGGCAGCCTCCTTGGGGACTTTAAGCCCCGTGATGGTCTCCATCTCAATCTCGTTGACCTTGAGATAATAAGTGTTCTTGAGCACCTTGAGCTTGTCTTTCCAGTCTACGGCATACACTTTTTCGTCTCTCACCTCACGCAGATAGCCCTGCACGTCGATAGAAACCCTGCCCTTGGAGGCGAGGTAGGCCACGAATTCTGGCGAAAAGTCATCGCTCAGGAGGCTGCCCAGGTGAAAGACCTTGGCTTCCACATCCTCCAGTTGGGAGACTGTGAAAGGGTCTGCCTTGGCAAGCACACGCTGCTTGCGTTCGTTGGGGTTCTCTCCATAGATATTCTCGAAGAAAACAGTATTGCGGGAAGGGCACAAGGCTACGTCGATGCCTGCCTTGATCATCTTTTCCACAGGTTCTTTCTCGGTAGGGTCCATCGCCGTAACGAGTGAGAAACTCACGTCCTTGGGCAGTTGGTTGATGGCGTATGCGAAATAAAAAGAGGTGCCGCCAGCCATATATACAGTGCGATTGGGGGTCACAATCTTGTCTTTAGTAATGTGACCAATACAACAAATATCTTTCATTCTGATTTCATTTTGCGATTGCAAAGATACTAAAAAACTTTGAAGTAAGTTTTATTTTTCTTTTTTTGTTTTGTTTTATCCGCAAATAAGTGTACCTTTGCACCCGATTTTGGACATATTGGACATTTATCTGGAATAGATACATATTAAAAGCATCATGTGGTTTGATAATTTAGTCAACGTGCATTCGGCGGTGCAAGGCATCGTTGTTCTTTCCCTGATTTGTACATTGGGTCTTGCCCTTGGCAAGATTCATTTCCGTGGTATATCCCTAGGTATCGCATTCGTTTTCTTTGTGGGTATTGTGGCCGGTCACTTCGGGCTGACTATCGACCCCAACATGCTGGAGTTTGCCGAGAGTTTCGGTCTCACCATGTTTGTGTATGTACTGGGACTTTATGTAGGCCCCAACTTCTTTGGTTCGATGCGCCGCGAGGGTATCTCGCTCAACCTCTGGGGACTGGCGGTTATCTTGGTGGGTACACTTTTTGCATTAGGATTGTGTGCCGTGCTGCCAGTCAGCTTGCCTGATATGATGGGTATCCTCTGTGGTGCCACTACCAATACCCCTGCACTGGGTGCTGCCCAGCAAGCCTTGCAGCAGTTGGGCCTGCCTAGCGGTGGAGCAGCATTGGGCTGTGCCGTGACTTATCCACTGGGAGTGGTGGGCGTCATCCTGGCGATGATGCTGCTGCGCAAGCTCTTCGTGAAGCCTGAGGACTTGAAGATTCGTAAGAACGACGATGACGACCATACCTCCATCGGACAGTATGTTATCGTAAACCCTGCCCTCAATGGCAATACCATTGCCGAGATTACGATGATGACACACCGTAAGTTCATCATCTCCCGTGTGTGGCGTGGCGACCAGGTGATTGTGCCGCAGGCAGATACTGTACTTCATACCAACGACAATGTGCTCGTGGTGACGAATAAGGATGAGGTTTCGGCGATGCAGATCCTCTTTGGCAAGAAGGTGGACAAAGACTGGAACCGTGACAAGGTAGACTGGAATGCCATAGATGCCAAGGTAGAGAGCCGTATCATCGTGGTGACTCGCCCCGGACTGAACGGCAAGCGACTGGGAAGTCTACAGATGCGCAATACTTATGGTGTGAACGTGAGTAGAGTGCTGCGTGGTGATATTCGCTTGCTTGCCACCGACGACTTGCGCCTGCAGTATGGCGACCGCCTTACGGTGGTGGGTGACCCTACCAGCATCGACCATGTGGAGCAGTTCTTGGGTAATGCCGTGAAGACGCTCAACGAGCCTAACCTCGGTGCCATCTTTCTGGGTATCATCCTCGGTCTGGCCATTGGAACCATTCCGCTGAGCATTCCAGGCATGTCGGCTCCTGTGCGATTGGGTATCGCTGGCGGTCCCATCGTGATGGGTATCCTGATAGGTGCCCTGGGGCCTCGCGTACATTTTATATCTTATATGACCCGCAGTGCGGGCTTGATGCTCCGCGAACTAGGTTTGGCCTTGTATCTCGGCTGCCTTGGCTTGTCGGCTGGCGGACAGTTCTTCGAGACTGTAGTACGTCCTGAAGGTTTGATGTGGGTAGGCATCGGCTTCCTTATCACTGTAGTGCCTGTAGTCATCGTCGGACTGATTATCCTGAAGACCAAGAAGTACGACTTCGGTAGCATCTGCGGCATCCTTTGCGGCAGTATGGCGAATCCGATGGCACTGACTTATGCCAACGAGACGCTCGAAGGCGATACGCCCAGTATCAGTTACGCTACGGTCTATCCGCTCGGCATGTTTGTCAGGGTGGTCATCGCACAGATCATAGTCATGTTCTTCGTGTAGGCATAGGGGTTTCGAATATATAAGAAAGGCTGACTTCTCTTTTAGAAGTCAGCCTTTCTGGTTATCGTTATCTTCTCTCCCGTCAGGGGATGCTCGAAGGTAATCTCCTCGGCATGGAGATAGAGGCGGGAAGCCTGCTCATTGCCGTATAGCGGGTCGCCTAGGATAGGGGCGTCCAGACCATCCTGGTGGGCGCAATGCACACGGAGCTGGTGAGTTCTGCCCGTCTTGGGATAGAGGGCGAGGCGCAGATGGGTGTCGTCGATGCGCTCCAGTACCTCGTATTCCGTGATAGCCTCCTTGCCCTGCTCATGATTGACGATTTGGCGTGGACGGTCCAGATAGTCGGGCATCAAGGGGAGGGAGAGGCTCAGTTTCTTGCTGTGGGCAACTTTCCCCGCTGCCTCGTTCGATGAGACTTCTTTCATCATCTTGTCGCAGGCTTCTTGGTCCTTGCAGCCAATGATGGCGATGTATTTCTTCTTGACCCGATGAAACAGGAATTGCTGCTGCAACCGATGATGGGCAAACTCGGTCTTGGCGATAATCATCAGTCCGCTCGTAGCCATATCCAAGCGGTGCACGATAAGAGGACTAGCTGTTTCGGGAAACTTCTTGCGCATCAAGGCATAGACCGAAGGCTGTGAGGCATCCTTGCCAGGAACGGAGAGTAAACCTTCTGGTTTGCAGATGATGGCTATTTCCTGATCTTCGAAGAGTGTTTCCACCTTGTTATATATGTCGGACTGACGGGTGCAGGTCTCGAAGATGCTATTGGGTAGCATCCATTTCAGTATCGGCTTGCATTTGCCATTGCAGGCAGGATAATATTGCAGATGGTGACGTATTTCCTCCCTCGGGCTTTTGCCCCACCAGAACATCGCCATCTGTAGCGGTTGGTAGCCATGTTCGTAAGCATACTGCAAGAGTTTGGGTTCGCAACATTCGCCGCTGCCGGCAGGTGGCATCATCTGGAAAATTTCCAGCAAGTCTTCACGCTCTCCTCGATAGTTGAGCATTCTGAATTGTGAGAACAGCCATTGCTGTAGGGTGTCGGATAGCGTCTTTCGTAATTGTTTCAGATGGAGGATGTTCTCCTGAAAGGCGGCATATTCCGTTTCGAGCGACGTTTTCTCAGACAGTGATTTCTTGAGGCGGCGCAATTCTGCCTTCATATATTGGCTCTCCTTGGTCATCGCTGCCTCTTCCTCTGTCGATAGAGCTTTATGCTCAGGGTCTAGGAGGGCTTCCTGGCGGCGAGCGTCCCGCTTGGTTTTCGCCTCCTTTATGCGCTCCTGGTATCGGAGGATAACCTGACTGCGCTCTTGCTGTAGTTGGGCGATAAGAACCCTTGCTTTCTGCATTCGTTCGTCGCCCTTTAGCAGGGAGATGCTATGGTTGATGTGGGTTATCTCCGCCTCGTGGGTTTTGAAGTAACCATCGGGTTGCAGATAGTCGAAAACGGCAGGAACGAAGTCTTGCCAGTCGCTTCGTCCGCCTATCTGACCGCTGTAGGCTGCCAGATATCCTATCTGCGATTTCCCGTCAGCGTTCTCTTCAGTCAACGGCTTTTCCACGATGAGCACCCCAAACATTTTCCCATCCTCGATTTCCTCTCGCCAGTCTTCTAGTCTTTGCAGCTGGCTTTGCAGCTCTTTGCAAACTTCGATGCAAAGAGGATGAGGCTCGTAATCGAAAGGATTGTTCATCGTTTCGGGTATGCCAGTAACTTGTAATAACTCTTGGGTGATGTGACGGAATATCATGTCTATGCTTGTTTGTTTCTGCAAAAATAGCAAAAATATTCCATAAAGGGTAGGGAACAAGCAAAAAGTTTGCTTATTCCGCCAAAAAGTCTTACTTTTGCAGTATGAAAACGAATAGTAACTTCTTCTACCATCTGGTAGCCTTCATAACGGTAGCGATATGGGGTACTACCTTTGTGTCTACCAAGGTGTTGATGCTCAATGGGCTTACCCCTGCGCAGATTTTCACCCTGCGTTTCATCATCGCTTACGTCTTGATGCTGGGCTTCAATCATCGCCGCCTCTTTTCCGACTCGTGGAAGGATGAGGCCAAGATGGCATTGCTCGGCATCACGGGTGGATCGCTCTATTTCATGAGCGAAAATGAGTCGATGAATTATACCACCACTACCAATACCTCGCTCATCGTGTGCTCCTGTCCGCTCTTTGCCACCTTGTTGGTCAGGCTCGTCTATCGGCATAGTTCCCGCATCAATGGTATTCAGTTGTTGGGGTCGTTGCTGGCCTTTGTGGGTATGATTATCGTGGTGCTGAACGGTAGGTTTGTGCTCCATCTGTCGCCTGTAGGCGATGCCTTGGCGTTCACGGCATGTATGTGCTGGGCAGTGTATTCGCTTCTGATGAAATCGGTGACGGATAGCTATTCGGCTGCATTCATCACTCGCAAGGTCTTCTTCTATGGGGTGCTCACCATCCTGCCTTATTATCTCTTCGTGCCCGATTTGCCGCCGGTGGAGATTTTCTCCAAGCCACAGGTGATAGGCAACTTGCTCTTTCTCGGTTGTCTTGCCTCGATGGTTTGCTTCCTTACGTGGAACTGGTGCATCTCCAAGTTGGGCGCAGTGAAGGCTACCAACTGGGTGTATTTCAATCCTATCACCACGATGATTTTCGCCTCGTGGGTGCTGGGCGAAAAGATTACGCCTTATTTCCTGGCGGGTGCCGCCTGCATCTTGCTCGGCATGTATGTAGCAGACAAAAAGACGCAGACAGGAAGGTGATGCTGTTGCTCAGCGAACCAAACGGGGAAGCCGCTGGTACGCTTTTACCGTTTAAAAGAGGAAAGTTATAAACCGCTTGGTGTTTGCCTCTTTCTGCCTGATTTCCTCCTGCATCCTCTGCATCGCCATCTTGAAGAAGAAACGTATGAGATGTTCGTCTGTGCCTTCCGTGCGAATCATGCGAAGGGCTGCAATGTATTCTTGCCTGCAGTCTGACGGGATAATGACAAGGGGATGCCCTAAGCGAAGGAGAATATAGTTGCTGACGAGGCGTCCCGTCCTGCCGTTCCCGTCACGGAAAGGATGGAGATATTCGTAGAAGCCGTGGAAGCGGGCCGCCAAGACCATCGGGTGAGGAGCATGCTGTCGCTCTGCTTCCTTTGAAGCCGCACGGATGGCTCTTTCCGTAGAATCCAATAGCTTGGGAACTCTTGCGACAAGTTCCTCATGGTCGCCAAACACAGTGTCTCCAGCTGCCATATCGGTAGTGGTGTATTCGCCAGGCACGGCATCGGGTGAGCGATAGGAAAGGGTGTGCCGGGTTACCCGCTTGTTGATTTCCTTCAGTAGCTCCTCGTCAAGCGGATGCTGCATGTGTTGTACCGTATATTCGTATGCCTCGAAATGGTCGAGCATCTCGAAAGCCTCAAACAGGGTCTTGCCGGTAGGTATCATCCCCAGTCCCTTCTCCTTCAGTTCACGCGTATCGTCCACGGAGAAAGAGTTGCCCTCGATGGCGCACGAATGGGTGGAGAAGAGTACCTCGTTATATTTTATGTACTCTTCCCTGTCCATCTTGTTGATAATCGAGGCTTGATACTTCTGCCTCAATGTTTCATATTCCTTGATTTCTGCTTCGAATGCCATATTACACCAATGCTACTCTTCTGTTGACATATAGTTTTTGACTTTATTTCCGTCGCAAAGATACGCTTTTTATGGATAAGCACCAAACTTTTCCGTGGAAAAGTGAATCTTCAGCGGATGGCATGTCCAATAATTAGACGGCTGTGTCTAATTATTGGACAGTGCTTGTTGGGAGGAACTTATGCTAAATCGTTGATTATCAGGAAATGTATTCTTTTGGCACGGCACTTGCCTTTATAATGCCAAAAGGACACAAGAAGATGAAAAAGAAAAGGAACATAGTAATGACGGTGCTGCT
>CAVDKC010000099.1:0-10058 GCA_963609615.1 Oribacterium sp.
TACAAGATTTTCTGCCGTATGCAAGTAATCAGCAACAAGTGGATCAACCTCTAAGGCTCATGCCTATCGGTATTTTCACAAAACTTTTTTAAAACAGGAAGCTTATGAATTTCAGCAATGACAAAGCAATATACATCCAGATAGCCGAACGTATCTGCGACGAGATTCTTGCAGGCAAATACAAGGAAGACGAGCGAATACCAAGCGTCAGAGAGTATGCCGTACTCCTGGAAGTAAACGCCAACACTACCGTAAAGTCATACGACCTACTGGCAAGCGAAGGTATCATCTACAACAAGCGAGGCTTGGGCTACTTCGTTTCGGCTGGTGCCAAGAAGCAAATCAAGAAGACCCGCAAGAAGGAGTTTATGAAAGAACGACTGCCCGAACTGGCACGACAAATGCAACTGCTCGACATCACCATTGATGAAGTGAAAGAAGAATTGGAGAAAAACATCAAAAAAAGCAAGATATGAAGGAAGTGGAGCGGGTAAGGAACAACGTGATAGAATGTAAAAAATGGTAAATAGGAAAATAGCGATTACGCGTCAGCATGATTCTATGCAATGCGGCATAGCCTGCTTGCAAATAGTGTGTAAATATTTCGGCAGAGAATATACAATAGATTCTCTGTCGAAACTTTGTTTTGCAACAACAGAAGGGGCTCTCTGTTAAGCATCAATGAAGCTGCTAACACTCTTGGATTACATACTGTGTGTGCGAAGGCTACATATAGATATAATAATGTGTGTTTTAACGCCTAAGAAAAAAAATCGTCAGCTTGCAACCTTTGAAAGGTTGCAAGCGTCTAAGGCTTATAATTCTAATCAAAATAATATATGTCACTGATACATCTAAAAGACATCAACAAGACCTACCAGGGCGCACAGCCACTCCACGTACTGAAAGGTATCGACCTCGACATCGAGCGAGGCGAGTTTGTCAGTATCATGGGTGCATCCGGGTCTGGCAAGTCTACCTTATTAAATATACTGGGCATTCTCGACAACTATGACACGGGCGAATATTGCCTCAACGATGTCTTGATAAAAGACCTCTCGGAGACTCGTGCTGCAGAATACCGCAACAAGATGATTGGCTTCATCTTTCAATCGTTCAACCTCATCTCGTTTAAGACCGCCGTAGAAAATGTGGAGTTACCCCTGTTCTATCAAGGCGTAAGCCGCAAGAAGCGTCATGAGATGGCGATGGAATATCTCGACAAGTTGGGACTGAAGCAATGGGCGAACCACTACCCCAACGAAATGTCGGGCGGACAGAAACAGCGTGTCGCCATTGCCCGCGCCCTCATCACCAAGCCCGAGATTATCCTCGCCGACGAACCAACAGGTGCGCTCGACTCAAAGACGAGCGTGGAGGTGATGGACCTGCTCAAGGAACTGCACGAGAAAGAAAGCATGACCATCGTAGTAGTAACCCACGAGAGCGGTGTCGCAAACGAGACCGACAAAGTGATACACATCAAAGACGGCCTCATCAGTAGCATCGAAGAGAACTACGACCACCATCTCGTATCTAAGGATTACGTGAAATAAGTGAAGAACGAAGAGTGAAGAGAGAAGATTCCAAATGTCTTTCTCTTATATTCTCTTCGACTTTACGAAAATTATAATATATTATGCAAATGAATTCTTCACCCTTCACTCTACACTCTTCACTTCTCTCCGAAATCTGGAGCACGTCGAAGCGCAACAAATTGCGCACATCACTAACAGGATTCGCCGTGGCATGGGGTATCTTCATGCTGATATTCCTGTTGGGAGCCGGCAACGGACTCATCAATGCCCAGCTGGAACAACACGAACGGTTCCTCGCCAACTCCATGCTGGCGTTCGGCGGGAGAACCTCCAAGGCATACAGCGGTCTGAAAGAAGGGCGTACCATCGACCTCAACGACAAAGACATGACCATCACTGCCCATACTTATGCCAATTATGTGAATGACGTGGGAGGCCAACTGGAACAGTCGGGCATCAACATCACATACGGAGACAACTACATTGCTGCCCAGACACTTACTGGTGTATATCCCTCACATGTCAAGATAGACAAGACGGAGATGTCGGCAGGCAGGTTCATCAATACCCTGGATCTGAAAGAACGTCGCAAATCCATCGTACTCAGCAAGAGCCAGGCCAAGGAACTAGCCAAAGACTACAGGTCGCTTGTAGGCAAAACCGTCAAGATAAGCGACATGGCATTCAAGGTGGTGGGCATTTACAAAGGAGACGAATCCCGACAGAACACCGAGGCTTTCACTGCCTTCACCACCGTGAAGACCATCTATGGCAAGGGCGATGAAGCAGGAACCATTGAGTTCACCCTGAAAAACCTGAAGACCAAGGAAGACAACCAGAACTTCGAGAAGAACTATCGTGCCAGCCTCAACAAGAACCACCAAGCTGCTCCCGATGACGAGCGGAGTATATGGCTTTGGAACAGATACCTGGACAACATTGAGATGAACCAAGGCATCGCCATCATACAGACCGCCCTATGGATAGTGGGCTTATTTACCCTGCTGAGCGGTATCGTGGGCGTAAGCAACATCATGCTCATCACCGTAAAGGAACGCACCCGCGAGTTTGGGGTACGCAAGGCTATAGGTGCCAAACCCTGGTCGATACTGAAACTCATCATCACCGAGAGCATCATCATGACCTCTTTCTTCGGATACATCGGCATGGTGCTCGGGGTGGTTGCCAACGAGGTCATGGATGCCACAATCGGGCACACCATGGTAGACACAGGACTCTTCAAGGCCGCCATGTTTGTGAACCCCACAGTAGGCATAGGCACATGCATCGGAGCCACCATCACCATCGTTATCGCAGGCACCATCGCTGGCCTCATCCCAGCCATCAAGGCTGCAAGGATAAGACCGATAGAGGCACTGAGGGCAGAGTAATGTTGAATGTTAAGTGTAGAATATTGATTCTTTATCATATATAACTATGAGATTTGACCTAGATACATACAAGGAAATACTCGACACCATCACTAGGAACAAGAGCCGCAGTCTATTGACAGGCTTCGGCGTGTTTTGGGGCGTATTCATGCTCATCGCCCTGATGGGGGGTGGACAGGGTATAAAAGAGAAACTACAAAACAACTTTGCCGGTTTCGCCACCAATACAGCCATCATGTGGGCACAGAACACTACCAAGCCTTACAAGGGATTCAACAAGGGACGCTCATGGGACATGGAACTGAGCGACATGGAAAGACTACGCCAACGCATTCCCGAACTGGATGTCATCACTCCCCTGCTCTTCAGCGGGCGAAAGACCTTAGTGTATGGCGACAAAACTTTCAGCGGCAGTACGCAGGGAGTCAACCCCGACTATGCCAAGGTTTTCGTGCCCAAACTTTTCTATGGCAGATACATCAACGAGATGGATGTCAAGGAACAACGCAAGGTTTGCGTCATAGGCAAGCAGATATACACCAATCTCTTCCCCGGAGGCGGAGACCCTTGCGGCAAGAGCATTAGGGTAGACTCTACCTACTATACCGTCGTGGGCGTAGACTACCGGTCGGGCAATGGTGTCAACTTTGGCGGACGTGCCGAGGAGACCATCACCCTACCCCAGTCTGTACTGCGCGCAGCCTATAACAGGGGCAACGCCGTAGACATCATCGCCACAACCGGCAAGCCAGGAATCGTGATGAGCAGCATCACCCAACGCATGAGGGAAGCTGTGGCAAGGGCACACGCCATCGACCCTACAGACGAGAAGGGACTGATGGTGTTCAACACCGAGGTACTCTTCCAAATGCTCGACAACCTGTTCAAGGGAGTCAACTTCCTTATCTGGCTCGTAGGTATCGGTACGCTCCTGGCAGGAGCCATAGGCGTGAGCAATATCATGATGGTTACCGTGAAGGAGCGCACTACCGAGATAGGCATACGCCGTGCCATCGGGGCGACACCTAAGATGATACTCTCGCAAATCATCTCCGAGAGTGTCATCCTTACCTTGGTGGCAGGCATGAGCGGTATCCTCTTCGGTGTCCTCATACTGCAAATGTTAGAGGTAGGCTACACCACAGACGGCATTGTCGCCGCCCATTTCCAAGTCGACTTCTGGACGGCTATATTCTCGGCAGTCCTGATAGGAATCCTTGGCGGATTGGCAGGACTTGCCCCAGCCTGGCGAGCCATGAGCATAAAGCCTGTAGATGCGATGAGAGACGAATAGGAGGGATGAACGAAGAGGGAAGAATTCACTTGTACTTTGAACTCCTAACATAAATTACTTCATAAGAATGGAAAACGAAAGTAAGGCAGTAAAATGTTCACGCTTCGTTCTACACTCTTCACTTAAACTTAAGATATGAAAAAGTATTCCAAGTTGATTGTTGCGGCGATTGTCGCCTTGATTTTCATCGGAACCTTCGTGTTCCTCTACAAGAAGTCACAGCCTAAGCCTGTGGAGTATCAAGAGCTTACCCCTAAAACGGCTGATGTATTGAAGACCACCGTTATTACAGGAAAGATTGAGCCTCGCAACGAGGTGAACGTAAAGCCTCAGATTAGCGGTATCATCACCGAGATATGCAAGCAGGCAGGCGACTACGTACAGGCAGGCGAAGTCATTGCCAAGGTAAAGGTGATACCCGACATGAGCCAGCTGAGCAGTGCCCAGGCCCGTGTGCGTTTGGCAAGCATCAATCTGAAGCAAGCGCAGGTAGACTATGGACGCGAGGAACAACTCTACAAGAAACAGTTGGTAAGTGCCGACGAGTTTGACAAAGTGAAACAGGCTCTGAAGCAAGCCAAGGAAGAAGTGACTGCTGCCGAAGATGCTCTCGAAGTGGTGCGCGATGGTGTGTCGAAGAGCAACGCCAGTGCATCCTCTACCCTCATCCGTTCTACCATTTCGGGCATCATCCTCGATATCCCTGTAAAGGTGGGCAACTCGGTGATTCTCGCCAACACCTTCAATGATGGCACCACCATCGCCAGTGTGGCCAACATGAACGACCTCATCTTCCGTGGCAACATCGACGAGACCGAGGTGGGCAATCTTGTTGTAGGCATGCCAATGAAGATAACCATCGGTGCGATGCAAGACCTCAAGTTTGATGCCGACTTGGAATATATATCTCCAAAGGCTGTGGAAAACAACGGTGCCAACCAGTTTGAGGTAAAGGCGGCCGTTCGCTCGGTAAAGGGAGGCAAGATTCGCTCAGGCTATAGTGCCAATGCCGAGATTGTATTGGCAAAGGCACTGAAGGTACTTACTGTACCAGAGAGTGCCATCGAGTTTAGCGGCGACAGCACCTTCGTATATGTCATCAAGGGCAGTAATGACAAGAAGAGCTATGAGCGCCGACAGGTAACCACAGGATTGAGCGATGGTGTGAATATCGAAATCCAGAAAGGTATCAGCATGAAGGACAAGGTAAGAGGTCCACAGATTGTGGCTGACAATACCTCTAGCGACAATTAGAAATAATATCACAGAAGTTCACAAGTTTGTGCTCCATAAACTTGTGAACTTCATTTTTTTTGCCTAACTTTGCACCCAAATTGTTTTTATATCGCTACTCCATTTTTTCATAAAAAGAAAGATAAGCGAGGTAATTCACAAAAATATTAGTACCTTTGCCCTCGGGAAACCTCTTGGCGACAGTCCGCTAGAGACAAACAGGACAAACATTCAGAAATTTCAGAAGACACCATGGATTTAAAAGGAATCTATACAGCCGATGCCCATCGCTACGATGACGCAGAGGCACTCTACAGAAGATGCGGCAAGAGCGGCATCCTGCTTCCCAAGATTAGTCTGGGATTCTGGCACAACTTCGGGGGAGTGGATCCTTACGAGCGAAGCCGTGCCATCACACACTACGCCTTCGACCACGGAATCACCCATTTCGACCTCGCCAACAACTATGGGCCTCCCTACGGCAGTGCCGAGGAGACTATGGGCAGACTGATAGACGATGACTTCCGCCCCTATCGCGATGAACTGTTCATCTCCACCAAGGCGGGCTACGACATGTGGGAAGGTCCTTACGGCAACTGGGGCTCCAGAAAATATCTGATGGCCAGCCTCGACCAGAGCCTCAAGCGCATGCACCTCGACTACGTAGACCTTTTTTATAGTCACCGCTACGACCCAAGCACCCCACTAGAGGAAACCCTCCAGGCGATGGTAGATATCGTTAAGCGAGGCAAGGCCCTCTACCTCGGCATCAGCCGTTGGCCGCTAGAGGCACTGAAAATTGCAGACAAGTACCTGAGAGAGCGAGACGTACCTCTGCTCATCTACCAAGGCAGGCTCAACATGCTCGACCGCACGCCACAGGAGGAGGGCATCCTCGACTACTGTGCCGAGAACGGCATCGGATTCATCTCCTTCTCCCCTCTGGCACAGGGTCTGCTCACCGACCGCTACCTGGACGGAATCCCAGCCGACAGCCGCATGGCAAAGGAACACTTCTTGAAGCACAGTGCCCTGACACCCGAGCTTCTGGAGGAACTGAAGCTGTGGAACCAACAGGCTGGCGAACGGGGCGAAACCCTTGCCGAAATGGCCCTTGCCTGGATATTGGAGCAGAAAGGCGTCACCAGTGTATTGGTGGGAGCCAGCTCTACCCAACAGTTGGAAAAGAACATGAAATGTGTTCATGCCAAACCCTTCTAAAATTGCATTCATGAATACAAATATTAACGAATTTGAGGTGATGGCCCCCGTGGGTTCCAGAGAATCCCTAGCTGCAGCCATCCAGGCTGGTGCCGACTCCGTATACTTCGGCATCGGTAAGCTGAACATGCGTTCGCACTCAGCTAACCATTTCACGATTGACGACCTGCGCGAGATTGCCGTCACCTGCAATGAGCACGGTATCAAGACTTACCTCACCGTGAATACGGTGATTTACGACAATGACATCGAGACGATGCGGGAAATCATCGATGCAGCCAAGGAGGCTGGCATCTCTGCCGTCATCGCCAGCGATGTGGCTGTGATGAGCTACTGTAATGAGATTGGGGAAGAAGTGCATCTCTCTACCCAGCTTAACATCTCCAACACTGAGGCTTTGAAGTTTTATGCACGTTTTGCCGATGTGTCGGTCTTGGCCCGTGAACTGAACATGGATCAGGTGAAGCATATCCACGAACAAATCGAAAAGCAGAACATCTGTGGGCCGATGGGTAAGCAGGTTCGCATCGAAATGTTCTGTCATGGAGCCTTGTGCATGGCTATTTCGGGTAAGTGCTACATGAGCCTTGCTAATGTTAACCGCTCTGCCAACCGTGGTGAGTGCGTGCAGATTTGCCGTCGCAGCTATACTGTCACTGACAACGAGACAGGCAACCAGTTGGAAATAGACAATAAGTATGTAATGAGTCCCAAAGACCTGAAGACCATCCGCTTCATCGACCGCATGATGAATGCCGGTGTACGTGTATTCAAGATTGAGGGGCGCGCCCGTGGTCCCGAATATGTCTACACCGTAGTAAAGTGCTACAAAGAGGCGATAGCTTCCGTAATCGAAGGCACCTTCACCGAGGAGAAAAAGGATGCCTGGGACGAGCGACTCGCCACCGTCTTCAACCGCGGTTTCTGGGACGGATACTACCAGGGACAAACCCTTGGTGAGTGGAACAAGCACTATGGTTCGGTGGCCACCGAGAAAAAGGTGCTCGTGGGCAAGGTGACAAAGTACTTCTCCAAACTTGGCGTGGCAGAGGTGGCAGTGGAAGCTACCAGCTTCGACAAGGGTGAGAAACTCCTCATCACGGGCAACACCACTGGAGTGATGTATCTCCATGCCGACGAAATTCGCTACGACCTGAAGCCTGTGGAGACCGCCGAGCAAGGCTGGAGAGTGTCTATCCCCGTACCAGACAAGGTGAGACCGAACGATAAGCTCTACAAGCTCATTACAGTAAACGAGATAAAGGAAATCAAATAATAATTTGGGGAAATCCCCAAAACAACAATACTAGAAATGGCAACAATCAATGAATTGCAAGATGAAGTCGTAGAGGAATTCCAGGACTTCACCGATTGGATGGACAAATATCAGATGCTCATCGACTTGGGCAACGAGCTGAAGCCTCTCGACGAGAAATATAAGAATGAACAAAACCTAATCGACGGCTGTCAGAGCCGCGTATGGTTGCAGTGCGACTATGTAGATGGCAAGCTTGCTTTTACAGCAGATAGCGATGCCCTCATCGTGAAGGGTATCATTGCACTATTGATTCGTATCCTGAGCGGTCATACCCCATCAGAGATTATGGACGCAGACCTTTACTTCGTAGAGGAGATTGGTCTGAAAGACCACCTTAGCCCTACACGCAGCAATGGTCTCTTGGCTATGATCAAGCAAATCCGCATGTATGCCTTAGCGTATAAGACAAAGGAAGCAGAAGGCAATGCGTAAGTTAAGAACGATAGAGATGAATCGCCTCTCTCTGGAGGAGTTCAAGGAGGCAGAAAAATTGCCTCTGATAGTAGTCCTCGACGATGTGCGGTCATTATATAATGTGGGAAGCGTATTCCGATCTTGCGATGCATTCCGTGTGGAGGCAGTATACCTCTGTGGTATTACTGCCACTCCCCCTAATGCAGAAATCCACAAGACGGCACTGGGCGGAGAGGACAGTGTAGACTGGGAATACTTCAAAAGCACGGAAGAGGCCGTGAAAAAGCTGAAGCAGAAGGGCTATTTCGTATATAGTATCGAGCAGGTGGAAGGTTCCACCAAGCTCCAGGACTTGCCCGAGGCTCATAATCTGCTATTTAATCAAAAGGAAACAAGAGAGAAACAAGAGAATTCTTCACTCTTCACTCTTCACTCTTCACTCCCCAACGGCTACGCAGTCATCTTCGGTAATGAGGTAAAAGGCGTAAAGCAAAATATCGTAGACATGAGCGACGGCTGCCTGGAGATTCCGCAATTTGGCACCAAGCATTCGCTGAATGTCAGCGTTACGGCAGGTATCGTGGTTTGGGAATTTGCCAAGCTCTTGAAACTATAAGTCTGCATCAGAAGGTAACACCTAAAAAGATATCCAAATTAAGTCATATTTCTGTAAATCCGTTCTATCTATCTGTAATATATATAATGAGGTATAAGGAGAAAAGTAGTACCTTTGCAACCAGAAACAATTAAAGATAAAAAGGCTATGTATTTACAGAACATTCAATCGCCTAAAGACGTGAAGGTGCTCACCATGAAGCAGCTCCACGAATTGGCAAAAGAAATCCGTGATGGTATCTTAAACCGTGACAGCAACATCGGTGGTCACGTAGGCCCTAACCTCGGTATCGTGGAGACTACCATCGCCATGCATTATGTGTTTAACAGCCCAGAGGATAAGTTCATCTTCGACGTGTCTCACCAGAGTTATCCACACAAGATGTTGACAGGTCGTGCATTCGGCTATTATGACAACTCCCGCTTTCAGGAGATTTCGGGTTACAGCAGTCCTGCAGAATCTCCCGAGTACGACCAGTTTGAGCTAGGCCATACCTCTACCTCCATCTCCCTTGCCACCGGTCTTCAGAAGGCTCGCGACATCAAGGGCACCACAGAGAACATTGTGGCAGTAATCGGTGACGGCTCTCTGAGCGGCGGCGAGGCACTCGAAGGTCTCGATGAGGCAGGCGAACTGGGCACAGGCATCATCATCGTGGTAAACGACAACGAGATGAGTATCGCCGAAAACCATGGCGGCCTCTACAAGAACCTCGCCCTCCTCCGTGATACTAACGGTGAGGCAGAATGCAACCTCTTCCGTGCCATGGGCCTAGACTATATATATGTAGCCGACGGCAACGATGTGGAAACCCTCATCAAGACCTTCCAGAAGGTAAAGGGCATCGATCACCCTATCGTTATCCACATCCACACCGAGAAAGGCAAGGGATATGCGCCTGCCGAGGAAAACAAGGAGCAGTGGCACTGGAGCATGCCTTTCGACATAGAGACAGGCAAGCCCAAGGCTGAAGGCGGTGGCGAGGACTACGGCAACCTGACAGGCGAATATCTCCTGGAGGAGATGAAGAAAG